>NZ_JACJEK010000001.1:0-337420 GCF_014164015.1 Pseudoalteromonas sp. SR41-1
CCTTAGCCAAGCAAGTCATAAAGCTATGTAAGAGACGTATTACACAAAGCTATATAGAAAAAAGTTTAAAAAACTTTATTTTGAATTACGAAAAAGAGGCCGCTGGATAAAGTGGGGATCCCTCAACCCGAAGGGTTCTTTCTAGGGGCGATTAACTCTTTGTTACCTACATGGATGTAGGTAAGGGGCGTGAGCAGGACGCGGAAGCTTTGCTCGGTTTTTACTTATTCTTACATGGATGTAAGCCAGTAGAATAACGCAGGAGCAGTTATCGAGCCCACTAGGTTACAAACCTCGCGTCGCGATTTGATCGCCCCTAGATTGAACAAATTTCAATCCACAAAGATCAACACGCCCTAGTTAAAACAAAGGCTCGCAGTGCGAGCCTTTTTTAATACATTTTATTTAATATTACTCAGCCACACGCTTTGGTATGGTTCTAGCTCTATTGTTAATTGGCTTTCTTCAATCGTTTTATCTGCCACCAAATCAAACCACTTTTGGGTGTTAATTAAGTTTAAGTCGGCCAATGTGAGTGTTTGTGGTTTATCGCTAATGTTATAAACACAAAATATGCTTTGGCGTCTGTCTATACTTTGTCGCCAAAAACCAAATAATCCCCCTGCTAAATGCAGCGTAAACTGTGTAGCATTTGGGTGGAAGGCACTTTGCTTTTTGCGTACTGCCAATAAACTTTTTATGCCGTTAAACACTTTATGATGATGACTGTACTTTTCACCAATTGCCGCCAGTAGCTTTGACTCTTGCCAACGATGGCGGTTAATAGCACGGTTATGCTGAGAGTTTTCAAAGCGTTCGTAATCGTTAGTTGTACCCAACAAACTATGAATATAAAGCCCTGGGATACCTTCAAGCGCAAACATAATTGCGTGAGCACACATAAACCGCTCCAGGCCAAACTTATCTGGGCCATTGTGCGTCCCTTGGAGAGCATCAAATAAAGCAATATTTAGCTCGTACGGTGTATGCGTTCCATCGTTACTGGTTCGCATAGATACACGACCACCAAATTGCATAGTGGTACTTACAAGTGACGCCACTTCACTGGGTTGTAATAAACCTTCAATTGGTCTGAGCCCTATTCCATCGTGCGAGGCTATAAAATTAAAGTATGCCGTACCATTTTGCGCAGGCGGCATGCTCATCATCCAATGCTTAATTGCAGTGCTATCGCCACTAAGTAATGTATGAAGCAATAAAGGCGGCAGTGCAAAGTTATAAATACTGTGCGCTTCGTTGGCATTACCAAAATAAGACAGGTTTTCTTGATTTGGAATATTGGTTTCGGTAATTATAACTACGCTCGGCTCTGCGTGCTCAATAAGTGTTCGCATTAGCCTTACGGCTTCATGTGTTTGCGGCAAGTTAATACAACTTGTATTAAGCTGTTTCCACAAAAATGCAACCGCATCAAGCCTAAACAAACGCACGCCATTGTCTAAATAATGCCTAATTATTCCCACAAACTCTTTAAGTACATCAGGATTGCCAAAGTCAAAATCAACCTGATCGTGACTAAACGTACACCATACGTGCTTTTCACCGCTTGGCGTTGTTACAGTATTTAATAACGATGAGGTTCGCGGGCGTACAACTTGGCTTAAATCATCCGTTAAGCTCGCCGTTTTGAAATAATCTTTACCCGGGTGTAAATCATTTAAAAAGTTCTCAAACCATACACTTCTGCTTGAGCAATGGTTAATAACCAAATCCGCCATTAGCTTTACATCTTTAGCGATATTTTGAATATCTCCCCAATCACCCAAGGACTCATTCACTTGCACGTAGTTCATTACGGCAAAGCCTTCGTCTGAGCTGTACGGGTAAAATGGCAATATGTGCAGCGCATTTAACTGCATATCACATTGCTCTTTTATAAACCTGTGTAGTGTTTTAAGCGGTGCCTCCATTGGGCTCGATACGGCAAATTCACTATCATCGTGTTTAATAATAGAGTCGCCATAAGCAATCAATACTATATCTTGTTCATCCCACCGGTTTGTATGGGGTGTCGGGTCGCGCAGTGCATTGCTACCTAATATAATTTTAATGAGTTGCTGAGCAAGCTCAGTAACCGATAAAGGCAGCTCAACACCCTCATAAATAATATGAAGATGTTGCTCTACTCGTTGTAAAAATAATTCGCTAACTGTGCTCACATGCGCCCCTAATATTTATTGTTTAGACTTATAGGCTAGTTAACCTGCACGCAGGTTAACTATATTCTTTGTTATCTAGCTCTACGGCTTCTTTTAAGCGCTCAAGTACGTCTGGCATTGCTGATACAACACGGTTCCAACTTGGCACAAATGGCGCTTCCATTGGGTTTTCTAAAAAGTGTTGCCCTGCTTCCATAATATTTTGTGCAAACATTTCTACTGCTTTTTCTTCTTGGTGTACATCAAGCGTTAACCCGTTCATTAGCGCGTCGTTATGATACGTTTCTATAAAATCTAAACCGATACGGTAATAAGTCGCTTTTAATGAACGAATTGTTTCGCTGGTAAAAGTAACACCTTGAGTCGCCAGCTTTCTAAACAATGCCTTAGTAATATCAATCGACATTTTAGACAAACCTGCACTTTGATCATCAAGTGAAAGTTCTTGGTGCTTATGGTCATAATTATCGGCAATATCTACTTGGCACAAGCGGTTATGCGAATAGTTACGATACATTTCACTCAGTACACCTATTTCAAGGCCCCAATCACTTGGGATACGAATATCGTTTAATACATCGCGTCTAAACGAAAACTCACCTGCAAGTGGGTATCTAAAAGAGTCCATATATTCAAGGTAGTCGGTATTGCCTAAAATTGTTTTAAATGAGCGAAGCAATGGCGTTACTAATAAGCGCGATACACGGCCATTAATTTTGCCATTAGCAGTACGCGGGTAAAACCCTTTACAAAATTCATAGTTAAAACGCGGATGCGCAACGGGGTAAATTAAGCGAGCAAGTAGGCTTCTGTCGTAGGTTAAAATATCGCAATCATGCAGCGCGATAGACTCTACTTCTGCTGTTGCTAATTTATAACCCATGCAATACCACACATTACGCCCTTTACCCAGCTCACGTGGTGCAACACCTAGCTCTTGTAATTCTTTATCTAGTGCTTGTAAGCGTGGGCCGTCGTTCCATAATACTTTATGGTTTTGGTTTAGCTCTTTAAAAAAGCCTAGTGCATGACGGTACTGTGCTTCGTCGGCTCTATCTAAGCCTATCGTAATTTGTGATAAATATGGTACTTCGCGTAATTCACTAACTATATTTTGCAGCGCAGGGCCTTCAAGTTCACTAAATAGCGAAGGAAGTATTAACCCCATAGGGCGCTGCTTACTAAAAGTAAGTAGCTCTTTTTCTAGGTCTTCTATTGGTCTGTCGGCAATATTATGTAGTGTTGTAATAATGCCATTTTGGTAAAAATCAGCCATGAGATGTTTGCTCCTCAGAAATACTTAAAATACTGCTAATACACGGCAACGACGTTATTTCTTCAATCCAGCCCAGCGGTGCTGGTGATTGAGAATATCGTGCTTTGTTGTGCGACAATTTAACCGGCTTTTTACTCGCCGGATTGGCAATAATAATGGCGATATTTGCGTGCTCTAACATTTGCTTATCGTTATCGCTATCACCCAGTGCTATAACCGTGAGAGGCTTTCTGAAATGATGGGTAAACTGTTTAACTAACCACTGCTGTGCAGCGCTTTTATCGGTATTTTTGGCAATATGAATGAAGCGTCCGCCAATTTTTATATCGTAGCCGAGTGCTTCAACATCGTTTACAAAGGCTGTGAGTAATTCGTCATTGCCATACCAATAAAGAGGGTCTGAATAATCGCGAGTTTGTGCGCGTCTTGCTTGTGCATCGTTTAGCCCGGTAAGCTCTGAAATTTGCTCACTCGATAAGTCACTAAACAATTTGTAATGCGCTTTATAATCCGCCTTTAAAGTATTTAAATCATTTAATAAACTCGATAACGGCTTTGCCATTGCGTAGCACCAATAAGCGCCTACTTTTTTACAACCAATTGGCTTTAATTCAAAATAGTCTTCTGGAATAAATACTGCTGCACCGTTTTCGACAATAAAAGGTTGTTGAATATTTAAATCGTTTTTAAGCTCTATAACTTCGCAAAAAGTTTTGCTGGTATTAAACACCACAGGAATATGCGCATTTTGCAGCTGCTGTAATAACTCACTAATATTATTTGTATTGTAATCGGCGTGATCGAGTAATGTACCGTCCAAATCTGTAAAAATAATAGGTTGAAGGGTGTCATCACTTGTTAGGTGCATACCGCTAATATCTCGGTTGCTATCAAGTTCAATTAAAGCATTTGCTTTAGCGCTCAGTGTGTTTAAGTTCTCACGCGTAATGCGCTCAAAATGAGAAATAAAATACACCAATTGCTCGTTAGTCATGGTGCCTGAGCCTTCACCTTTTTTGGCTATTAGCTTTTGTTCTTGCTCTTGTCGCCATGTAAAAACATCACTAAAACTCGGTGCTTTTAGCATAACTGTATAATCAATTAGGTTAAAAACGGCTTTATATTCATTTGCCAAACAGCTATTTACACAGCGGCGCCAAACGCCTTCTTTATCAAACTGTTGCTCTAACTCGTTAAGCGGCTCACTCAATGAAAACAGCGGTTGTGGCTCACTGCCCACGCACCACCCTTCTAAAATAACAATATCAACTGGCTTTTCATTTGTTAGCCAATCACTTATTGGCACGCAGTCGTCTTCGTGTTTATTAAAACGGGGAAGCGGTACGTTTACCTCTCCTGCCAGTAAATTAGTTATTGTGCTATTCATTAACGCTACGTCGTGAGTACCCGGTACTCCGCGAGTAGTAAAAAGAGGATGTACGTCTTTGGCAAGCTCAGTACGTGCTTCTTTTGCTAAATAAAAGTCATCAATTGACAATGCAACACTGTTAAGTGGTGTGTTTTTAGAAAACCACGTAACTAAAAAATCTGCGAGTGTTGTTTTTCCTGAGCCCTGGCATCCATTTATGGCAACAAAAATAGGAGTATTTGTTTTTTTAGATTCGAGGATGTCATGCGCAAGTGGAACAAAATATTGCTCACTCAAATATTGATACTTTAAAGGCAGTTGGTGTTTTGCTAAAAACGGGGTTATATCCACAATATTGGCCTCTGACATAGTAACTCCTTTGCATACGATGCGTTCTGGAAATTAAATGCAGATACTAGACCATTATTATTTTTGTATATTTATTAATAGGTTAAAAAAATAGCGCATTGAAAATGCGCTATTTTGGTGCAATATTTTTAACTTACGTGCACTATTAACTCTCTTGAGGCTGCGCCTTAGGTAATACAAGGTTGAGCACAATGCCTAAAATAGCGCATAAACTTACGCCCTCTAAACTAAATTGGCTACCACCTATATGCATACCGCCAATACCGCACACCAAAATAAGTGCAACAATACTTAAGTTACGTGGTGCTGTTAAATCATCGCCCGACTTAACTAATGTATTTAAACCCACTACAGCAATAGAGCCAAAAAGTAGAATCATAATGCCACCCATTACAGGTACAGGTATAGTCTGTAAGCCAGATCCCATTTTAGCAACAAAGGCTAAAATAATGGCGATAATGGCTGTCCACATCATTACTTTAGGATTGAAGTTTTTGGTAAGCATAACTGCTCCCGTTACCTCTGAGTAAGTAGTGTTAGGCGGGCCGCCAAATAATGATGCTGCAGACGTCGCAAGGCCATCACCAAACAAAGTACGGTGAAGCCCAGGTTTTTTCAAAAAGTCTTTATTGGTTACTTGGCTAATAGCCATCATGTCGCCAATATGCTCAATTGCAGGTGCTATTGCTACAGGCACCATAAACAAAATAGCCTGCCATTTAAACTCAGGCCATGTGAAGTTTGGTACAGCAAACCACTGTGCGTTAGTTACTGCATCAAATTGCACAACGCCCATACCAAGCGATAAACAATAACCCGCAACAACCCCTGCCAGAATAGGTATAAGCTTAAATACGCCTTTTCCCCACACTGCAAAAATAAGCGTAACCACTAACGAGAACAACGAAATATAAATAGCACTGTTGTAATCAATAATTTGAATACTTCCGTCGCCACTTTTACCCATCGCCATATTTACAGCAACAGGTGCAAGCGCTAAACCAATAACCATAATTACAGGGCCTACAACCACAGGCGGTAAAATTTTATGAAGCGTTGCAACGCCCTTAAATTTTACTAATAAACTTAAAAGCATATAAGCAAAGCCCGCTACCATTAAGCCGCCCATAGTGGCTGGCACGCCCCACATTTGCACAGCGGCAATAATGGGTGCAATAAAAGCAAATGATGAAGCTAAAAATATAGGCACTTGGCCTTTAGTCACTACCTGAAACAGCAAAGTACCAATGCCAGCGGTAAAAAGCGCAACATTAGGATCCAAGCCCGTTAAAAGTGGCACTAATACCAGCGCACCAAATGCTACAAACAGCATTTGCGCGCCCGTTAAAATAGTTTTTATTGAAAAGGTGTCATTATTTTGCACTTAAAGACTCCTAAACAGTACCGAATATTTTGTCGCCCGCATCGCCTAAACCAGGGATAATATAGCCCTTTTCGTTTAAGTGGCTATCTACAGAGGCTGTAAATATTTCTACGTCGGGATGTGCTGTAAGTGTTTTTTCCACACCTTCTGGTGCAGCTACTAATACAATTACTTTGATTTCTTTACAGCCTGCTTTTTTAAGCATATCGATTGTGGCAATCATTGAGCCACCCGTTGCAAGCATAGGGTCAATAACTAAGCTTAGGCGTTCATCAATATTACCTACTAGCTTTTCAAAATATGGTACTGGTTCTAGTGTTTCTTCGTTACGTTCAAGACCAACCACACTTACTTTAGCGGCTGGTAATAACTGCATAACACCGTCCATCATGCCAAGACCTGCGCGTAAAATAGGCACTACGGTAATTTTTTTACCTTTAATATGCTCTACTTTTAATTTATTGCCATCCCAGCCTGTAATTTCGTTATCTTCTAACTGTAGGTTTTTAGTTGCTTCGTAAGTTAATAAGGTTCCAACTTCAGAACATAATTCACGAAAGCTTTTAGTACTAATACCATGCGCTCGCATTAGGCCTAGTTTATGTTGAACAAGAGGGTGAGAAATAACGTGAATTGCCATGATATAAACCTACTGATACAAGAATTTGCAGTATTTTATATTAAAAAAGGTCATTTGACCTGTAGTTTTAAAGAGATTTTCATACATCGTGCCAAAATGCATTGTTTTGCCTGATATTTATGCAAGCAATCAACGCGTTGTGTTTATTAAATGTTACTCGCTAACCAGCTATTTACTTGCTGTTGCATATAACTATTTATTTTTTGGTGCTCGGGGCTCCAGCCAGCTAAAAATCGATAAAAGTCAGCCCATGCAGCAGGCCATAAAGCGAGCCAATTGTCAGCTATTTTACTTGCTGGTGCCCAAGGGTGATAAGCTGTAATAGCAGCCTTTAAATTGTCAAAATAATACACAAGGTACTCATCAGCGCACTCGTGTAATTGTGCATCACTCAAGCAACTGGTCATAAAATACATTACATCAATTATCCCAGAACCTGCACCTATATACTGAAAATCATAACCGAGTATTTCATCGCGCTCATTTGCTGCAAAGTTAGCAAGTTTTGCATCGCCATGAATCAGCGTTTTATACGTACAACTTTGTAGCTGCTCATCTATTTTATGTGCAGCATTTTTAATATCGGACTTTTTATCAAGGTTATCTTTTAGTTTATTAAACTCATCTGGGCGCGTGCTTAAATGCCAGTAGTTGCCTTGCTGCCATAACCCTTCAGCGGGTTTACTTAAGTTAAACGCATGAAAGTGTGCAAGCCACCTTAATATAGCTTTGACATGTTGTGGCCCTGCTTGAGTAAACCCATGTTTGGTGAAATCCTTAAACACCAGCGCATATTCATCATCTTTATTAATTACACCTATACATTCAATACTTTGCGCATGTACTGGTAAATGCTGGCTATAAAGCTTATAAAATGTGTATTCAACACTATATGAGTGCTGCTTTCTTTTAAGCGCAAATTCGCTTTGTTTAATTTTAGGATGGTTTATATAACTGGGTATTTTAATCGCTTTAATAACGCAGGCTTTATCATCAAGCTGGCACTGCACAATACTGCCACATCCACTCCAAAGTGATGTAAGCGTATCGCCAATTTCAATGTGCTTAAAGTGAGGTTGTAATAAAGGAATGTAAAATGCCATAGCTATATTAAGTAATTAAGTTTTTTGTAGTTTAACATTAGTGGACGTTTTTAATAAAACTAAGGCATAAGAAAGCTCCACTTGGTTTTATACAAGTTTGTATGTAAATAGTGGCCAAAATCACTATGCCACAACACTTTGATTTTAAAATTAACTGGATAAAACCATGTCTTCCTAGGTTGAGTATATTTAGGCATTTTAGCCTCTTCAAAGTGATGAGGAGGTGTCCACTAAAACGGGTGAGGAGCAATGTCCTGCTTGAATGGTTTGTTATGTAACCTTTATACCACTTTCCTCAAAAAACTTTTCTAATTTACTTTTATTAATGTTTGATAGAAAAGCAAAAGATCTAAAGGTAATACCGACTTTAGATTTAAAGTCTATTAGGTGACCCAGCGGACCAAGATTATAGGAGCGTATTTCTTGAAGTGAATCAAGTGCAATGTCATCTTTAAAAAAGCCATAACCGTAAAAGTACAACCTATTTTGATGAATTTGAAAAACAGGCTTACTTAAGGCTCTAATAGACCAAACCCAAAGGATAAAACCAACACCAAATAAAATAATCAAAGTAAAATCTAAACGATAGTTAAGCAAGCTAAGTAATAATTCATCATCACTCCTATTACGAGCCTCCAAGAAATAAACACCTAAAAAGGTTCCTATCGGAACTCCAGGTATTACCCAGATGTACATTAAGAATGCTTTCCACATTGGATAACGTTCTGTGGACGAGTTTCTCCAGAATTTCACGATTCTTCCTTGGTTACATAACGCGCTAATCAGTCGAGCCGTTGTTTGGCGTCGGCTGCATTTGCTTGTTAGCTTGAATATACTCTAGTCCCATTTCTTTTTTGCATATATCTCCGCTCTCAAACTTTTCATCAGAATAAAATAGTGCACCAATTATCTTATTATTTGTTGGGTTAAAAGACACACTTAACGAATCAACTCCCTTAGCTTCATTGCGATTGATTTTTAAAGTCAAAGAGGTTTGGTTTTCTGTGCGTTGCATTTTAACGTGTGTAACAGAAGAAACTTGGTAAAAAGCAGGATACAGAATTAAGGAAGAACTGAACGCGTTAATTAAGGCTTGTTTATCATTCCACTCTGGAATTGATTTCTTATACCTTTCCATTGCAGTTAAGTAATCATGATATTCATCTATTCGATCAGCAGAGTGATAACTTTTTGATAGGTTCTTAACGTCATAAATATAATTATTGATTTGAATAAGCTCATCACTTGAGCATACGTTAGCGAAACTCCCTGCTGTGAAAGTCGAACTTAGTAGCAATACTAAATGACTAAGTTTCATATTTGAAAACATACGCCTCCCTTCAAGCTAACTTTTAAATAAGGGGCGCAGGCATGTGGGGCATAATGGCGAAGCCGCCCCGCATGTTTGCGTCCCAGCGAACGCAGTGAGTGACTTAATTTTTTTGTTAGGTGCGTGCATGATTGAAAAAATGCTCCGCTTGCTTTGCCAAAACTGGTAACTGACCTAAATCAGTAATGATACTTGAAGTTACCTGCCATTCCTCTGGGTGTCCATGCATGTCGCTGAGCTGAAAAGAGAGGCGAACCTCACCCAAAGATGAACAAGTAGCTGAAACACTAAACTGATTTTCTAGGGACTGCCATTCGATTGGCGATTTCCAAGGTTTGGAAAATGAAGCGAGCTTATTTAACCAATTAGAAATACCGGTTTCATCGGTATAGGTGCACACTCGCGCCGATGCTGAAACAATACCAGATAAATGAACAGTAACGTACTCTGGCTCAGGCTTAGAGAATCTGAGCGAGTTGTTCGATATCGATGAATCTATAGAAAATTCCATTTATCTCCAAAGCACCTAACTTTTAAATAAGGGGCGCAGGCATGTGGGGCATAATGGCGAAGCCGCCCCGCATGTATGCGTCCCAGCCCGCGCAGCGGGCGAACTTAATTTTTTTGTTATGTGTCATGCTGTTGAGAAAACCTTGCTCTTATTAATGCTATTAAACTTCTAGCCATACTCCAAAAGCATAAAGCTATAAGCGCAACACCAAGTAAAAACCCGTAGCCATCGGAGCGTCGTCCTTCAAACCATTTCTCGAAGTTTTCGAAACGAGACCCCATCCAGTAGCAAAGAGCAAATCCCAACAAAATACCGAGGGTGTCTAGAAGAAACTTACTTAGCGTGTATGGTTTTAGGTTTTCTTTAACTTCCATGTAGCCTCAACTTACACTGACACATAACAATTTAATAGTGCGCTCATCGCGCATATTTCTGCCAACGATACGCTCATGTATTTTATAAATCTTTTTTACCAAATAACTTAATACATTGCCATATATAATTTTTTATTAGCACTCAAACTCTCAATAAAAGACAAAATGCGCTCGCAGCTCATTTTCTTGAATATGTGTGCATCACAACTATACTGTATATAAAAACAGCGCCATTATTGGTAATAGTATGAAAACACGTTCCCCATTTTTAAATTATATAGCCGATTATATGTTGGTACGTCAGTATTCATTACGCACCGTAGATACCTACCTAAGATGGATTGCATCTTATATCCATTTTCATAATAAACGCCATCCCGCCTCAATGGGGGACAATGAAGTCGAACGCTACTTAGAACATTTAGTGTTAAAGCAAAACGTTGCACCACGTACGCAAGCCACCGCACTCAATTCATTGTCATTTTTATACAAGCACATAATAAAAAAAGAACTCTCATTAAATTTAAATTTTGCCCGTAGTAAAAAACAAGCAAAGCTCCCTGTAGTGATGACCCCAGAGGAAGTTAAAATGTTGATGGCTCATTTAAATAAGCGCTATTATTTAATTGCAGCCCTTATGTATGGAAGTGGCTTAAGAGTAATGGAAGCGGTGCAATTAAGAGTAAAAGATATTGATTTTGATTATAAATGCATTCAAGTATGGAATGGAAAAGGTAATAAACACCGCATTGTTACGCTGGCCACAGAGCTAATTCCTATGCTGAGAAATCAAATTTTGAACGTTGATGACTATTTAAAACTGGATTTAAATAATACGGAATATTCTGGCGTATGGATGCCATATGCTTTAACAAAAAAATATCCAAGTGCCGCAAAATCGCTTGCGTGGCAATATTTATTTCCTTCTCATATATTAAGTTCAGATCCTCAAAGTGGTGAAATAAGGCGACATCATTTTCATCACTCTTGTATTAGAAAAGAGATTAAAAAAGCCGTCCAAAAATCAGGGTTAACAAAAATAATAACACCTCATACATTGAGACACTCTTTTGCTACTCATCTACTGCAAAATGGCGCCGATATAAGAACTGTTCAAGCTCAGCTTGGCCATTCTGATGTTAAAACTACTCAAATTTATACCCATGTACTACAGCAAGGTGCTAACGGGGTTGTTAGCCCTTTTTCAAGATTATAAGCGTCTCTTTTTAATCCTCTACAGATACATATTCACTTTCAAACCAATACCGTCATCTATTTCTACTTTAAATAACACATAAAAAAGCCCCGCTTGTTTTTACACAAGCGGGGCTCCACACTAATACTTTTCAAAAATAAAAGCGCCGATACTGCGGGCGCTTTGCATCATTGAATTTAATTACTTTAACTTACTGATTAACTACGCTTTTAAGCGGGTTAATTGGCTGTGCGTTATCGTCTAGTATGTTCATATCAAAATCGAACTCATCTACACGAATCGCTTTTTCACGTTTGATGTTGTAATCAATTAACTGAACGTGCTCAGCTTGCGTAATTACGTTTGCCGCTAGTGCATTATCAAGCGTGATGTTAAAACGTGCACCTGGCTTAATTACTTTAGCACGTAATGCTTTTTTAACTTTAGCCAGCTCGCCAAGTGATGCCATTTTAGCTTTGTAAGCTTGCTCATTAATATGATGGCCATCGCCCACTACAGGTTTAACTAAATGCGTGATTTGCGCTTTAAATGCGGTATCTAGCTGAGCTTGCTTAGCTAGTTCGCGGATTAAATCGTCGCTAATTTTTGGCATTTTAGTTGAGTAGTTCATTGTAATGAAACGAATAAACTTACGTGTACCACTTGCAGGGAAGTTATCTAAAAACTTATGCAATGCTTCTTCAGCACTTTGTAGTGCAAAACGAGTCGCGTAATGGAAATACGGCGCTGCTTGCTCACGGTCACTACTTGATACTTTTTGCTCGTAGTATTTAATTGATGCCATAGCTGCATATAAGAAGCTCATTACATCACCTAAACGTGCCGATAGCATTTCTGCTTGTTTTAACTTACCGCCAAGTACAAGTAACGAAAAGTCTGCGTACACTGCAAGTTTTGCAGATAATTTATGTACTGCTTTTTCGTAGTCACGTACTTCTGGTAATTCAGAATTAGCACTTGCTGTAAATGGTAAAACACCAAGGCGGAAAGCACGTAAGCTGTTTGCTGTGCTGTAGCCAATTGTTTTACGTAAAATGCCGTTAAATTCTTTATCTGCGCCTTTGTCTTCACTGTGAATTGACTCAACCATAGATTGTAAATATGGGTGACAACGCATAACACCTTGACCAAAGATCATTAGGTTACGTGTAAGAATGTTCGCGCCTTCTACCGTAATGGCAATCGGCTGTGCAACATAACCACTTGCTAATGTATTTTGTGGACCGTTTTGAATCGCTTTACCCGCTTGAATATCCATTGCTGAATCAAGCACGTCGCGACCAAGCTCTGTCATATGATATTTAGCGATTGCTGTAACAACTGATGGTTTTAAGCCCATGCCTAAGCCTTCAGTTGTAAGCACGCGCATTGCTTCTTGTAGGTATGTTTTACCTGCAATGTCGGCTAGTTTTTCTTGAATACCTTCAAACTGACCAATGGCTAAACCAAACTGTTCACGCACTGCTGCGTATTCAGATGCTGATTTAAATGCAACTTGTGCTGTACTAACACCTAGCGCAGGTAATGAAATACCACGGCCAGCACCTAAACAGCTAACCAGCATTTGCCAACCACGGCCGATGTTTTTCTGTCCACCAATAACAAAATCCATTGGTACAAATACTTTGTTACCACGTGTAGTACCGTTGTAAAAACGAATACCCATTGGGTCGTGACGATTACCAAGCTCTACACCTGGGTGCTCTTTAGGAATAAGTGCACAGGTAATGCCTAGGTTTTCTTTACCACCTAGTAGACCATCAGGGTCAACTACTTTAAATGCTAAACCAAGTACGGTAGCAATAGGTGCAAGTGTAATGTAGCGCTTGTCCCAGGTAATTTCTAAACCAAGGACTTCTTCGCCGTTGTACATACCTTTAGTTACTTTACCAACATCAGGAATACCACCTGCATCAGAACCAGCTTCTGGGCTTGTTAATGCAAAACATGGAATGTCTGTACCATTTGCTAGGCGTGGTAAGTAATGTGCTTGTTGTTCTTGCGTACCAAAGTGAAGTAATAACTCACCTGGACCTAACGAGTTAGGAACCATTACGGTTACCGCAACTGCTGAGCTTTTAGTCGCAATTGTGCCAACAATGGTAGAGTTTGCATAAGGGCTAAACTCTAAACCACCAAACGACTTAGGAATGATAAGCGAGAAAAAACGCTCTTTTTTCAAAAATTCTAAGATGTCATTTGGTAAATGAATGCCGTTTTGAATCACTGAATCGTCAATCATGCCCAATAACTCTTTTACTGGACCGTCTAAGAATGCTTGCTCGTCTGCGCTTAATGTAGCAGCAGGTACGTCGCGAAGTGCACTGAAATCAGGTTTACCTTGGTAGATAGAACCTTCAAGCCATACATCACCCGCGTCTAGCGCTTCTTGTTCTGTGATAGAAATACTTGGTAATACTTTTTTTAGTTTTGTACGTAAACTCATGATTGAACTCATCCGACCAGCTAAATAATACCTACATTACGTCATAAAAAATCGTTTAGATCAATTACTCTATTCAATTAATTAACAGTTTTTTCAATTTATTTTCTTTACCTGAACGTAAACTGTTGAAACACAAAGGCTTACAGTTGTACGCTGAAAAAAAGTATTTTGACTAAAATGATGAATAAAACAGCAAAAGCGCTAGCGCTGTATCTATTTTTTGATGGGCATAAAAAAACGCAGCACAAATAGGCTACGTTTTTATTCAATTTATAGAGGCTACATTATCAGTTAATCTAGCTAAAACTACCTAAATTTAAATCAAATTGTATAAGCGCTTCAGTTAGCAACTTTAACAATTTGCTTGCCGGTAAAACCACCAGCAAGTTGTTTATTAAGCGCTTGCGATACTGACTCAGCACTAAAATCTACGGGCGTTATTTCTGGGTGTTTAATGTCCCCACTAACAGCTCCTTCAAGTAACAGGTTGCCCATAAAGCTCAAGCGTTGTTGTGCACATAAACTATTAGCAAGCCATGCACCACCAATCGATACAACGCTAATATTTGGCGCTCGGTGATACATTAAGTCTTGATCAAAATAAGGTAGCGGATTTAAGCAGGCAATACGTCCGCAAAAACGCATTAACTCAATATTACGCTGAGTACACTCTCCACCTATCGTATCAATAACCGCATCAAAGCCTTGCGGGCCAAGTTCTCTGCGGATTTTTTCGCATAGCTTTTTATCGCTATAGTCAAAAACCACATCAGCGCCTAGCTGCTTAACCAATTTATGGTTACGCTTTGATGCGGTGGTAAATACATCTGCACCACGCTGTTTTGCATATTGAATAGCAAACTGCCCTACCGCTCCGGCTCCGCCTTCAATAAAAATAGTATCGCCTTCACTAATGCCTATTTTATCTAAGCTGATAAGTGCTGCCATACCGGCGCATGGAAGTGTTGCTGCTATGGCCGGATTTAAACCGCTTGGCACAACCGACACTGCAAAGTTAGGTACTTTGGTGTATTCGCTCAAAGCACCTTGCTCACCAATGTTGGCATGCCACATAACCCGCTGGCCAACATTTGGAAACACACCTTTATTAGCTTTAACCACAACACCTACAGCATCTAAGCCTAAAATGTGTGGATACTGCCATTTACAAAAGCCTGTTTTAGCAAATTGACCATCAACTGGATTTAAACCAACGTACTCTACTTTTACAAGCAGCTCGTTATCTGCACAGTCTGGAACAGGCAGCTCAGCATCTGCTAAGTCAATTGCTTCATTTGGTTCTGGCAGTACAATAGCGCGCATCGTTTGCGGGATAATGTATTCATGTAAATTTTCAGTATTTGGCATCAATATAACTCTACTTATTAGTGTCGTTTAACGCATAACTCCATTGGCCATTAAATGACTGGTAAGCATTTACTTTGGCAAGCAGTGAAGAAATTGTTGTTTCAACAGCATTTTCTTGTGCTATTAAAACATCCTGACGCGCATCTAACAACTCAAGGTAAGGAATTTGGCCTTCTTCATACATTGCTTGGGCTTGTAAAAATGCTTTATTAGCAAAGTCATAGCGCTCATCTGCAAAGCGTTTTTGCTGTGCCTGATTGACCAACAATTGCAGTGAAAGTTCACTTTCACTTAGTGCAGTTAATACCACTTGTTGATAATCGCTGTATGCGGCTTCACTTAAAAACTGCTGCGCGTCGCGCTGTGCTAATAATGCTGGGTAACTTAATAACGACCATTGTAACTGCGGCGCTACTTGCCACTGCTGATCAGTATTTTTTAAGCCTGTGCTGTCTATACTCACAACCCCTGCAAATGCAGATAAGCTAATATCTGGTAATAACGCTTTGCTAGCTGCAACACTTAAACTATTTGCTTGGCTAAAGTCAAACAGTGCACGGCTAATATCAGGACGTAAGGCAATGGCATTATTAGCGTTTTTTAATGCTACGCTAAAGTCACGTTCAAGCACGCCTTGCTCGTTTTCAATAGCAATATTTTGCGCTAACTTACCGCTTAGTACTGCAAGAGCAGATAAATCGCTGTATTTTGCATACTCAATGGCAGGCATTAGTGCTTGTTGCTGCCTAAGCTGCGCCATAGTACGGTTTAAATCAAGCTCGTTTGCGACGCCTTCGTCAACACGGGCTTGAAGAACGTCAATACTTTGCTCAAGCGCTTCAATTTGAAGTGTAACAATGTGTTGTTTTTCAACATTACCTTGATAACTTACAAAGCCTTTAACAACTGACGATACTACTTCAATTTGCAGTAAGCGTACTTGCTCTGCTTGGCTCATGGCCGATGCATTTGCAGCATCAACCAACGCCGTAATGCGACCAAATAAATCTAGCTGCCAATCAAGTGCAATGTTTGCACTTGATTGACGGTCATAAACGCTTGGTGCATCACTTCGAGCTACGCCAACATTTACGCCACCTTGCGGAAGGTACTGGGCTTTTTGCTCTCCTAATCGCGCTAATACACTTTTAAGTGTTAACTGGCTTGTTTGCAAATTATAGTTATTTGCAAGCGCACCAGTAACAAGCTCATTTAGTTGATGAGAATTAAGCTTTTTCCACCAGTTTGTTTCATCAGCAACGCTAACGTTACTCGCAATATTAGCTTTAGCAACAAATTCGTTAACGGCTTTTTGCTCGCCCATGGTGTCTATTTTACTCGCGCACCCGGCTAAAAACGCAGCGACTAATACCGCACTGACAGTTAGACTTGTTTTAAGCCTTTTTTGCATTAATTTAGTCATGAGTATTCTCCTGCGCTTTCTCTTTTTTGTTAGTCACTAACATATAAAATACCGGCGTAAACAATAGGCCAAACACGGTTACACCTATCATGCCTGAGAATACTGCGTTACCCATTGCGTGTCGCATTTCGGCGCCCGCACCGGTGGCAAGTACTAACGGTACAACACCTGCTGTAAATGCAATTGACGTCATTAATATTGGGCGCAAGCGCATACGACATGCCTCAAGTATTGCCTCTAAGTGCGATAAGCCTGAGTCGTGTCTATCTTTTGCAAACTCAACCATCAATATTGCATTTTTAGAAGCCAACGCGACCAGTACTATTAACGCTATTTGGGTGAATATGTTGTTGTCAGAGCCGACAAACCACACACCTAACAAGGCTGAGAAAATAGTCATTGGTACAATTAATATAATTGCCAGTGGTAAACGTAAGCTCTCGTACTGCGCTGCAAGTACCATAAATACAAGTAATACAACTAACGGGAATACATAAACCATGGTGTTACCGGCAAGTACTTGTTGGTACGTTACTTCAGTCCACTCATATTCAATACCTGTTGGTAGTGTGTCTGCGAGTACTTTTTCAATAGCAACTTGTGCTTGATCAGAGCTATAACCTGGCGCTGGGCTACCATTTAGTTCTGCACTTGGGTAACCGTTGTAATGCATAACACGGTCAGGACCAATTGTTGGTGTTACTGTTAATACAGAGCCTAGTGGCACCATATTACCTGAGCGGTTTCGTACTTTTAAATTAAGTATTTGATCAGGGTCTAAGCGGTAGTCAGCATCAGCCTGTGCATTTACTTGGTACGTACGACCAAACATATTAAAGTCATTTACGTACACAGAGCCTAAGTAAATTTGCAGTGCATTAAATACTTCATCAAGTGGAATACCTTGAATAAGCGCTTGTTCGCGGTCAATATCAATATCCATTTGTGGAACTTGGATACGGAAACTTGAGTACAGGCCCATTAATGCTGGGTCTTGTTGCGCTTTACCAATAACGGCTTGCAGGCTATTAAATAGTGCCTCAAATCCTTTATTAGCTCTGTCTTCTATTTGCAGTTTAAAACCACCTGTAGTGCCCAAACCTTGAATTGGCGGCGGTGGAAATACCGCTACAAATGCCTCATCAATTGCAGCAAAACGTTTATTCAACTGCGCCGCTATCGCCATCGCTGATTGGCTCGGATCGGTACGTTTATCAAAGCTCTCAAGTGGTGTAAATACAATGCCGCTGTTAGGGCTGTTTGTAAAACCGTTCACTGATAAGCCAGGAAAAGCAACAGTATGTGCAACGCCTGGGACTTCTAATGCAATTTGCTGCATTTGAGCAAGTACGTCTTCAGTACGATCAAGGCTTGATGCGTCAGGTAACTGCGCAATAGCCACTAAATACTGTTTGTCTTGCTGTGGAATAAAGCCACCTGGTACGGTATCAAATAACTTAATTGTGCCGCCAACAAGTGCAATGTAAGCCACCATTACAACAACGGTCATACGGATTAGTTTTTGTACCAGTTTTTCGTACCCTTTAGCACCACGATTAAATACGCGGTTAAATGGTTTAAACAACCAACGTCCAAACAATTTATTAAGTAAACGCGTGAACGCATCTGGTTTTGCATCGTGTGATTTTAATAACAATGCAGCAAGCGCAGGCGATAACGTTAATGAGTTAAACGCTGAGATAATCGTCGAAATTGTAATTGTAAGTGCAAATTGCTTATAAAATTGACCTGATAAACCGGTAATAAACGCAGTAGGAATAAATACAGCACTTAGTACTAGCGCAATGGCAATAATAGGGCCTGTTACTTCGCTCATTGCAACGCGGGTTGCTTCAAGTGGCGATAAGCCTTTTTCGATATTACGCTCTACGTTTTCAACAACTACAATCGCATCATCTACAACAATACCTATGGCCAAAACTAAACCAAACAGCGACAAGGTATTAATTGAGACACCTAACCACTGCATTACGGCAAATGTACCAATAAGTGAAATAGGCACAGCAATTAGCGGAATAATTGATGCACGCCACGTTTGTAAAAATACAATAACAACAATAACTACCAGTACAATTGCTTCAAGCAAAGTGGCAATTACCGCGTCAATTGAGCCGCGAACAAATACCGTAGGGTCGTACACAATGTCGTATTCAACACCAGTAGGGAAATCTTTTGATAAGCGCGCCATTGTTTCGCGTACTTGATCAGAAAGCTCAATAGCGTTTGAACCTGGACGTTGGAATATTGGCATTGCAAGAGCTGGTTGGTTGTCAAGCTCTGCACGCAGTGCGTAAGTGTCTTGACCTAGATCAACACGGGCTATATCAGATAAACGCGTTAACTGACCTTCGTCGCCTACTTTAATAATAACTTGTTCAAACTCTTCAATACTGTTTAAACGACCTTTAACGTTTAACAGTATTTGAAATTGACTGTCGTTTGAAATTGGTTGCGCACCTAAGCTACCTGCAGCAACTTGCTGGTTTTGCGAGCGAAGTGCTGTTACTACATCTGTTGCTGTTAATTCGCGTGCAGCAAGAGCATCTGGGTTTAGCCATACTCGCATTGAGTATTTGCCAGCACCAAACATGCGAATATCACCTACGCCTGGCAAGCGCGCAATTTCATCTTTAATATTTAAATCAGCATAGTTAGATAAGTAAGCTGTGTCGTGCGTTTTTTCAGGTGAGTATAAATGCACTACCATGGTTAAATCGGGTGATGACTTTTCAGCCACAACACCTAAACGCTGTACTTCTTCTGGCAAACGCGGAAGTGCACTGTTTACACGGTTTTGTACTTGTACTTGAGCACGGTCTAAATCGGTACCTAACGCAAAAGTTACCGTTAATGTCATACGGCCATCACTAGTACCTTGCGAGAACATATATAGCATGTTTTCAGTGCCGTTAATTTCTTGCTCCAGCGGTGTTGCCACTGTTTGCGCAATAACGGTAGGGTTAGCACCTGGGTAGTTGGCGGTAACAACAACTGTTGGAGGAACTACTTCTGGGTATTCACTTACTGGTAATTGAAATAGTGATATGCCACCAGCAATTAAAATAACCAACGACAGCATAGCCGCAAATATTGGGCGCTGTATAAAGAAATGCGAAAATTTCATCAATAAACCTTATTGCTTAGCCACAAGTTGTGCGTTGTCGTTTGACAATGTAAATGCCACACCGCTTGTATCAATTGTTACTGTTTGAGGAGAGATTGGCATACCAGGACCTACGCGAGCAGGACCATTTACAGCAATTACATCACCTTCGTTAAGGCCTGAAGTAACCGCACGTAATGCACCGTAACGTTCACCAATAGTAATTAGTTTGTATTCAAGTACGTTGTTTTCGCCAACGGTTAGTACAAAGCGATTTTTTAAGTCAGTACCAATTGCACGTTCTGGGATAATAATAGCGTCGCTAATAGAATTGGCTGCAAGCTTGATACGTGCAAACGAGCCTGCGCGTAATTGGTTGTTGTCTTCATTAAATACCGCACGTACACGTAATGTACCTGTTGATGAATTAATTTGGTTATCAATAAAGTTAATGTAGCCTTTGTATGCAAAATCACTTTGACCGACTTTTTGCATTACAACAGTTTGGTGGCTCGCAGCAGTAACATCATTAAAAGAGCTATTCCATGTGCGCTCATCAACATCAAAATAAGCGTACATAGCTTGGTTTGAAACAATCGATGTTAATACGCTTTGACCCGCAAGTACGTTATTACCTTTAGTAATATTTGCACGAGAAATAATGCCATCAATTGGTGATACTACTGACGTAAACTCTAAATCAAGTTCTGCTGAGGTAAGTTGTGCTTGCAGTGCAGAAAGCTGTGCTTCGCGTTGGCGCAGTGTTGAAGTACGCGCTTGTGCTTGCTCTGTAGAGATTGCCTTACGGTCTAATAAGCGTACCGCACGTTTGTCTTCACTTTTAGCTTGCTCAAGTGCGGCTTCTGCACTTTTAATTTGCGCTTTTAAGCTTGCAACAACCGCTGCAAATGGGCGAGCATCTAATTGAAATAAAACATCGCCTTCTTTAACCACGTCGCCTTCTTTAAATTCAATGCTATCGATGATTCCTGATACACGCGGCATTAAAGCAACTTCTTGTGGAGACTCTAAACGAGTTGTATATGTGTGCCAGCTCTGTACCGGCTTAACAAGCACCTGTGCTACATCAATTGGTTGAAGTTGCTGTGCAGGTGCTGATTGAGCTGTGCTCTCATCAGCACAACCCGCAAGTGTTAAAGATGCCGCAGTAAGTGCAGCAGCAATTAGATGTTTGTTCATGAAGACGCTCCATTGTTGATTAGCCTCGCATAATACGGATTAAACCCGTGTGTAAAAACCATAGATTTTTAAATTCATTAATGCCAAAATGGCATCAATAGATTAGTTAAGGTGTAATAATGGATACAACAAGTCGACTTTTAATGTTACTTGAAGTAGTTGAGCAAGGCTCTTTTGCTAAAGCTGCAGAAATACGCAACATAGATCGCTCTGTTATATCCAAGCAAATTAGTCGTTTAGAAGATGAGTTAGGCGTTAGGTTACTCAACCGAACCACACGTTCATTTTCGCTCACAGCGGCGGGCGCCGAAATGATCAAAAAAGCAGCAGAGCTTAGAGAGCTGCTTGGCGAAACTGTGCGCATGGCCGAAAACTACCATTTAGAGCCGCGCGGCGTTTTAAAAATCACTTCATCAACACTTATTGGTCGTCGTTATTTACAACCTGTGCTTAATGATTTTCAAAAACGCTTTCCGCAAGTAGAAGTCGAACTGCGTTTAGACGACAGATTAGTTGATATTGTCTCTGAAGGATTTGATTTGGCTTTTCGTGTAGGAGAGCCTAAAGACTCGTCACTTATTGCACGTAAAATAGCGCGTAACCGGTTATTAATTTTAGCTGCGCCACAGTTTATTGAAACTTATGGTATGCCAAAAACAATGGAAGAGTTAGCGCAATTACCAGCAGCAAGCTATGCCAGTAATTCTATTCGAGTAGAAGCTATAGATTACTACGATAGTAAAGGTGAACGCTGCGAGCAAAAAATAAAAAGTGTGTTTCGTGCAAACGATGCAGAATCATTGTTAATGAAAACATTGTCGGGCACAACTTACTTTGTCGCACCTGCATTTATTATTGGTGATGAAATAATACAAGGTAAGTTAGTGCCTTTATTGACCGATGTAAAACTGATGGAGTTTAGCGCGATGTATGCCGTATATCCGCATCGAGATTTACCAGTAAGAACCCGATTATTTTTTGATGCTGTACGCGAGCATTTAGGAAAAGATAAACCGATTTGGGAAAACGGGATCCCTAACTTTGAACAAATGTACTAAGTAGCACGACTTACGCAACGACTGCCTGGTAATCATTTTCTTTTTTAAACTTACAATACACTTTATTGCGACCAAATTGCTTTGCTTTGTATAACTGTTTATCAGCTTGATTTACAAAGCTTTCCAATGAATTGGTACTTTTAAATTTTGCGACACCAATACTAGTTGTAACATTGATTGCAAGGCCGTCAATGTCAAATGTGGTATTTTCAAAACGTGCTCTTATTTGTTCAGCGGTATTAAGTGCAGTCTCTTCATTTGCAAAAGAGCTAAATAAAGCAAACTCTTCACCGCCTACTCTAAATACATACCCTCTACCTAGCACAACCCTTAGTAAAGTGGCCACTTCGATAAGTACTTGGTCACCGACACCATGACCATGCTCATCATTTATCTGCTTAAAAAAGTCTAAATCGAGTAAAAACAAATATAACTGTGACTTATCTTGTAGTTCAACTTCAAAGTAGTGGTTCATTGAAAGGCGATTGCCTGCACCCGTTAGTGGGTCAAGTAACGCTAAATTTTTAAGTCGCCTTGAAAAATGTGAGCGGCTCCCTTCAAAAACATGAGAAATCGCCCAAATACTTAAATAAGCACAGAGTAGATTAAGAGATAAGTTAAAAGTTTCAAAGGGGGCAAGTGTAGACTTACTCCCTAAAATAAACACTTGGATAACTAATAAATTTGCAGAGAAAATTACACCATATTGTTTACCTAGTAACAGGTAGTACAAAATAGGTAATGCAAACGACCATACAAACACACCATTACTAGGCGTTGCTAAGGATGTACCTATAATAATAATTAACGTTACCAGTGCACACATTATTAAGGATTGCCAAAACTGTAGTGGACGGCGTTTAAGTGAAATATAAGTAAATATACAATAAATAGAAAAACAGATTTCGATATAGCCTAGCAATGGAAAATTATTTACGGTCAAATTAACACTCGCAAATACTAGCGATAAAAAACCAAAACAAAGGCACATTCCTCTTAGAACGTCCTTTCTTAATGATTTAGTGCTATTAAGGGCCGCTATATCCATTCTAATCACTTAATAAAAATAAAAAGTAAGTTTAACGTGAAAATACAATTTAACAAGCTTTGTTCATATAAACCACGTAGATACAACCAGTTATTTACATTTTAGGGATAATGTAGTGTATTTTAGAAACACGTTTGATACTTTAATATCACTAAGTGGCTTTAACAACTAGCCACCTAACATGGATAAATTAGTAGTAATACCTGTATTACCCTGGTGTAAAAGGTGAGTTGGCTTCTTAGTTTTAATATAACGAGATAACAATGCCATTAATTCACTATTCGAACTGTCGTTCATATATTCTCTTAGCGAAATACCCTCTTCAGAAAACAAACACAAGTGCAGATTTCCTTTTGCTGTAACCCTTAGTCGATTACAGGTACTACAAAAGTCGTTACTGTAAGGCATTATTAAACCAATTCTGCCTTGATAATCAGGATGAGCAAACTCTTGAGCAGGACCTGCTGATGCACTACGCGCAACTTGCTGCCAGCCCGTTTGTAGTAGCTGAGTTTTTAAAACTTGCCCAGAAACATGGTTAGCATCAAAAAAGGCTTTGTTGTCGTTTGTTTGCATCAATTCTATAAAGCGGATGGTGACGGGGCGGTGTTTAACCCAATTTAAAAATGTATCAAACTCTTTTGCGTTGTATTGCTTCATCAGCACGCTGTTTATTTTTACTGAATCAATACCCGTTTCAAGCGCAGTATCAATACCTTTCATTACTGAGGTAAATTTGTCATGCCCAGTAATGGTGTTAAACATGCGCGAATCTAAGCTATCAATGCTTACATTAATGGCGTTTAAGCCTGCATCTACCCAGTCATGAATATTCTTATGAAGAGAAAAACCATTGGTAGTCATTGCAATTTTTTTTATGCCCGCAACATCTTTTGCCGCGCGAACAACATCTATAAAGTCTTTTCTAAGGGTTGGCTCTCCGCCAGTGATCCTTACTTTTTCAATACCATGGTGTGCAAACGCTTTAAGCGTATTGCTAATTTCATCAATTGTGAGAAAGCCACGGTCATGACCGCCCTGATAACCATCTGGTAAACAATAAACACACTTAAAATTACATACATCAGTAATAGACAAACGTAGGTAACTAAACTCTCGCCCTGTTGGGTCGATTAGCATAAATAAACCTTAACTAATATCAACACGTAATAACAACCTAATACCAATTTGCAATAATGCTTAATCGTTTAATTAAGCAAACTGGTATAAACAACGCTACCTATTGATACATAAATAATAATTACATAAATATATTTAATAACTAAAGGGGCAGCCTAAAGCATACCCCTTTAATTATTTTTGTTTTACGCTTTTAAGCCTTTTTTAAGTTCGCTTGGCTTCATTGGTAGGTCACGTAAACGCACGCCTACAGCATTAAACACTGCATTACCAATAGCAGGAGCAACTCCTATCACGCCAGGCTCACCTAAACCAACTGGAAACTCATCGCTTTGTAAAAACTCGATGTCCATATCTGGCACATCTTGCATTCTTAGCGGTAAATAAGTATTAAAGTTAGTCGCAGATACTTGCCCATCTTTATACGTATTTGACTCATGCAATGCAAGGCTGCTGCCCCATAGTAACGACCCTTCAATTTGCGCCAGTGCGCCATCTGGGTGAACTATTAAGCCCGCATCTACAACAACATAAAGCTTTTTAAGCGTTATTTTACCACTATCACGGTTAACGTGAACATGCGCTGCGGTTGCAAGCCATGCTGGCATGGTACGTTCTTGCCCTGAGCTTACAGAAAAACCAATACCTTCGTCTTTCGCCAATTTTACAGAAGCTACTTTGTCAGACACTGTTTTAAGCACATTACGTAAGCGCAGTGCTCCGCCAACGCTCTCAGGTGCTTTACCTGCTTGCTTGCCTTTACCATCTAACATTTCAATTCTAAATTGAACAGGATCTTTGCCTTGCTTATGGGCAATTTCATCGATAAACGACTCAAGACTCCATGCAATCCAACCTGGCCCTACTGAACGTAACCAACCTGGATTAAAGGTGCTTTGTGCAACTTCGTTATTAATAGCGCGTGCACGATGACTGCTCATGCTATACCAATGATCAGCGCCTGATGCCGAAAATGCATCAAATTTACCTTTGCCATCAACACCCGGTGATAAAAACCCTGGTGCCATAGCTTTAGTAGGCCAACCAGCAGCAAATGCATGTTCCATTCCTGTGAAGGTACCATTTTTATCAAACGACGCCGTCATTTTTGCAGCAGATGCTGAGCGAGACTGATCGAATAAACTATCGTCTGCTCGTGTAAATACCAGTTTTACTGGTTTACCTACTGCTTTTGCAGTTAGAGCCGCAGGTACAGTCCAGTCACCAAATAATCGACGACCAAAACCACCACCTAAATAATAAGGACGAATAATTACTTTGTTTTGTTCTATATCGAGTGCTTTAGCAAGCGCTGGTAACGTAAGTGACTGCCACTGGTTACCTGTATGAATAATCCAATTTCCGTCTTTAAACTCTGCAACCGCATTTAATGGCTCTAGCTGATAATGACTCGCTGTCGCTGTGGTATACATTGATTCTAACAACTCACTAGCGTCTGCTTGAGTTTTCTTTATATCGCCTTCATCAACAAACAAAGTACCCGAGTCACGTTGCTCGCATAATCGCTTACCTTCTTTTTGAATATCAGCTTCAGATATATTTGCCGACTCACCCTTTTTGTAACTCACCTTTAAAGCATCTACTGCTTTAATGGCACTTGGGTAACTATCAGCTAATACAACAACCCAGCCTTGCACTGTGTTACTAGGGTCATTTAAAATTTCATAGCCTTTGTAACCTTTAATTGCTTTTGCTGCACTATCATCAACGTTTGTTACTGTACTGCCATAACGAGTTGGTGGAATAACTGGACGCGCGTACAGCATGCCTTCAACTTCTACATCTATCCCATATACTGCTGTACCATTTGTTTTGGCTGGTATATCAAGCGCTTTAAAGTCTTGTTTAAGCCCTGTTAAATGACGTTTATTAGCCGGTTTTAGTGGAAGGTTTGCAACTTCATCACTGGTAAATGTACGATTAAACTCGCCTTTTTTAACTATGTCTGCGTAACTAACCGATTTTTCGCCTGAAATAATATAGCCCTTTTCAGCACGACATTTGTCTGCAGGCACGCCGAGCATTTTAGCTCCAGCTTCTATTAATGCAATTCGACCCGCAGCGCCGGCTTGAGATAATGGCTTAAAGCTTTGAAATACAGACCATGAACCACCCGTTACCATAAAGCCCCATTTTTCATGAGTATCTACGTAGGTAATTGATACTTTATCCCAATCACATTCAAGTTCATCAGCCACAATACGCGCAAGAGCAGTACCGATATGTTGACCCATTTCAGCTTTAGCAATACTCACTTCTACGGCACCGTCGGTGCTCATAGTCCACCAAATAGTGGGTGAAAAAGCCTGTTGCGCAATTGATTCTTTTGCACTGAGCGAACCCGAAAATAACGCAGGGGCAAACGCCATGACTAAGCCTGCGCTAGCAGTGCCAATCATAAACGAGCGACGATTTAAATTAACGGTTTCGCTATTTTTTTGAAATAATTTTTTCATTATCGGCTCCAGTTAAGCGTCTTGTGCATTTGGATCAAATATATTTACTACACTTTGTGACTCATCTGCAGCGCGTTGAATAGCAGTTTTAATACGTTTATAAGCCATACAGCGACAGTAGTTACCATTCATATGGCTTACTATCTCTTCATCTGAAGGACTTGGGTTAGCTGCCAGTAATGTAGCCGCTTGCATTATTTGCCCAGACTGACAATAACCGCACTGTGGTACTTGCTCTTCAACCCATGCTTTTTGAAGTGGGTGTTCGTTATTAAGCCCTTCAATTGTGGTAATGTTTTTTCCTGCAATAGCGCCAATTGGTAAAACACAGGAGCGAGTTGCTTGCCCATCTAAATGCACCGTACACGCACCACACATTGCAATACCGCAACCAAACTTCGTACCTTTTAATCCAATTTCATCGCGAATAACCCATAACAATGGTGTATCTTCACTTGCGTGTGATTCAACCACCTTGCCATTAATTGTAAACGTCACCATAGCTTGCCCCTTGATTAAGCTTTATAACCTGCGTTTATATTGTTTAATTTAAACGCAGGTTATAACAGTTAAGATTGTTGTAACTACTAATCCATAACACATATAGTTACCGCACCAGCTACATTAACAGCTAAATACCATAACCACTGCACTAAAGCGTTAGCGCAGCTAAAAACTTATTTTGCCCTACGACTACTTTTTCACTCATTTTTAGCTATAAAATTACTTAGCTGCTTTTGAGTATCTATATCTACACTCGCACTACTTAAACTAATTGTATTAACGACCTCACTGCTGGAACGCAGTAATTGCTGCGCACCTCTATGTGAAGTTAAGCTTGCAAGCTGAGATAAATCAACCGCTGGGAATATAGCGGGTACACCTAAACGCTCGCCATAGTTTGCGCACCAGCGCGATGGATTACGTTTAAAACCAGTAACTAGCTCACTTAAGTGCGCTACTTTTAGCTCAACCTGATCCGCAAGCATAAATAAAATCCCATTATAAGCATGGTGTTTAGATAGCGCTTGCGAAGCGACAGCAATTGAAACACCTAAGCCGTCATCCCATCGTTTGTTTTCAATAATATGTATATTTGAATGCCCGCTGAGTGCTTTTACTACCTCTGCGTGCCACTTTCCTGTAACTACATATACGGGTGAATCATCAAGCGCTTGCAGCACTTCAACCGCTCGCTCAATCATTGTTTGCCCTAAGCCCACATCGGCTATTAGCTTACAACCATCAAAACGAGATGATTGACCTGCTGCCAACACTACTTTTGCAATCAGCACGGCTCTTGCCCCCAATGGCTAAGTGATTGGGCATCTTTATCACACAGCACTGCATGTATTTCGCTGATCAGCGATAGTGCAATACTCTCTGGCGAGTCGCCCCCTAAATTTAAACCGACAGGCCCAAAAACAGGAGACTTAATTTGTGAAACACGCGTATTTGCGTGCTCTAAAACTAGCTCACGCCTGTGCTTAGGACCCAATAACCCTATATATTTAAACGGTACATCTTTAAATTGAGCCAACGTACTGGCGTCAAGTTCAACGCTGTGAGCCATTAAAATAGCCGCATCGACTTTATTAGTTATGCAATATTCTTTTAACTCACTCGGTGTGATGCGCAAAATAGCATCTGCATTTTTAAAATATTGTCTTTTTGCATTAGCCGCGCGTGTATCCCATACCGTTACACTCCAACCAAGTTGTTTGGCAAATGTATAAACCGGAACTGCATCTGCTCCACCACCTACTATTAATAGGTGGGGCGGTGGATAAATAGAGGTTTGCAAGCACGTAGCGCCTTGTAATTCTACCAACTGCGCTTTGCGGTTCATTGATAAGCCATGCAACTCATCATTTTGCGAAAATACACCACTACCGGCTGGCAAAATGGGGCTTACTTGTTGAAGATATCGCCCTGGTTTATTCTCATTAAGTGCTTTAGATACAAGCTCTAACTGTAAATAGTCATTAGCTTTGTGAATGGGCTGCAGTAAAATATGTACTATGCCCCCACAACCAATGCCAAGTTGAAATGTTAAATCGTCTTCATCGGTAGCATCATAACTAATGGTTTTACTGCTTAAAGTACTCATTACTTGTTTAGCATGGCGCTGTATGTCAGCTTCTAAACAGCCACCCGAAAGCATCCCTAAGCGCTCGCCTAGGCTCGAAATAAGCATCATAGCACCTAGCTTTCTGTAGCTAGAGCCTTCAATTTTGTACAAAGTAGCTAAAACCCATTCTTGGTTGTCCCTGTTGGGATACCAAGTGTTTAAGATACTTTTCAAATCTGTAACCATATATTGCCCTTTAAAAAGCATTTTTGCGTTTAAAAACAAATCAGCCTAAACAGCTAATTTAAAACTTAATAATTCACGCACAATTTAGTTTTTTATTATATCGTTTAAGGTCTCAATTAACTCATCAAATTGATCATTAACGCTTTGGCGTTGTTTATCATTTAAGGTTGAGTTTAATTCGTAGAGTAAATTTATATATAAATCTAAGTTTGCTTCATTGGTTTTCAATAGTGCGTCGCTCATATATAGTTCGCGCTCTTTAATAACTGTACTCAACTGATTTATAAATTCTTTTTTTGTAATTTCAGCATTTGTAAATACCTGTTTGGCCGCATTCAAACGGGTTTGCTTATACTCTAACCACAACGCTTCTGAGTCTTGATGTTGCTCATTAGTTGATTTAATCAGCGCTTTTTGTTGTTTATTAAGCTTTCCTATCCACTGCTCGTAGTATTCAAATTGCTCTTCCAAACGCTCATCTTTTCGCTCAAGCGGGCTTTGTTCGTTTAACTCTTCACGTTCGTCGTTAATTTTTATTTGAATATTGTTTAAAAGCTCTTCTCTTTGCTCACTTGATAAGGTTGCCCCAAGCTCAGCTAAAGGCATGTGCGCGTATTCAAGTAAGTTTTGCCAATGCTTTTTAGCAAAAACCACCTGCTCTTTTAACTGATCGTTGCTTAGTGTGGTGTTAAAAAGTGCCTTAATATTTTGAATGTCTTGTTTGTAGGCAGGCAGCTGCGTACTTCTGTGCCAGGCTTGGGTCGTGTTAATAATCTGTTTGAGCTGCTTATTTTGTGTTTTATTTAAATCAATATAATCATCTACCCAAAATGACGAAAGCCAGCTCAAGTTGTTATAAGTGAATGAGGCTGAACAGCTACACAAAAATACCATGCTGATAGCAAAGCATGCATTTATCACTTTTTTAGCTTTAAGATTATTAAGCATCACTTTCCTTATTTTAAATTTTATAATCATGAAAATCTTATTTGATAATAATTATCATTTAAGCATTGACTTGCGCAGTAATCTAACTAATAATCATTATCAGAAACAAAGTGTACCGACCTCAGTGCCTATGGAAGGATATTCAGCAAGGATGCTGACACATTAAAAGAAGAACGTGCCGCTTCGTGGTATTACTTACTCGACCCAAGTAATAACACCAAATATCACATTTACTTGCTACATTGCTCATATTAGTGACGGTTAATATGACTCAAAAAAGCCCTAACGGGCTTTTTTTATATCTTTAAATTTTCTATAAAATCTGTATCTTACACTTCTTAAACTCATTTACTTACCTTGAAAGTCCACCGCGGTGTTATTTACATTTTATACGCACGATCTTATAAGGTACCGCCTTGCGTTTACACTAAAGCTGGCGTAAAACATAACAGTAGACACCCTTTTTTGCATCTATTTATAGTAACCGATTTAGTCTTTACATAAATGTATTGGGTATTAAACGTTTATAATGTGCAAATAGTGCAAAAATTTAATAAATTAGCATTTAACTATGGCCTGTTGACCTTTTAGGATTAAATCTGTTCTATCTAGGCGCTATTTAATCGCCGCGCGAAGTTTGTAACTTAGTAAGCTCATTAAAAAACCGAGCAACAAAGAGCAAACCGCCTCAAGGGCGAGCCTAAATAGCAGTGGATGTTTAATCTAAAAAATGTACTGGCCCTAAAATCTATCGAAACTATTACTAATTGGAGACATTAATATGTCACAGTTTAATTTAAAAGCACTCATTCTTGCTGGCGTTTTACTTGCCAGCCCTTTCGCTCATGCAACATTAGAAGATGGCATAAGAGCAGCTAACGAAGGTGAATTTGCAGTCGCCCTAAAAGAATTCCAATACCTAGCAGACAAAGGTTTTGCGCCAGGAATTTACGAACTAGCCAAATTATACGAAGGTGGATACGGTGTAACACGCGATTACCGCAAAGCAGCTGCGCTTTATCAACAAGGCGTTAAAAAGAACCATGCTGATTCGATGTTTGCTCTAGCTGTTTTATACGATGAAGGTAAAGGCGTTAAACTTGATCATCAAATGGCTGTTACTTTATTTGAAAAAGCAGCAAAGAAGAATTTACCTGCAGCTCAATTTAATTTGGGCGTAATGTACGCCAATGGCGTGGGTGTTACACGAGACTATGAAGCGGCACGTAACTGGTACGAAAAAGCAGCTGCAAACAATTACTCTTTAGCGCAATTTAATTTAGCCCTCATGTATTTTGAAGGACTAGGTATGCCAAAAGATCTAGAAAAGTCATATATTTGGAATACTATCGCTGAGTACAACGGTAATATGCAAGCGAGTCATAGCCGTAAACTTGATGAGCGTAAAATGCTGCCTAAAGAAATTGAAGCAGCTAAAGAAAAAGCCGATGCCATTTATGCAAAAATACAAGTGGGTACCTATGCTGGCGAAGGTCGCTTATTTTAAAGTCTTATTTTAGAGTTTAAGACCGTAGCTTTAAACTAATCTAAAAAAGGCTGAATTACATAATGTAATTCAGCCTTTTTAATATATCTTGATTAGCAAGTTAACACCTATTCAACTTTACCAAATCAGCACCCTATTATTTTATGTAAAGCCACTTTAGAAGCTTAATAATAAGTTTGCTTTGTTTTAGTAGCATAACAATGCGAGGATTAAACGAGCCCGATACTAACGTATTTTTAGCATGGCTAAACGTTAAAAAACCTTCTATACCATGATAATGCCCCATTCCTGAATGGCCTACACCACCAAAAGGAGCATCGTCAGCAGTTACTTGCACTAAAGTATCGTTTATTGCCACAGTGCCACTGATTGTTTGCTTCATAATGTATTCTTGAGCTTGCTTATCTTGGCCTAAAATATAAAGCGCTAATGGGTGGTGATGAGCTTTAATATAGTCAATTGCGCTGTCGAGCTTTTCATAACTCATTATTGGTAGTATTGGACCAAATAACTCATCTTGCATAAGCTGCATTTCGTCAGTTACTTGAGTCACTAAATGCAGCCCCATACGATGCTTTTGCTCGTCTTGCTGATTGTGTTCAAGTGGCTTAATAATGTTTGCACCCAGTTCTTGGGCTTGCTCTAAGTAGGTTGCCAAACGTTTATAATGCGCATCGCTAATGATAGAAGTTAAGTTTTTACCTTCAACACCGTCTTTAAAATGCTTTTTATACAACTCGCATAATTGCTGAATAAGCTGATGCTCAAGCTCTTTGGGTACAAATACGTAGTCGGGTGCAACGCATATTTGCCCTGCGTTGGCCATTTTACCAAACAGTAAGGCTTGTGCCGCTTTTTTAATATCGGCATTTTGCGTAATAATAACTGGCGATTTACCACCGAGTTCAAGCGTTACCGGCGTTAAATTACGACTCGCTGACGCCATTACTAATTTACCTACGTTCGTAGAACCCGTAAATAATAAATGAGCAAATGGCAGTGATGAAAACTGTGCTGCAACATCACTCGCCCCTAGTATTATTTTACAATGAGCTTGCAGATCATCTTTAAATATTTTTTCGATAACGGCGTTTGTATGAGGTGTGAATTCGCTTAATTTAAGCATCACTCTATTACCGGCAGCTATGGCGGTAAGCACAGGTACTAACGCTAACTGAATCGGGTAATTCCACGGTGCAATAATACCAACCACACCTTTGGGCTGATAATTAACACTTGCTTTTGAAGGCCATAAGCTTAAACCCACAGAGCGATTACTTGGCTTTGCCCATTTTGGCAGTTTTTTAATAATGTGCGCGAGTGTTTGCACTGTAGGCAGTATATCGCCAAGTAAAGTATCGAAAGCGGTTCTGTAACCAAAGTCTTTTGAAGCAGCATCTACTAGCTCTTGCTCAAGTTCAACAATACGTACACGGAGTTTTTTCAATAAAACGAGACGTTTATCAATTGGCAAGTAAGGCGTTTCGAGAAAGCTTTTTTGCAATTCATCAAACTGGGGAATTAAAGGCATTGCCTGTGATGTCTCAGTGCTCAAAATAGGTTACTCAATTTTTAAAGTTATTAACGACTATAACCTTGTTCTGTTTTTCGAGCAATAACACTAATTATCTAAAAAAGAGCTTCTTAAGCAATATAAATAAGCATAAAGAGTAGCTTTGTTTAAAATTGTAAGTATAAACAAAGCTACTCTGGCATAGGTTGGTTGGAACTAATTTAGTTCAGCTTTAAAAGCCAAATACTTGGGCTGCAATCGTCATTGTAACCAGCGTAATTAATACAATAGCCACAATGTTTAGCACAAAACCCGCTCTTATCATGTCGCGCATTTGAATTTGCCCTGAGCCAAACACAATAGCATTTGGTGGTGTCGCTACCGGCATCATAAACGCACAACTACACGCTATAGCTGCTGGAATAACCCAAACCAATGGTGAACCTGTTATAGACTCTGCAACGGGCCCTAACAAAGGAAGAAAGCCAGCTGCAGTCGCTGTATTGCTTGTGATCTCAGTTAAAAACGTAATTAATGCCACAACAACAAGTACACTCATAACAAGTGGAATAGTGCTGGCGCCTTCAATTAGATGAGCAATAAATTCAGCAAGCCCTGATGACTTAATTTGAGATGCAAGTGTAAGCCCGCCACCAAATAATAATAAAACGCCCCACGGCACTTTAGCTGCGCTTTCCCAATCAAGGATACGCTCATCTTTGCCTTTATTCGCTGGCATTACAAACAACAGCAATGCCGCTGCAATTGCAATAGTAGTATCTGAAATATTAAGACCTGTTATGTCACCTAATAAAGGTCTAAATATCCAACACAGTGCTGCTAAAACAAACACAAATAACACGCCTTTTTCGGCGCGCTGCATTATACCTAGGCTTTTTAACTGCGTTGAAAACACCGCTTTTGTATCAATTTTTTGATCGTTTTTAACATTAGCATCTACTTTATACGCAAATTTAGTAAGCCAAACCCAGCTAATAATTAGCATACTTAAAGACAGGGGTACGCCTACAATCATCCATTGCGCAAAGCCAATTTCTATTTGGTAACTATCAGACAAGTACGCAGCCATTAAAGCATTAGGCGGAGTACCGATTAAGGTAGCAATACCACCAATACTTGCACCATAAGCGATTGATAACAGTAAAGCCTTACCAAAACCTTCATTACTCGGGTCTGACTGCTTTACTAAATTGGTAATTGAAAGCGCAATAGGCAGCATCATTACAGCTGTTGCGGTATTAGACATCCACATCGACAAAAATGCGGTTACCAGCATCATGGCTAAAATTTGCAAGCTTGGCTTTTTACCCGCATATAACATGGTGCTTAGCGCAATACGTTTATGTAACCCCCAACGCTCCATAGCAATAGAAATTAAAAAACCACCTAAAAATAAAAATATTAGCGGGTGCGCATACGGGGCAGCCACGCTTTTAATTGCTGCTATATCAGCCAGGGGGGATATTACCAGAGGGAGCAAAGCAGTTGCTGGAATTGGTACTACTTCGCTCACCCACCACGATGCCATCCAAAATGCTAAACCTGCGGTTTTAAATGCCGCTACAGACATACCCGTTGGTGGATCGAGTAAACATGTTAATAGCATTACTACAGGGCCTAGTACCAAAAAAAGCCATTGGAAATGTCTTTTCTTATCTGGTTTTTGCGTGAGTATATTATCTGTCATGGCAGGCCTCTAAAATTTGTATTTAAGACCAAGCGCAACACTGCTGTCGTCTTGTTCTTCTAAATTAAGATCGGTGTATAAAAGGTAAGCAGTTGTTTGCTTATCAAATACATAGTCAAGGCCCGTAGTCCATTGCGTTGCCTCAGAAGTTTGACGAAGTAAAGAGTCATCTTTAGCAAACTGTAATTTAGGTACCCATTTATCAAGCGTATAGCTTGCACTTAACACATAACCGTTACCTGATTTTATACCATCTGTTGATTCAGAATGCTGATACAGTGCACCAAGCTGTAATTGTTCAAATTTATAGGCTGCTGCTATTCGGCTCGCATTAATATTATTAAGAGAATCAACATGGCTTAATGATAAGTAATATGAGGTGTTTTTTAAGCTACGATCACCATAAATAAAAGTTGCTGCAAATCCAGCTTCGTCATCTTTGTTGTCGTCTTTTGGAGCATAAGTAAACGAAAATTGCGTATTATGCCAATAATTAGAAGTGTATGTTAGCGTATCACCAAGTCTATCTTGTCCTGCAATAACTTGGGCTATGTCACCTTGGGTTTCATTAAAGTTATCAACTTTGCCTTCAGAGTATTTAAAGCGAGTATCATTTCTTCCCACTACAAGCTCGCCAAATTGACCTTTTAAACCAAGATAAGTATTCCTTGCACTAAATGGCTCTTCGGTGTCATCTTGCTCAAAGCCTTTTACTTGCACTTCGTATTTAAAAACAACGTTTAAATATTCATTTAATTTGTGTTGCCCTTGAATACCTATACGCGAAAATGGCGCTTCAATCTGCGTGCCTTCTTCTGCGTAACGCATAATACCCGTATCTGTATTAGCAATTTGCACTTCGGCTTTACCATAAACATCATATTCAGTAGCGCAAGCCGTGTACGAGTAAAAAGCTAAGCTACTTATTGAGGTGAGTAAAATAGTAGAGTGTGTAAACTTTATCATTATGTGTCCTAATTATTAGAATCTACTTGTTGTCAGACCTAATAAGGCAACTTTACTGCCAATGGTAAAATACTTCTATATTTCAGATAGTTAATGGGTATTGCGTATAAAAAAGAGAATAAATGTGCGGTTTCCCACACACCATAAAAACGAAGTTGTCACATAAACCACACAATTTAGTCAATAAACATATCGCGGTTTAAATTGTATTTACTCATTTTATCGTAAAGGGTTTTACGAGCGATTTGCAGTGTATCCATCGTATTTTTAATACTGCCATGGTTACGCTCTAGGGCTTCTTCTATTAACGACTGCTCATAAAAAGCAACTTTTTCAGATAGGCTTAAATCGGGAGAAAGCTCACCTTTAGCCTGCGTTTTGCTAACACTAAAAGCAAGTTCTACTCCTAATAAAACCGCGCGCTCAGCTTGGTTTCTAAGCTCCCTTACATTACCAGGCCAGTCGTACGCTAAGAGTCGCTGTTGTATTTCGCTATTAAGAGGTGCTGGCGGCTTGTGATAGCGTGTTGCTGCAATAGAGCTAAAGTGCTTAAAGAGTAATACTATATCTGCTTTGCGAGCTCTAAGAGGCGGTATATCTACTTTTACCAAGCTTAGTCGATAATATAAGTCTGCTCTAAATTCACCTTTTTCAACTAATAAAAGCAAATCTACTTTAGTGGCTGCAACAATTCTTATATCTAACTCAATTGCTTTATTATCACCTACTGGAGTTACTTTTCGCTCCTCTAATACGCGTAATAATTTAACCTGCAACGACATTGGGGTACTTTCTATTTCATCTAAAAAAACAGTACCACCTTGTGCGAATTCAAACTTTCCCTTACGAGTGTGAGTTGCTCCGGTATAGGCACCGCTTGCAGCACCAAATAACTCACTTTCTATCAACTGCTCAGGCACCGCGCCGCAATTTATAGCCACAAAGTTACTTGCTGAGCGAATACTTTGATCGTGTAAGTAACGCGCTACAAGCTCTTTACCCGTGCCAGTTTCACCTTCAATCATTACATCAGCTGGGGTATCAATAACCGTATTGAGTAAATGCATCATATCTTGCATTTTAGGAGTATCACCCAGTATTCGTACACCCGGCGCTGAGGTTTTTTGTACAGCAAGTTTTAGTGCACGATTTTGAATCACTAAGCTACGCTTGTCGCATGCTCTTGCTATGCAATCAAGCAATGTTTCGTTTACTGGTTTTTCAAATAAGTCATACGCGCCTAATTGCATAGCTTTAACAGCAATAGTTACATCGGCGTACCCTGTTAAAAATATAACCGGCAGTTCACTATCAAATGCCGTGACTTGCTCAAGCAAAGTAAGCCCATCCATTGCAGGCATATTTATGTCACTCAGTACAACGCCCATAAAACGTCGATTAAGCTTTGTTAGAGCCGTACTTGCATCATTAAAGCACTCAACTGTATAGCCTTCGAGAGTAAGTAATTGCTTTAATGAATCTCTGATCATCGCTTCATCATCAACTACAATGATGTGCTTACACGGTGAGTTTTCAATCATCTGTTTTATCCTGCGTGCTTGATAGACTGATTATAAACTCAGCCCCGCCTTGCAGTCGATTGTGCGCACTTAAAGAGCCATTAAACGAGTCAATGATTTGTTTTGAAATAGATAGTCCAAGGCCTAAGCCGTTACTTTCTTTAGTACTATAAAAAGGTTCGAAAATATTACCAAAAGCATGTTGCTCTATTCCAGGCCCTGTATCTAAAATTGAGAGTTTTACTCGATTATCAAAGCACTCAACATTAAAACTTAATTTACGTATTATTGCGCCATTCATAGCTTGGCTCGCGTTAGTTATTAAGTTAACCAACACTTGCTCAAATTTAAGTGAATCAACCCACACTATTAACCCACTATCTAAATTAGGCTGCTCTACGTGTACGTTATCTTGTTTTAGTTGTGAGCTGGCAATCATCAAGGCGTTATTTAATAAACCAGCTAACGGATAAGGCCTTAATTGAGTTTGTGATGGTTTGCTAAAATGTTTTAGCTGCCCCACTATTTTGTGTACGCGACCTACAAGCCCCTCAATCACCGTTATGCTTTCGCCAAGTGCGGTGTAATTTTGCTTAGCGAGTAAACGTTTGGCGCTTGCTAGGTAAGTATTCATAGCGCTAAGGGGCTGGTTTATTTCGTGATTAATACCTGCGCTTAACTGCCCAATTGTTGCAAGTTTTGCTGATTGAACTAATGCAACTTGCGTTTTCTCAAGCTCTTGTGTGCGCTCAATCACTTTTTGCTCAAGACTATGCCTAGAGTAAACGAGCTTTTTATAACCCGCAAAACGAGCAAGTAAACTATAACCAACAATCATAACTAAAGCATAAATACTAAATGCCCAAAACAAGCGTATTAATTGAGCTGAATTTACTTTTGTAATATCAACAAGTACGTTCATATGTGCACTAAAGTAACGCAATGGTTTTGTCGCACTCACATAAAGGTTTTTATTAATTCTAAAATGCGAAATACCCTGGCTCTTATATTGAAATTGCTTAATATATACAGGTTGATGATCTAAATAAGCACGGCGTAACTTTATATTACGTCGCTTTGTTATATCAAACTCACTGAAGCTATTTAAACGCCATGTTTGCATATCAGACATCGCAATTACATTATCACTAAGCTCTAAATAAAAATGGCTACCTTTAGATGTATTTAAAAGCTCTCTGTCGTTTTCAAATTTGCTTACATTCACTTTTAATACAACAACACCAACCGCTTTGTTGTCGTGATAAACAGCCTGCGAAAAATAAATGCCACGCTCTTTTGAACGCATACCTAGTGCAAAGTAGGCCACTTTTTCACCTGCAAATGCACGCTTAAAGTAAGGTCTAAAGGCAAAGTTACTGCCTAAAAATGTGTAGTCGGCTTGCCAGTTACTACTTGCCGTTACTGCGCCTTGGGCATTCAGTACAAATATATCTGATGCACCACTGGCTTGTTGTATATCAGCTAAGTAGTTATTTATAGCGTTGTAATGGGCTTGGTCGCCGTTTGCAAATTCAATCATTAACTGATTATAAGTAAGTAGCTGGGGAATAGCCGAAAAACGAGCGAGTTCAGTATCAATGTAATTATTTAATTGAGTAACCTGACGCTGCGCTTGAGCTGTTGCTTTTTCAATATCGTGAGCGCGGCCTACCCAAAATGTAACAACCAAAATTAATACTAATAATATACATACTGTAATTATTTTTTTAGAAAACGTAAACATGGCCTACCCGAGAAATAGCCTAAAAATTTAAGGTCGCTAGTGTAACGACTTATATGAGGTAGGGATATAAACTTTTTGTTAACAAATGAATTTAATTATACTTGTTAATTAAATTTAGTCCTAAAAACAAAAAACACCGCAAACAGTTGTGCTTGCAGTGTTTAAGGTTTAGAACAAAATTAATACGTTATTAATTTGTAGCTAAAGCTGATCTGTTTTTTAGGTATTTGTATAAACCAATTAATGAAGCAGCTATCCAAAATATTTCTATCACAAAGCTCGCTAAATTAAAGTTATAGCAAAGGCTAATTAACAACAAAATCGCCCCTGTTAAATTCATCATATTATACGTTAGGCTAGATGGAGACGTTTTTCCTAGCTGCAGTAAGAAAAATGAACCAACTACTAAAAAAGTACCTGTCATACCTATGATGTCAAATAAGAGTGCTATCACGAAACTATCCTTTATCCATTTTTAAATAACCCAATAAACTGGCCCGTTCCATGGGGAGGGTATTTTTTCATTCATTGAAACAGCAAACCGAGCGATTCTATCAATATGGTAAATTCTAACAAGGCCATATGTCCGTATGAAGAAATTTTACTGTATCTGAATTATTTAAACGTTACTTTGCCACCAATTATTTTATAGGCAGGTGCACCACGAATAATCGCTTCTCGGGCAAAAGGCCGACTGCAGTTAGGACAAATACAGGGCTCTTGTGTAAAGTCTTGACTAATACGCTCTTTAAAACACTTAACTAATGCTCCTTTGCCTCCTTTTCGATATTTAAATAAGGAAGCTTTACAAGCAGAGCAAAAAATATCGACCGTTTTAGTTGGGCCTTTTTTATTAGGTTTTGCCATTAAGTCCTTCAGTACTATATAAAAAATTATTCTTTATGATACCAGTTTATAGCAATTCGTTTAATTAAGTGATCTATTTGAGGGTAGAAAAACGTGTTGATAGCTAGGCGAAAATTCGCTATTTAACTGTTCTAAATGAGAATTTTTTAACACAGGGAGCGACACATTTAGCCTCGCAAAATGATTAGGTATTATTGCTCATTTGTATTAGGTGGGTAAAGGTGACCACTGGGTTTTAAAATTTTTTGCGGTATGGATACTAAAGTGAGCTCATAATAATTTAATGATAATGAAAATATAACCTAATCTTTGAAAAAGAAGCGGTTTAATTGAGATGATAGTACATTCATATTAAAAGGTTTGATTATAAACCCCGATACTTTAGCTGCAATAACTTGCTTAACTTTATCTGTACTATCCTCACAGGTAACCATCAACACAGGAATATCAGCAAGGGCTCTGTCTTTTCGAATGTTTGTGAGTAAATCAACGCCATCCATTTTTGGCATATGAAGATCTGTAATAACCAAATCGAAATGCTGGTCACGTAATAAAGCCAAAGCTTGTAATCCATCTGTAGCTTCAACGATATTGCAATACTCCAACTTTCTTAGCATATTAATTAAAACATGACGCATGAGTGGCATATCATCAACTACTAATATTTTCATTAATACCGCTACCAAATCATGTAAATACGATTATATAAACCTACTCTACTCTCAGGTAAGAATCAAACCAGGCATTAACGGCTACTCAACCCTTACGGCCAAATACCTAAAATAAGCCCCATTAACGAAAACTGTAAAATACAGTAACTCCCATTAATTAAAAATAGCTTTAAAGGGCGTTGCTCAAATATATAACTTAATCCTAGTGAACTACTGATCCAAAAAAAGCCGATTACAAAGCCTGTTCCTATACACTCAACTAAGCTTGCGTCTTTACCTAAAAATAGAGACAACATTAAAGCCGCTATAAATACTAAAAAGAAGCTGCCGCCAAATATCAACTTAGGATTGGCTGATTGTAAATCAAGGTCAGTTAAGCCAATACTTTCTAGCCAAGCGTTTTTAAAGAGTGCTTTTGAGTACCATATGCCGCCAAGCATAAAAGAAGACAGTGCAGCCACCAGTATTGCAAAATAATCTACATCTAAAAGGTTCATACAAACAGCCGTATACAAAATGTGTAATACCGTTTGGTATTAAATATTAACGGTATAAAGATACTCTCAATGTAGTTACAAATAAGGTATTGAGCAAATTGCTTAACTTGAGTTAATTGCCTTTATGGAGAGTAATTTTAAAAATAAAGGCTATAAATCGCCAAATTTAGCGCTAGTTAACGCCGCTAAATTAGTTGGGGAGAGTGCGATTTCTAAACCTCGCTTTCCAGCGCTCACATAAATAGTATCAAAAAGTGAAGCACTACTATGAATAAACGTAGCTAAGCGTTTTTTTTGCCCAAGTGGACTTACTCCACCTAAAATATAACCAGTGCTAGCTTGAACTTTTTGCGGGGCAGCCATTGCTACTTTTTTGGCACCACATAATTTTGCCAACTGTTTTAAGTTAACTTGTTGCGACACAGGAGTAACAGCAACAATTAGCTGCCTTTCATGCGTTTCAAGAACGAGAGTTTTATATACTTGGGCGCTATCTAAATTTAACTTTTCAACAGCTTCAAGCCCATATTGACTATTACCTGCATCGTGATCGTAACTGAGTACTTCAAAGGGGATTTTTTGTTTTTTAAGTAATTCGATTGCTGGGGTCATACTATTGAATCGTGTTTTTTTTTAACAGTAACAAAAATAAAATTTAAAGCAAAAAAAACGACGCTAAAAAGCGCCGTTTCATTATTAATAATAATTTAAATTTACTTGGTCAAATCATCAAAAAACTTTTTAACACCGTCAAAAAAGCCTTGCTCTTTGGGACGATTTTTCGAGCTATCTGTACCCATACTTTCATCTAACTCTTGCAGTAGTTCACGTTGACGCTCGTTTAAATTAACTGGCGTTTCGATTACTACCTTACAAATTAGATCGCCTTGGGCACCACTTCGAACAGACTTAACGCCTTTGCCACGCATACGGAACATTTTGCCCGTTTGCGTTTCAGAAGGTATTTTAAGTTTTGCACGACCATCAAGTGTTGGCACCTGAATTTCGCCACCAAGACCTGCTGTTGTAAAGCTAATTGGTACTTCACAGTATAAATTATTTGCTTCACGCACAAATATTTCATGTTCGCGAACAGATACTTGCACGTACAAGTCGCCAGATGGCGCGCCGTGCATTCCGGCTTCACCTTCACCCGTTAAGCGGATACGGTCTCCAGTATCAACGCCAGCTGGAATTTTAACTGAAAGCGTTTTAGTTTTTTCTACGCGGCCTTGACCATGACATTTGTTACAAGGGTCTGAAATAATCTGACCTTGTCCCTGACACGTTGGACACGTTTGCTGAACAGCAAAGAAACCTTGGCGCATTTGTACTTGGCCAGCACCATGACACGTAGTACATGTTTTAGGCTTAGAACCTGCTTTAGCACCACTGCCATCACATGGCTCACAACCCACCCATGTTGGTACTTTAATTTCAACTTCTTTACCACGAACCGCTTCTTCTAAGCTCAAGTCCATGTTGTAACGTAAGTCAGAACCACGTTGTTGACGAGATTGACGTCGACCACCGCCGCCACCAAAAATATCGCCAAATACGTCACCAAATACATCACCAAAATCGCCATGACCGCCACCAAAGCCGCCATGACCACCGCCACCGCCCTGTTCAAATGCCGCGTGACCATGTTGGTCATACATTTGGCGTTTTTGAGGATCAGTTAAAATCTCGTAAGCTTCTTTAACTTCTTTAAATTTAGTTTCAAGCTCTTTATCGCCTGCGGTACGATCTGGATGATATTTCATCGCTAAGCGTTTATACGCTTTTTTTATGTCTCGCTCACTCGCATCTTTGCTTACGCCGAGGGCTTCGTAATAATCGCGTTTTGACATATCTATCACACTACTCTTTTCTGTTTGCAGCGTGAGCTGCTGGATAAACCGATAAATCGCATCGATTTATCATTGAATTTTCAAACCTTAAATACATGCAAAAGGCGCGACAAGCTATTGCTCGCGCGCCTCAATTGTTCATCCTAACCTAAACACTCGATTGAGTTAAGTGTTTTTGGCTAGCGAGAAGCGTTAGCAACAATTACTTGTCGTCTTTCACTTCTTCGAACTCTGCATCAACAACGTCGTCGTCTTGCTTAGCTGATTGCTGTTGCTCGCCTGCATCTGCTGAACCTTGCTGTGCTTTCGCTTGTGCAATTTCCATTAGTTTTTGAGACTTTTCAGCAAGAGCTTGAGTTTTAGCTTCAATCTCTTCTTTGTTGTCGCTCTTAATAGCAGCTTCTAAATCTACAACAGCCGCTTCAATCGCTTCTTTGTCTTCGCTTGGTAATGCATCGCCAGCTTCTTCAATTTGCTTACGAGTACCGTGTACTAGAGCATCAGCTTGGTTACGAGCAGCTACAAGTTCTTCAAACTTTTTGTCTTCTTCAGCATGTGCTTCTGCATCACGAACCATTTTTTCAACTTCTTCATCGCTTAGGCCTGAAGATGCTTGAATTGTGATTTTTTGCTCTTTACCTGTATCTTTATCTTTTGCAGATACATGTAAGATACCATCGGCATCAACATCGAATGTTACTTCGATTTGCGGTGTACCACGTTGTGCTGGGCGAATACCTTCTAGGTTAAATTGACCTAGAGATTTATTGTCGCTTGAACGTTTACGCTCACCTTGTAACACGTGAATTGTTACAGCAGATTGGTTATCTTCAGCTGTTGAGAATGTTTGCGATTTCTTAGTAGGAATCGTCGTGTTTTTCTCAATTAATGCTGTCATTACTGAACCCATTGTCTCAATACCAAGAGATAATGGAGAAACGTCTAGTAATAGTACATCTTTGACGTCACCAGCAAGTACACCACCTTGAATCGCTGCGCCTACTGCAACTGCTTCATCAGGGTTTACGTCTTTACGTGGTTCTTTACCGAAGAAATCAGCAACTGTTTTTTGTACTAAAGGCATACGTGTTTGGCCACCAACAAGAATAATATCGTTGATGTCGCTTACTGATAAATCAGCATCAGCAAGTGCACGTTTAAGTGGCTCTAGAGATTTAGTTACTAAATCTTCAACTAGTGATTCAAGCTTAGCACGTGTTAGTTTCACGTTCATGTGCTTAGGACCAGATGCATCAGCAGTTACATACGGAAGGTTTACTTCAGTTGATTGTGCAGATGACAGTTCAATTTTTGCTTTTTCAGCAGCTTCTTTAACACGTTGCATTGCAAGAGGATCAGTTTTTAAGTCTAAACCTTGATCTTTCTTGAATTCAGCTACTAAGTAGTTGATTACACGGTTATCGAAATCTTCACCACCTAAGTGAGTATCACCGTTTGTAGCAAGTACTTCAAAAGTGTGCTCGCCTTCAACTTCATCAATTTCAATGATTGATAAATCGAAAGTACCGCCACCTAAGTCATATACTGCAACGATGTTTTCGCCACGGTTTTTATCCATACCGTAAGCAAGTGCCGCAGCAGTTGGCTCATTGATAATACGTTTAACTTCAAGACCCGCAATACGGCCAGCATCTTTCGTTGCTTGACGTTGTGAATCGTTAAAGTATGCAGGTACTGTGATTACAGCTTCAGTTACTTCTTCACCTAAGAAGTCCTCTGCCGTTTTCTTCATTTTTTTCAGTACTTCAGCAGAAATTTGTGGTGCAGCGCGTTTTTCGCCACCCGCTTCTACCCATGCATCGCCGTTATCAGCTTTGATGATTTTAAACGGCATAATGCCGATATCGCGTTGTACTTCTTCGTCTTCAAAACGACGACCAATTAAACGCTTGATTGCAAATAATGTGTTTGTCGGGTTAGTAACCGCTTGACGCTTAGCAGATTGACCTACTAATGTTTCGCCGTCTTGCGTGTAAGCAATAATAGACGGGGTTGTGCGATCGCCTTCCGCGTTTTCAATAACACGTGCTTTGCCACCATCAAGTACTGCAACACAAGAGTTTGTAGTACCTAAATCGATTCCAATAATTTTACCCATGAAACTTCTCCAACTTCAATATTCGTTAATACGTTCGATGACATAGTAAATAGGGATGCGCCAAACTTATTTCAACTGTAAAAATGAAAAAAAATCCATTTTTTGTGATTTATTTACAAAATAACCCTAATAATTGTAAGGAATGGTGATTTTTGCACCGCCAGAGACGTTTTTAATTACTGGTCTGACTAGTTTGGTTGTGTTATAAATTTATTAAATCGCACTATAAAAGGACATCTTCATGCATTTTGAACAATTACTTCTCCAAGCTGCAAAAATTGGAAGTTCAGACAATACCGAACAATTAACTAGCACAATGCAATTTCCAGAAAACTGGTGCCAAGGCAGAACTGCTTTTGGTGGGCTCTCAGCCGCACTGTTGTATCAAGCTATCAGAGGAAAAGTATCCAATGATCGTCGCCTACTCTCACTCAGTACAAATTTTGTAGGGCCATTACTAGCTGATACTCCTTTTTCGTTATCGGTAGAAATATTACGACAAGGTAAAAGCAGCACACAGGTACTCGCCAAAGCCATTCAAAATGAACAAGTGTGTGTAATTGTACAAGCGTGTTTTGCTAAAAGTAGAGAGTCGGGTGTAAATGTGCCTGTTTCAAAGTCTTTAGGGTTAAAACCGGTAGACGAGCGCCATACTCTACCTTTTATTAAAGGCCAGATGCCTGAATTTTTTCAACATGTTGATTTATGCCCTCAACAAGGTGCCATGCCATTTAGCAGCGCAGAAACGTCTCACTTAGGGGGATGGATGCGCTTTAAACATACGCCCGAACAAATAACTGAAGCGCATGTAATTGCATTAACAGATGCATGGCCACCTACGTTATTACAAATGTTTAAACAACCCGCTCCAGCTAGTAGCATGTCATGGTATTTAGAGTTTGTACAAGAGCCAAACTTATCACCTGGCGAATGGCTTGGCTTTGAAGCAATCACTCATCATTCAAAAGATGGCTATGGTTTAGAAGATGGCTGTATATGGTCACAATCCGGTGAGCTAATAGCGCTTACACGTCAAACAGTGGCGTTATTTGATTGATGAATGGGTTTGGCCTTCATCAACAATTCTTTTATAAGTACCGTTTTGCTTGATGAGCGCCAAACCTATATCAAACTCAGTAGCTAAAGAGAGGTTATTAAAATAAGCAGGTCGCTCTGCTTTTGGAAATAAAGTGTAAATTTGCACAGCTTCGGGTGATTTATGTTGATTGTAGTAATAGTAAAAAATACGCTTATCTAACACAATTACATCCACCCAACCTTTTAACAGCTTATCTACCTGCGCCTTTTGATTAATAACCTCTTGATATGAGCTAAAGTGTTTAACATTACTTTTAAATATAGAAGGCAGATATGCAGTTGCATTTTGAAAAGCAAGGACGTTTTTATTAAACATGCCTTCTATTTCATCAATATTATATTTATTTCGCTTGAGTGTGATGGCTACATTTTCATAACTAAGTACCGGTTTACTTGGGTAAATACATGGACTACTTCCTCCTGCATAATTTAAAAGTATATCTACTCCTTTATTATGCAATTGATGCTCAGCGCGTTTATTCGACATATCTTGCACATTAATATTGGCAAATCCATTAGCCTTTAACGCGGCTTTGATTAAACCTAGGTGTATACCCGAGTCTGTTTTTTCAAAAACATAGGGCGGAATTGATGCGCTCGCGGCGATAATTACTTCTCGCTCTTTATTAATAGCCACAGCATTTTGCGAACAAATAAAGAGCCACATTAGTATGCAGTACAAATAATATTTCACACGCTTCCTTTATATAACGTGCAGCTTGATGGCAGAACGCGTTGTATTAATGTATTAAATATAGCAAAATTGAAGAAATATTCTTCTTGCTTGGTATTAAATTGCAAACTGTCTGCCCCTGCTGCGATCTGATCATAGATATACCTCGCATAATCGCAAAACAAATGGCGATATGCCCACATTGTCACCATAAACTTTGCGAAGCCGATGTTAATCACGACAGTCGCATAGTTGCACTAAGCTTTAGCGCACTATTAATGTTGCTCAGCAGTATGTTTTACCCTTTTATTTCATTTAGTAGTAGCGGTATAACTCAAACTATTACACTGCCCGACGCGGCTCGAATTTTGTTTAATTATGATAGTGAGCTACTTGGCTTATTTATTGATTTGAGCATTATTGCCCTGCCCATGGGTTTGCTTGTTATTTTAATTCCTTTGCATCTTGGGCTTTTAAAAGCATTACCAGAGAGCATTGCAAGGCGACTACTAAAGTTCACTTTGGCGTTAGAGCCTTGGATTATGTCGGAAATATTTTTAATTGGCGTACTTGTTAGTATGGTTAAAATCATGTCGCTGGCTGATATTAGCTTCGGCACGAGTTTTTGGGCTTATGTGGGGTTTGTTATTTTATACATAGCTGCACTTGTTCACTTAAATCGCCCACGCTTATGGGCTCAAATAAAGCCTGTAAAAGTACTCGAAGGCGCAGAGCATGCTAAACGTGCAATAGATGAAAATATTAAAGCCTGCCATGTGTGCCATCAACTATGTACCGGTAATATTTGCCAGCGTTGCCATACAAAAACACACGTTAGAAATCCTTATAGCGTACAAAAAGCAGCAGCTTGGCTAATTACTTCTGTTGTTTGTTATATTCCAGCAAATGTTTTACCTATTATGCACACCACTAGCCTTGGGGATGAATCCCCTTCGACTTTAATTGGTGGTGTTATTACTCTTTGGAAAAGTGGCTCCTACCCTATTGCCGCTATTATATTTTTAGCCAGCGTTGTGGTGCCACTTGCTAAAGCTTTTGTATTGAGCTTTCTATGCTTTATGGTTACAAGGCCTGCCAATAAACATACAAAAAGTTACACCCGAATTTATCAACTGACTGAGTTTATTGGTAAATGGTCGATGATAGATGTATTCGTGGTTGCTATTTTAGTGGCCTTAGTTCAACTGGGTAATTTAATGTCAGTAACGCCAGGATTAGGCATTGTATTTTTTACAGTTATGGTAATATGCCAAATGATGGCTGCCCATGCCTTTGACCCACGCTTATTGTGGGATTCCCCTAAAAACAAAAAATCAGAGAACAAAGCATGACCGAAACCGCCGAAATAACAAAAGAACCGAAAATTTCCGCTATCTGGATCATTCCGGCAATTGCGCTGTTAGTGGGCATGTGGATGCTATACCAATACCAAGCTAATAAAGGCCCTACTATTTTTATCGAAATGCCACAAGCAGAAGGTATTATTGCAGGTAAGACTGAAATAAAAGTGCGCAGTGTAAAAATAGGTCAAATTGATCATGTTCGGCTATCCGACACGCAAGACAGCGTAATTGCTCGCGCGCAAATAGATAAAAATTACAACGAGCTACTGACTGACGATGCCAAAATTTGGGTCGTAAAACCACGCATTGATGAAACAGGTATTAGCGGGATGAGTACGTTATTGTCTGGTGTATATTTAGAGTTTTCACCCGGTGAAAGTAAAGAACTAAAAGAGCGTTTTAAGTTACAAGATGAACCCGCCCTCATTGGTAAAGATGTGAAAGGTGGTCGTTTTAAATTAATGAGTTACAACGCTGAAGTACTTGATGTAAGCACCGGTATATTCTTCAAAAATTATAAAATAGGGCAAATAGAAACCGCCACTTTTGATTGGGAAAACCAAGCAATGAAGTATGGCGTATTTATTAAAGCCCCTTATCAAAATCTGATCACCATGAACTCAATATTTTGGGTGAACGCAGGAATTGAAATTGACCTATCTGCCGATGGTATCAATATTAATACGGGCTCTTTGAGTAAACTATTAAAAGGCGGTATTTCGGTTGGTTTACCTGAACAACAGGCCCCGGGTGAAATAGCACAAGATGGGCATAGCTTTTCATTAAGCCAAAGCTATAAAGAGGCGTTAGAAGAGCGCTTTTATGATTTTGATTACTACCTAATTGAATTTGAACAGTCAGTTCGAGGACTACGCACAGGTGCACCTGTCGAATACAGAGGTATGCGTGTAGGTACTGTTGTTGAAACCCCTGCCAATGTAATTATTGACGGTAAACCTGCCCACTTTAGAAACCATAATACGGCGGTTCCAGTGCTTATAAAAGTAGAATACGGACGCTTGTATCATGACAGTGCTTCAGCAAAAGAGTATTGGCAAGGCAGTTTAAAGGGCTGGATTGAAAGTGGTATGCGCGCCTCATTAAAGCCCGGTAATTTATTAACGGGTGCTGTGTATGTAGATTTTGATATATACCCCGACGCGCCAGAAGCGCACCTAGGTAAACTTGTGCAGTATGATGTTTTTCCGAGTATTTCAAGCGGTATAACTGTATTAGCAGATCAAGTTTCTGACGTACTTAATAAGGTAAATAACTTAAAAGTTGAAGATAGCTTGGCACAAATGCAAGCTACATTTACCGATTACCGAGCGCTTGCTAATGAAATGCGAGAGCTGCTAAGCCAAAAAGATACACAAAACTTACCTGGCGACTTTAACCGTAATTTCGAAAAGATGACAAAAAGCATGGAGCAGTTTGAAGTCACTATGCGCCAATTTGATAAAACCATGGCCAGTTACCAAGCCGGTTCTGAACTTCATCATCAAATACAGCAAACATTAAAAGAGTTTAAACGTTTAAGTGAGGGCCTACAGCCTCTAACTCGCGGATTAAACGAGCAACCTAATATGCTAATTTTTGATAAATCATTACCAGCAGATCCAAAACCAAGGAAGCAATAATGAAATCGTTATTTTTAACTGCAAGTTTATTATTACTATTGGCAGGTTGTAGTTCATCAATACAAACTGCGACACAGTATTACCAGTTTGAGCAGCCTATAGGTGCATCGTCTCGAAACGTTGCAGATACAGATGCGCAACTAAGAATACAAACTGTTGTACTTAGAGGCGCTTTAAATAATTTGGGCATTGCTATGAAAATAGATAGCAACCAAATTCATGCTGCAAATTATAACCTGTGGGGCGAATCGCCGGATGTAATGCTTACTGCAACAGCCCAGCAAACACTTTTTAATGCTATGCCCAACTGGATGGTAATAAAAGGCTTACCGGTCATTACTGAACTTGATCAACAAACGTTTTATGAGCTTGAATACGAAATTCACCACTTTAATGGCGATATGCAAGGTAACGCTGATATTTCTGGGCTTTGGCGTTTATATTACACACACCCTGAAACAGGCCGACGCCTTATAAGTATTAATAATTTTTCGCAATTGGTCCCTATTGATGATGATGGCTATGACGGTTTAGTTTCAACACTTGAAGCAACATGGCTAAATATAAACCTAAATGTTGCAAAACAAATAGAACAAGCAAGACTTTAATCGTTAAGTGACAATATAATCACGGCGGTTTTGTCATCATTGATAACCGCCTTGCCCTCTATTTTAAAACCCAATTTTAACAACACATTCTGCGATGCCCTATTATCTGGTGATGTTATTGCACACAGTTTTGTAATTCCAAATTCATGCTTATGTTGCAAAAGTGCGCTGGCCGCTTCAAAAACATAACCCTTTTTTTCAAAACCGCTTACAAGTGCAAAACCTAAATCAGGTTGCAGTAACGCGGCGCGTTTATAAAACCCAACAACGCCAACCACTACAGCATTATGCAAAGTAATAATGTAAGGCCCAAAGCCTTGGCGTACATGAGAAGCAATAAATGACTAGGGCCTGTTGACCTTTCAGGATTAAAATTTGTTCAATCTAGGGGCGATTTAATCGCGGCGTGAGGTTTATAACCTAGTGGGCTAAGTAAAAACCGAGCAACAAAGAGTTAATTGCCCCTAGGTAGAACCCTTCGGGCAGCGCATGTTTGGCATTTATGCTGTGTTATCGCCTATTTATGGGGAATAACCACACTACATAGGCTCTGCCTTGCCTAAATACCAAACATACTGCTGCAAATTTAACCTCGAAAGATAAACAGGCCCTATAATGTACGACTTGGCATCATCAAGGGTATAGATTGCTTTATCACCAATATGCTCTATGAAACTCGCCTGATTAACTAGCTTAAGTAAAATAGCTGCATCAAGCTCATTTGCATGGCGCAACAACAGTCGATTTGTTTTAAATACAGCGTTCAATGTAAGCTCCTTTAAAAAACTTTGTTTTGCATGTAACTTTTTGTTGACTGAAATTAAAAAGCAGATTATTTTTGCGCCGATGTTTTTACAGGCACAACAATAGCGGTTTGCACTCCTTGCACCGTCTGGCGCCAAAGCCAACGCGTTTCACTTAAGCTGCTATTTAACATAACTGTTTATGTGTCCCTCCCTCGCGTACAAAAGCAGTGACTTGGAAGATGATTTTACAACAAACTTATCATCTTCTTTGTTTTTGTATAAGCAGTTTAAAAATTAATACTATTGTAATTTTTATACATGCTTTTAATTTTGTGAATACTTAAATGCTTGAACCTTCTGCGTTAAGTTTACTGCCACCTTTGGTGGTAGTTGTATTGGCTGTTGTATTACGCCGCCCTATTTTATCTTTACTTATTGGTGCTTTAGTTGGTTTAGTTATCGCCGATCCTGCACAGGTACTTACTAACTTTGCGAGTACATCGCTAAAAGTGATGACAGACGAAACCATCGGCTGGCTAATACTTGTATGTGGTGGCTTTGGTGCTTTAATCGCGCTATTAGTGCGCACAGGTGGCGCATCGGCTTTTGGCAAGTTAGCCCTTAAATACACTAAAGGTAAGCGTTCATCTTTGTTTATGACCTTTTGTTTGGGTGTAGTTATTTTTATTGATGACTACTTAAATGCGCTTACCGTGGGTGAAACCATGAAACGCATTACCGATAAATTTAAAGTGAGCCGTGAGATGCTTGCCTATGTTGTAGACTCTACTGCTGCACCAATTTGTGTACTTGTCCCTTTATCTACCTGGGCGGTTTTTTTTGGAGGCTTACTCGTAGATAACGGTATTGCTGAAGAAGGCAAAGGGATTGCAGTTTATATCCAAGCCATACCGTATATGTTTTATGCGTGGTTTGCAGTGCTTGTTGTTTTACTTGTTGTGCTGGGTATTATTCCTGCGATTGGTCCAATGAAAAAAGCAGAGCAAATGGCACAAATTGAGCAAGCTCAAGTCGACCCTGCTCAATACAATGACGTTCAAACAGCGGATGAATATGCGGTAAAAGCCGTAGAAGAAAACTTTGAAGATGCTGATCCTAAAGGTAAATTACGTAACTTTTTGGTGCCGATTATTTTACTGGTTGCATTTACTGTTTACTTTGAAATAGACGTATACAAAGGCTTATTAGCAACAATGGCGGTCACTCTCCCGTTTTATGCTCTACAAAAATTAATGAGTGTAAGTGAAATGATTGAACGCATGCTTGATGGCTTTAAAAGTATGATCCCCGCGATTGGTACTGTTATAGCTGCGTTTATATTTAAAGATGTATGCGACTTAATTGGTTTGCCTCAGTTTGTTATTGGCAGCTTAAGCCCTTATATGACCGCGGCATACTTACCAGCCGTGGTATTTATTTCAATGGCTATTTTAGCGTTTGCAACTGGGTCTAGCTGGGGTATTTTTGCTGTATCAATTCCCATTGTTATGCCACTGGCAAATGCGGTTGATGCAAACATACCACTGGTCATTGGTGCGCTATTATCGGCTTCCTCTTTTGGTAGCCAAGCGTGTTTTTACTCAGATTCAACGGTGCTCGCAGCGCAAGGCTCTGGTTGTAATTTAATGAGCCATGCCGTTACACAATTGCCTTACACGCTAATTGCTGCGGCATTAGCTGTTATAGGCTTTTTGATAATGGCATAAATTAGCTGAATAAATAAAAACCCCAATGTAGTAATACATTGGGGTTTATTTTTAGCTACATAAATAAAGCTTATTTTTGTAATTTAATACCATTGTAATAGGCATCAAGCGTTGTGATTTTAGTTTGATTTGGTAAATCGGCAAAGTCACTTTCTATAAACTTAGTCCCGCGTAATTGCACATTTAAACGTGCAGCATTAGGATTAAGCATTGTTTGCTTATAGTAGTCTTTTATATCTGCAAGCGTTACTTTTTCAACTTCATCAATCAGCTTTTGCTTAGAATCAAAGGTAAAGTTTTCACGGTACCAATCGTTTATAAGTGGGCTCATTTCGTCACTTAAGTTTTTAGGCTGCTCTTTAAGTGATACAAGGGTAGAGTTTTTCAGCTGCTCAAAAGTCTCTTCGCTCATGTTATCAATTTCAACTGCGTACTCTTTTTTAAATTTATCAAAACGAGCTTGTATTTCTTTTGGTCCTTTAACCGGTGTTTGAATATACAAACCAATTGCTGAGTAATCCTCGATTGGGCGAGCTAACGCACCTACTGCGTATGCAAGTTGCTCCTCAGTACGCATTTTATCAAACGCAACTGTTCTAAAATGGCTTTGTAATACAGCTGCTTCTGCTTTTTGTTTGTAACCCGCAACAGGATGAACGGTCATATCAACCACCGCTACATCGGCTACATCAATATCTTTTTGCAGTACCAGTGTTTCGCCCGGTTGTGGCAACCACGCTTTGCTTCGTGCAAATTCACTGCGCTTATGATTACTTGGTAATGTTGCACTTAACTCTTGTGCAATCGCGTCTATATCTTGCTGATCGTAGTTACCGTAACTAAATACACGTAAATCGTTTTGTGCAAACGTAGCTGTTTTTAATTGTGCTAAGTCGGCAACACTCAGTGAGTCAGCGGCTTTAATAAGCGCATCTGTATCAAAGCCACCTGTACGCGTTAGTTTTGAATACTCGCCAAATGCTTGTGCATACGGAAACTGCTTTTGTTGGTTTAGTAAATTACGTTTAAAACGATCTACCGCTTGGCTAAATGCTTGTGCTGTTTCATCGACTTTTAATCCGGTTAAAGCTTGTTTAAGCAATACATCTTGCTTATCTGTAAAACCACTCATAGATAAAACAAGACCATTACTCGGTGCTAAGCTTACGCTCATACCGGCGATTGCTGCTTCGGTACTTAACTGACTTTGTTGAATATTATATAAATCAGCCCAAACAGAATAAAGGACTTCTGCTTTGATATCGTTCAAACCTGGTTGAGTATTTATATAAACTTCAACAAGCCCTTTTGGCTGCTCTGCAAATTTTTGACTTGCTTGGCGCCATACTTTTACACCATTTTTATCGTAAGCAAGCTCTGGGTGTTTTTGCTCTTTAAATGCTTGCGTTTTTATTGCAAAATTTTCAGGCAATAAATTGTTTACAGTCGGTAGTGCTAACTTAAATTCGCTTGGTTTTTTCCAGCTGGCAATTTCATCATCGCTAATATCACTGATGCGGTATTTACCGTCGTAAAAGTGTAGTTGTGAGTCTGTCTCTTCTTGCTGCGATACATACCAAATACGAAGGGTGTCGGCATTTAACTGCTCAAGTACATTGTTTACAGCGTCAGCGTCAAACTTTGCAAAATAATAAGGTGCATTAATAGCGTGATTTAACGGATAGTCTTGCATACTTTGTGTAAGTGAGCTTACATAATTAAATTCATCACCTTTTTCTAAAAACTTAAATTGGTTATTAAGGGAAGTACGAATTTCGTTGAAGTACTTGCTATCAACACCTTCTTTTTTAATTAGGTCGATGTACTGCATGATAGTTGCAACTATTTCATCACGATTTTTCATGCCTTCATCGGTAAGCTCTACATTTACATTTAACGAACCGTAGTTGCCATATTGATTTGGTGCAGCTGAAGCAGAAAGCTGAGACACCCACCCTTTATCACGAAGAAGTTGCGCTGGGCTGCCCGGCATTTCATTACTTAGTAAATACGCTACAAATCGATTTGGTTTAAGTGCAAATTCGCTATTATTATTAGCAATGGTGAAATCAAGTTGCAGCTGTTTTACATCTTCATTTGGTGCATAAAACACGCGTTTTCCGCCAGCGTTATCAAAATCAAGTTTTGCAGTCACTGTTGGTTTTTCGATATTTTTATTTTTTATGTCAGCAAAGTATTTTTGCGCTTTTTGCTCCATTTCAGCAATAGGTAAATTAGAAATAAGCGCAACTTTCATAATATTTGAAGAGTAGTATTTATTATAAAAATCAACCGTTTCTTTATGAAGTGAACTGTTTTCTTTATCGCCAAGGGTTTCTAGGTTACCAATTAAAAAGCGATTAGCCGGGTGATCGCCCATCATTTTACGCGCGAGTTTAAATTGTCCAAAAAAGTCCATTTCACGGCGCATTGACCACTCTGCGTTTACTGCATTTTTTTCTTTATCTGTGTATTCTGGGTATAACTTAGGCGCTTTGAAAAAGTCAGCAAAACGGTCTAGCCCTTCATCAAACGCGTCGTTATTAATTTTAAACATGTAATTAGTAATATCGAGCCACGTGTAAGCATTGTGCGCGCCACCATTTTTGGTCATAAAATCAGAATACCCTTTTGTGTCTGGGTAGCGATCTGTGCCTAAAAACAGCATGTGCTCTAAATAATGCGCCATACCTTGCTGCGACATCGGGTCGTGCAGTAAACCAACACCAACGCTTAGTGCCGCTGCTGATTTTTCAGCACCTGGATCTGACACTAAAATTACTTCAATGTCGTTTGCCAGCTTAAGTGTTTTATATTCGCGGTTATCGTTAGGACTTACGACTAACGTATCTGATAGTAAAGAGGCCTGAGGCGCCACTGAAACCGAAGCCGTATTTGAACAACCACTTAAAACTGCAAGTGCGATGGCACTAAAACCAATAATCTTTTTCATTTTTGTTTTCCATTAAAAAGTATTGCGCAAAATAGCGTGCGCCAATTCAAAGCAATATAGTTAAGCTAAACTAACATTTTCAATTAATAACTTTCTACAAAATAACGCTATTTTGTGTAACACATTGTGAAAAATGTCTTCATAATTGGATATTAGTTGGGAGTCTGCCAACCTTGCGAGACTAAAAATCATTCAATATCAAAAAATACGCAAATTCTAAATAATAAGGAAAAACAATGGAAAAAATCATCATACTTGCCATGTTTGCACAAGTTACGCTTTCACTGGTTGTCATGCTCATTATGGGTAAAAGGCGCTTTGCCGCAGCTAAAAATAAACAACTAGATTTAAGTGATTTTAAAACAATGCAGTTAGATAAGGCTGGCGACACTATTAGGGTGGCAGATAGAAACTTTTCAAATCAGTTTGAAATACCAGTGCTTTTTTACGCGGGGTGTTTACTTGCACTGCAACTAAATAGCGCCAGTACACTTGTGGCAATACTGGCCTGTTTATTTGTAGCAACACGTATTGTGCATAGCGTTATTCATTTAGGTGAAAACAACGTACGCGCACGTTTTAAAGTGTTTTTACTGGGTTGTGTTTGTGTGTTTTCAATTTGGCTAGCAATGGTTTGGCGAGTACTATTTTAAATAGCAAAGTTTAATAATAGTAATGTGGACGGCTGGTTTAGGCCATCCACATTAACGTTAATTTTAATTATTTAGCACGTTTTAAACGAGGTACCGCAAGTAAAAAAGCACCTAAAAGCCAAATTAACCCGCCGCCAGAACTGCTGCTAGAATCTGTTGATGTGTCAGAATCAATTAACGTATTTTCAGTAACAGTAAGGCCTACGGCTGAATTAGGATCATCATCCATAACAGTTACACTTTGAATAGTTACCAAATTAGCACTACTAATTGCTACATCACTGCTTGAGCATTGCTCAGTGGTAATACCAACCACCGGTGTATCACCACAATGCACTAAAGCAGCAATTTTATCTAAGGTTGATTGGCTTGCTGCAGTAATTTGTCCAAACACAGTAAAGCCACCATTTTGCGTATCAAGTGCTGCACTATTGTCTGTAATATTAAAAAACCACTGACTTGTTGCGCTATTAGCATCACCCGATAATTTAGCCATCGCAATGGTGCCCTTAACATTAGAAAAAACGGGCTCATTTTCTACAGCAGGCTTTGTAGTAATCGCATCTAGCGAATCAGAAAATGTAAATCCACCACCTTGAATAACAAAGTTACTAACAGAGCGGTGAATTACTGTTTCGTTATATGAATCGTCTTGAACGTAACTTAAAAAATTTGCGACTGTTTTGGGGGTTTGTTGATCAAACAAGTTAATCTCTATGACACCTTGGCTCGTGTTCATTTCAACTATAGTAGCGGTGCTTGTAAAACTTGCTGCAGCAAATGCTGAGCCAAGTAAAAGTTTTTTCATGTTTTATTCCTGTTGTTATATTTTTTAAATAATTAGTTAATGCGTTAACACATTAATGCCATCGGCGACTAAAATCGATTCTAAAGTGTGAGTTGATACAATTAAGACCGTGTTGATAACAAATTAATTACATATGCCATTATTTATATTCTTTTTTGCTATATAAATCTAACTATTTAAAATTAAATCATCTTAAAAGTGTGGTCACTTATTTGTTACCTTAAAAAAACACAAACAACAGGATCTAACAATGCCACACACTAAACAAACAATTTGCGACTTTGGTTTACACAAAGGTGAACCATACACAAAACTACCGGCGAGCTTTTTAACGTGGATGGTAGGTATAAACCATACTAAGCGGGAATATGCGGATGCAGAGTTAAAGCGTCGCGAAAGTGCCGCCACAAATCGATTAACTGTACCTTCTAAATAAAATGTCAATAAGTACGTTTTTTTAGCATAAAACTAGTTTAAACTACCCGCTTGATAAATTAAGTAGACCTTAATCCATAGGTATTTTATGCGTATAATTATTTTATTTTCGATTATTTTTAGTGTACTTGGATGTACATCTCCTGCTCCTGAATCAACCTCTAACAGTACTCCTACTGAATATTTAACTGTTCTTCATACTAATGATAATCACGGCCGTTTTTGGCAAAACGAAAAAGGCGAATACGGTATGGCCGCTCGCAAAACGTTAATTGACTCTTTACGTAATGACGCCCAAAAGCAAGGTCATGCCGTTTTACTTCTCTCTGGTGGTGACATTAATACCGGTATTCCTGAGTCAGATTTACAAAAAGCAGAACCTGACTTTAAAGGTATGTCGCTGATTGGTTATGATGCAATGGCATTAGGTAATCACGAATTCGATAACCCTATTGATGTTTTGAAACAACAGCAAAAATGGGTGAACTTTCCTTTTCTATCAGCCAATATATTTGAAAAAGAATCAGGCGAACATGCGTTTGATAGCTATAAAATATTCAAAAAAAATGGCTTAACTATTGCTGTTATTGGATTAACAACAACAGACACAGCTAAAATTGGTAATCCTCAGTATATTGGCCACTTAGAGTTTAAAGACCCTGTTGACGTTACTGCAGAACTAGCTAAAGAAATAAAAGCTAAGTACAACCCTGACATTACCATTGCGCTGACTCATATGGGTCATTATGTTGATGCTAGCTTTGGCATTAATGCACCAGGTGACGTAACACTTGCTCGCTCACTTCCTGCAAACACACTTGATATGATCATTGGCGGTCACTCACAAGAACCTGTGTGTATGAGTGATACAAATGTAAATGACGATAACTTTAAACCTGGCCTTGCCTGTAAGCCAGACCAGCAAAACGGTACTTACATTATGCAAGCCCATGAATGGGGTAAGTATGTTGGTAAAGCTGAGTTTAAGCTTGAAAACGGAAAATTAACGTTACTAGACTACAAACTCATGCCTGTTAATTTGTATGTAGATAAAGTTCAAGCTGATGGCTCTACTAAAGCAGTATTAGCAAACGAGTACATTAAACCAGACCCTAAACTTGAATCTTATTTAGCGGTATACCAAGCTAAAGGCGCTAAACAAATTGAAGGTACCATTGGTGAAGTAGATGCTCGCTTAGAAGGTGACAGAAACAAAGTTCGTTACCAACAAACAAACCTTGCACGTGTAATTATTCAAGCTCAAATGGATGTAGTAAATGCAGACTTTGGATTAATAAGTGGCGGTGGTATTCGCAGCTCAATAGAGGCTGGTAAAGTAAGCTATAAAGATATTTTAAAAGTACATCCTTTTAAAAACCGCATTACTTATATGGATTGGCAAGGCATTGATTTATGGGATTACTTAAATACAGTAACGAGCTTCCCACCGGATGCTGGTGCTTATTTGCAATACCATAAAATATCGTTTGAGCGTAAAAATAATCAGTTGGTTAATGTTTTGATCAATGGCGAACCGCTTAATAAAAATAAAACATACAGAATGAGTCTAAATAGCTATAACGCATCAGGCGGTGATGGTTATCCTGCACTTACAAATAAAAAAGGCTTTGTAAGTACAGACGAAACAGATGCTAAAGCACTTCAAGACTTTATTTCAAAAAATAGCCCTCTCAAAGCGGCTGAGTTTACCCCTAAATAACCTCTAAGAATAAGAGGAAAGTAATCTAGTTACTTTCCTCTTATTTCAATATTACCTTTTTTAATATTTGCCAGCCCATAACTATGCAAACGAGAACGAGAGCCTTCTCCATAGGCTTTAGGTGGGTAATATAACTCTTTTTCTTCAGGACACTCGCTAAGTACTTCATCTAATGCCGCACGTATCTCACTCAAGGTTTTTTCTAGGCTATTATTAAAATTAGGCCTTTTTCTAACCGTATGACCAAGCTCTACCAACCTATAAAAATACTTGTTAGCGAGCTCTAGAAGCTCCTCTGGTACATCTTTATTATGACTAAGCGCTACATCATCGTTATTTGTACAATACTCTACAAGTGCTAAATAAAAGCATAATGGCTTATTGGCTAAACCCACTTTTTGCTCTGCACTACAACTACTTGATAGTGTTTTATCGTTAAGGTCAACTATAAGCATCAGCGGCGTAGGCTCTGTAATTGACTGATGCTGCGCATTATTAAACTGCTTATTACTTTGTTTAATAAACGCAAATTTTACCCAAAAACTAATCAACACACTTAATACTAAAAATATAAAATAGTAAATAAAATGGCTTAATGTAAAGTGGGTTTGCTGAACGTTAAATACAACTAATACAGGTCCGTTATTAGTGCTCAAACTACGTGTTATTTGGTGTAAGTTTACAGGTACTAGCATTTCGCCTTTTGGTGCAATAGCAACAACTTTAAGATCGTTCGAATTAATGTAGCTATTTAAGGTTTTAATGTAGCTATTAACCGCATCTTTATTCCCCGAATGCTTTAGCAGCTCATTTGATAAATCAAGTAATGGTAAGTCGAGTGCTATTTGCCTTTCTATCTGCGTTATTTTTTGTTTAGTTACTTGCTGGCTTTTTTGAATTACAGAAATATAAAACACAGAAGATAAAGTTAAAAATAAGCATAGTAAAACAAGTAGTTGTTTATATTTACTCATCACTAACTTCCTCTTTTAAGTTTACTGAGCTAGTACCGCAACTCCAAAACGATTGTGCATTTTGATAATAATGCAAACTTTGATCTTTAGACATATCAAGCAAATTTGCCTGTACTGCACATAATAAATCAGTATTATTTTGCTGCATTTTTAAATACCATCTTGTTCCAGTAATATTATTACTTAAAGGCGTAATATAGTTTTTTGAAAAACGTTTTTCGTCACTCTCTTTCCAAAACGAAGCAATAATATCTACTTTTCCGTCGGCGAGTAAATCGCGTAATTCGTTATGAGAACTAGCATAAGTGATTTTCAAATTAGCTAAATTTATATCCAGTTCTTTAAACATTTGCTTTGGTAAAATATGCCCTGATCGGCTGGTAGGATAATCAAGCAAACCTATGCGTTTATCTAAAAAATATTGTTTAGTAATTCGAGGTTTTTCTTTAGAAGATATAAAAAAAGCCGTGTAGTCAGAAAAACCAACTACGGGTTGGTAGTTATAGGTCGACTCCGCTTTAAATGCAGCCATAATATTACTTTTAGCCAAAATTAGGTCAGCAATTCCTTTACCAACAAACTCAAAGCTATCTGCCGTTCTATATCCCCAATACCCTTTTACCGAGCCATATTGCTTAGCTACTACGTTATCAGAGCATAACTTTTGTGTTAATAACTTGGCTATTTTTTTTGATTGTGTAAAAACAATTAATTGGTCTTTATTACTTGTAGCAGTTGTTTGACACTCTGTTGAGGTTTCGATCATAACCGGAAAATGTAAATCATCATTGTATACACTAACTTGACCGCAAACCCACGTAACGACCAACAATAGAAACAAAAATGTAACAATTAACATTTTGTGCAACACAATATTTTTATAATTCAAAGCAATGCCACCCAAAAATAGACGATATAGTGTATTTGAACAATTTCGCTTACCTATTACAACAAGTAATTTTACCTATTAAATATAAGAGACTGATTTTAAAGGTAATTGAATAAGAAATTATGAATTTTAATAAGTCCTTCCTATCAACATTAAAAATGAGGACAATTGACCGCATTAGCTTATAGCAACCCCATGAAATATTCATTTAGGAAGTTTTAATGCATAACAATATAAAGTACTCGATATCTTCTGCGCTTTTGATTAGTGCGATATTCACAAGCACTAACTCACACGCTTGGGGTCAAAATGGCCACCGTATTGTAGGGCAGATTGCACAATCTCATATAAGCGAAACTACTAAAGCAGCAATTAAACCTTATTTAGATGGTGAGTCACTTGCGCAAATATCAACCTGGCCTGATGAAATGCGCTCTGCTCCTGGCGACTTTTGGCAAAAGAAATCATCTCGTTGGCATTACATTAACGCAGCCCCAGGAAAATCTTTCAGCTTCAATCACGATCATACTAAAAACAAAGAATCTGTAAGTAATATCCTCGAGGGCATTCACTATTCAATGCAAACACTCACTGATAAAAATAGCACCTTAGATGCTAAGCAGTTCAGTTTGCGTTTTTTAGTGCATTTAGTAGGCGACAGTCATCAACCCTTTCATGCCGGTCGAGGTGAAGACAGAGGTGGTAACCGTATTAAGGTTTCATTTTTTAACGAAGAAACAAATCTTCACAGCCTTTGGGATACAAAGTTAGTTGAGAACGAGAACTTGTCGTTTACTGAATACGCTCAATTTATTGATACAAATAACAGCGAATTAATTGCTGAGTATTTACAAAGCTCACCTAAAACTTGGGTTGAAGAATCACACAATTTAGCAACAAAAATTTATAAGTACACCAACGACGAAGTTGGGTACAGCTACATTTATAACAACACTCCAATTGTAAAAACACGCCTACAACAAGCGGGTATTCGACTAGCTGGACTATTAAACGCCTTATTTGACCCTTCTGCAAAAGAGTTAGAAACAGCTTTAGCTTTTGAAAAGAAGCAAACTAACTAGATGTATTTCATATTAATGTAATACTAGAAAAGTAAAATCAAAGAAATATGCTTAAAAAGCAATACATAATTTAAATACTGCAAAACTTAATAAGGCCCATTAGCTTGGTTCTTATAAGTATTTTTAAAACTATAAATTTGACATTAATAACACGGGAAATCAACATTATGACTAAGCTTCGCCTTTCGAAATTAACTGGAGCGGTAATTTTAGCTCTAGGTATTTCTACAAGCGCAATGGCTGCTGATACTTCATCTGCAATGCGTGGTAAGATTACGACGCCTTCAGGTGGCAGTGCTGCAAACGTTAAAATTAAAGTAGTTCACCAACCAACGGGAACTATTAGCGAGCTAACTACAAACGAAAGTGGTACGTTTATCGCTAATGGCTTACGTGTAGGTGGTCCTTACATGGTTATCATCGATTCTGATAAATTTAACGATACAACTGTTGAAAATATCTATCTAAATCTGGGTGAAACTTACCGTTTAAGCTCGCAGCTTGCTCCGCTAAATATCGAAAAGATTGAAGTGTCTGGTTATAAAATTGTTCAACAATCAGGTGGCTCTAGCAGTACATTTGGCTCTGACACTATTGAAAATATGCCAAGCTTTAACCGCGACATTAAAGATATTGCGCGTTTAAATCCACTCGCCAGCATTAATGGTAGTGGTGAGCTAACGTTTGCAGGTAGTAACCCGCGTACCAACGGCTTAACTGTTGACGGTATTGGCCAAAATGATGACTTTGGTTTAAGTTACGGTGGCTACCCTACTTCGCAACCACCTGTAGCACTTGATGCAATTGAGCAAATTTCTGTTGATGTATCTCCGTTCTCAGCCTCTAAAGGTAACTTTGGTGGCGGTACCATTAATGCAGTAACAAAATCAGGTACTAATGAGTTTAAATTTTCTGGCTTTTATGAAATATCTACGCCAGATATTGCAGGTGATGTAGATAGTATTTCTCAAGTATATGCTGATGGTAGCCCGGTTTTAGATGAAGATGGACACCGTACATACGTTATTGATCAGGTAGAACCAATTCAAACTGAGAAACGTTATGGCTTTAATGTTGGCGGCCCGTTAATCGACGATACTTTGTTTTACTTTGTTAACTACAACAAATGGACAAGTGAACTTGATTTAGATTACGGTTTTGAAGGCTCTGGTGCAACGAATGAATATGATGTAACAGAAGAAAGCTACAACCAATTTATTAATATTTTAAATAATGAATACGGCTTAACCGATTCTCTCGGTGGTGACCCTAAAGATACAAACGAATCATTGCTTGTTAAATTAAGTTGGAATATTAATGATGATCATCGTTTAGATTTCACTTACCAATGGCAAGACGATAAAGACGAAACAAATGTCGGCACAGGCGGTAGTACAGTAAGCTTAGCGTCAAGCCGTTATACTTACGCTACTAAATTCAATAATTTTGCGACAAAATTATATTCAGACTGGAATGAAAACTTCTCAACTGAAATTGGTATCGCTTACAAAGATGTATCATCAAGAAGCTTGACTAACTCTGATATTGGCTTTGTGAAAGTTGAAGAATACTTCCGTGGTCCAGCTTATGAGTTTGGTACAGATGAATTCCGCCATGCAAATAGCTCATCGACTGAAAACTTAACGCTTACTTTCGATGCCACTTACTTAATGGATGAGCACGAAATTAACTTTGGTATGCAGTATGAATCGCTAAATTTATATAACTTATTTGCATCTAACTCATTAGGTTCTTGGGAGTTTGATGACTTCGAAGGTTTTGCAAACCGTGAAGTGGGTAACTTTAGAGGTACATACGACTTTTCTTACAGTAACGCGTACACAAATAACCCAAATGACACTGCATACGATGCGACACGTAACCAGTTAGCACTTTATATCGAAGATACTTTTTATGTTGGTGATGATTTAGAAGTAACAGCAGGCGTTCGTTATGAGCGTTTATCATCAGACGATAAACCAACTTTAAACGAAAAATTTTTAAATACTTACGGCTTTAGCAATCAAGAGAATCTTGATGGTTTAGATATAATTTTACCGCGTATTGGCTTTAAATATTATGCAACTGAAGCATTAACCATTAATGGTGGTATAGGTCGATTCCAAGGTGGTATTCCAAACGTTTGGTACAATAACTCTTTCCAAAATGACGGTATTACATTTGTTGAAGCACCTCAAAGCGCTATTAATGATTATTACGCCAATAACCAAGCCGATATTACGCAAGTACCTGACGCTATTAAAAACACGTTAGTCCAAGGTGCCGGTAGCACAAACTATGTTGACCCTGATTTTGAGCTTCCATCGAGCATAAGAGCTCAAGTTGGTTTTGAATACGAGTTTGACTCAGAACTACTTGGCGAAGGCTTCAAATGGCAAGCAGAAATTGCTTACCATAAAAAAGAAAACGAAGCTGTATGGCATAACACTGCTTTAAACCCAATTGGTGTTGCTGCTGATGGTGAGCGTGTAATTAACGAAAGTATTTATACTGGCGACCTTGCTGATAACTTTGATATTGCAATGACTAATTCATCTGACGATGGACGTTCAATCATTATCTCTACCGGCATTGCAAAAGAATTTGAAAATGGCCTGTATGTTTCTGCAAGTTATGCACACCAAGACGTAACTGAGGCCTCATCGGGTTCATCTTCTCGTGCTCAAAGTAACTACCAATACAACATTACACGTAACCGCAATGAAGACTTTGCAGATCGTGGTTCATACGAAGTAGAGCACAGCTTTAAAATAAACCTAGCGTATAACACTGAATTTTTCAGTGGCTATGCAACTAAGTTTAACGTGTATTTTGAGCGCCGCTCTGGCCGTCCATTTAGCTACACTATGGGCATGTATCAAGATAGTGACTTAGGTGACACACGCGACTTTTACTCAAGCTCAGCTTACCTAGCTTACATTCCAACTGGCGCTGATGATCCAAATGTAAATTGGGATGAGTCTGGCTTATCTTGGAATGAATTAGAAACGCTTCTAAATCGTGCTGGTATCTCAGAACGTGGTGAAATTTTAGGCCGTAACTCAGGTACTCAACCTTGGGTTACTACGATGGATGTAAGTATCAAACAAGAAATCCCAGGTTTTGCTGAAGGTCACAGCGGTGAGGTTTACTTCATGGTTGATAACTTCGCAAACTTACTAAACAGTGATTGGGGTGTTGAAAAACGCTTAGGTTTCTCTGACCAAGCTGTTTATGATTTTGGTGGGTTAGATGATGAAGGTCGTTATATAATTGATGGCAAATTTAATGGTGCTGACGTTCGTAACTACAGTCAATACCAAACTAGCTCATCAGCTTGGCAGGCTAAAGTTGGTATTAGCTACAAGTTTTAAGTCTTAATAGGTAAGTAATAACACATTAAGTTATTTGTTAACAAAACCCATTGCAAAATTGTAATGGGTTTTTTTTTCACACCCCAATTTCACATGTTTGTCATAAAGCCCACGTAATATATACCCCGATATAGAGTTATTGCTCAAAAAAAACACTCAAATAGACAAAAATAGTACTATTCATTAAAAATATATTGCAGTTGTATTTTATTTGTAACGAATAAATAAGGTACACTAGTAACGGATTTTGAATAAATGAACTTCAACTGTTTATTTTGAAAAATTTTAAAATAAAAATATAAAAATTTAATTAATAACTACACGGGAAAATTAAATGAAAACTCAATTACGCAAAACAGCTCTTTCACTTGCTATTGCAGCATGTGTTGGTGTAAGTGGCGCTGCAGTGGCTAACGAAACGTCATCATCTGTAAAAGGTCAAATTACAGGGCCAAATGGTAGTCCTGCGGCCGGCACTAAAATTACAGTTATACACGTCCCATCAGGTTCAACAAAAACGACAACAGTGAATGAAGCAGGTAGCTTTTCAACTAAAGGGTTACGTGTTGGTGGTCCATACAAAATAATTGTAGACTCAGATAAATTTCAAGATACTGAGCTTGAAAATATTTATTTAACACTAGGTCAAACCTATCCAGTTACTGTTGCTTTGAGTTCAGAACAAATGGAGCAAATTGTTGTAACAGGTGCACCTATTAGTTCTCAATCTGGTGGTACAGGCCCTGCGTCAACATTTTCATTAAGTGATTTAGAAAACAAACCAGCCATCAATCGCGATTTAAAAGATATAATCCGAGCAGACCCTCGTATTTACATTGACGAAACAAATGCTGGCGCGATTAATTGTGGTGGTGGTAACCCTCGATTTAACAGCCTAACCCTTGATGGCGTTCGCATGAACGATAACTTTGGTTTAAATTCAAGTGGTTACCCTACAGAAAGAATCCCTTTTTCTTTTGATTCTATCGCTCAAGTTGCAGTAGAGCTTGCTCCATTTGATGTTCAGTACGGTGGCTTTACATCATGTAACATCAATGCAGTAACTAAATCTGGTACAAATGAACTTACTGGTGGTTTCTTCTATGATTACACTAATGACTCTATGTCTGGAGATTCAATTAAAGGTAATAAGCAGGATCTAGGCGATTACTCAGAAAAACGTTATGGCTTTAATGTAGGTCTTCCTCTTATAGAAGATAAGTTATTCCTATTTACATCATACGAAAAATTAGAAGGCGCAGAGATTTTTGAGTACTCACCTTTTGTAAATGGTCGTATAGATCAAGCGACTATTGATCGAGTAACACAAATAGCGATTGATAACTATGCATACGATCCAGGTTCTTTAATCCCAAGTATGCCTGTTGAAGATGAAAAAATCTTAGTGAAGTTAGATTGGAATATTAATGATTCCCATCGAGCAAGCTTTATATACAATTACAATGATGGCTTTGCAATTTCACAATCAGACACTGGTTCAGAGAGTTTAGCTCTGTCTAACCATTTCTATGAACGTGGTGCAAAGTTAGAGTCTTATGTAACTTCATTCTACTCTGATTGGACTGATAATTTTTCTACTGAAATCCGTGTAGGATACTCAAAGCTTGATAATCGTCAAAACTCTATTGATGCAGCATCAGGCTTTGGTGAATTTCAAATCAACACTGGTGATGTAACTGTTTACCTTGGCCCGGATGATTCACGTCAATCAAACAAACTTAATTACGATAACTTATCGCTTAAACTTGCCGGTACTTATTACCTAGAAGAACATGAACTTTCGTTTGGTTACGAACGTGAAGAATTAGATGTTTTCAACTTATTTGTTCAGCATAGCCAAGGTGAATACCGTTTCAGTTCGATCGATGATTTTGAAAATGGTGTCGCACGCGTTTACTATGGTAATGCTGCAAGCCAAAATCCAGATGATGCTGCTGGTGAGTTTAAATACGCTTTAAATACATTATATGCTCAAGATAAGTTTGATTTAGTTGACTACGATGTAACATTTACTGTTGGTCTTCGTTATGACTGGTATACAAGTGATGATACTCCAACATTCAACCAAAATTTTGAAGACCGCTATGGTTATTCAAATAGTCAAAATCTCGATGGAGTTGATTTATTGCAACCTCGTTTAGGCGTTAACTGGATTTACAATGACCAGTTAGAGCTGCGTGGTGGTATTGGCCTGTACTCAGGTGGAAATCCAAATGTATGGATTTCTAACAGCTATTCTAATGATGGCGTGCGCAACGTACAAGTAAATCAAAGAAACATGCAAATTCTTGGAGCTGATGCTGTACCATTCAATGGTAGTGGTTTACCTGGTTATGATATTCCTCAAAGTTTATATGACACAGTTGGACTAGGTGGTGCAGATGCTGATGTAAATGTTACTGACCCTGATTTTGAAATTCCATCAGAGTGGAAGTTTTCATTAGGTGGTACCTATATCACTGAAGATAACTATGTATTTAACGTAGATTATTTATACACTGATAAGAGAAACTCAGCGATTGTTCAAAATTTAGCATATGAACAAACTGGAACGGCACCTGATGGACGCCCTATTTATAATGGTGGTTCAGACTTCCTGTTAACAAACGTTGATGGTGACGATGCATACTCTCATATATTATCATTTGGTATGAGTAAATCGTTTGATAATGGAATTGATCTATCTCTTTCATATGCTTATACAGAGTCTAAAGACGTACATCCAATGACTAGCTCTGTGGCATTCTCTAATTACCATGGGATTGCTGTTTCTGACTCAGAAAACCCAGGTGTTGCTACATCAAATTATGAGATTCCACATCGCTTCACGATGTCATTAGCTTATAGCTATGAGCTATTTGACGGTTATGACACTAAATTTAACTTATTTGGCCAAGCATCGAAAACATCGCCGTATTCTTACTCATTCGAAAATGAAAATAATTTCACTTTTGGATATAATGATAATGCTCGTCAGTTACTGTACATTCCAAACGTTGATGATAGCCTAGTAACTTACGGACCAGATTTTGACCTAGATGGATTTAATGAATGGATCGGTAATGAAGGCCTTAGCCGTGGTGAGATACTTGACCGAAATAGCATTGATGGCGCATGGTGGGTTACTTTTGACTTAAAAGTAGAACAAGAGTTTGCTGGTTTTAAAGATGGCCACAAGGGCGCAGCTTACTTCACTATTGCTAACATTGGAAACATGCTCAATGATGATTGGGGCGTTCTTGAAAGTGGTTCTTCACTTCAAAGTGCTGTGACAGCAGATATTGTTGATGGGAAATATGTCTACAATAACTTTAATAAACCTGCTGGAGATAGCATAGAAGTTAATCCTTCACTTTGGGAACTTCGTGTAGGTATTAAATACGATTTCTAATTTAGAACTGTAACCTAAAACATCTTTTAAAAGCCCACTTTGGTGGGCTTTTTTATGCCTTTAATTTGTTATTTAACTTTTCAAAAATACCCACTAACACTTCGTATTCTTCGTTGGTTAAAGTATTCAGTAATTGTTTTTCCCAATTCAGTGCATCGGGTGCTATTTGCTCATATAAGTTTTGCCCTGCTTTGCTCAGTACAAGTAAGGCCGCGCGTTTATCTTGTGCATTTAACTCACTTTTCACTAAACCTTTATCTATTAAAACTTTTACCGCACGCGACACTGTCGACTTGTCCATATTTGCTTGCGTGCATAAATCCTTTGCGTTGCTCTGACCATACTGCGCTAAATTAGCAAGTATTCGCCACTGCGGAATATTTAAACCGTATTTAGTTTGATAAACCTCGGCAAAGTCATTACTTACACGTGTTGCTACATTCGTTAATTGATAAGGTAAAAACGTTGCTAAATCAATTTTCATTTTTAGTTATCCCAGCTTTATAAGGCTTACTTTAGTGTTCATTAATATTTACACGGATGCGTAGTTGCACATTTGATATTAGTCTCACTTGAGAGTATCTTAACTGAAATAAAAATAATATTAAACCAACCCCCTCTCACAGGAGTCAGTAATGGCGACACAATTAAGTTATATGACCGGTTTTGGTAATGAATTTGAAACACAAGCGCTACCCGGTGCACTGCCAATAGGACAATTTAGCCCACAAAAAGTTAAATACGATTTATACACAGAGCAATTTAGTTCGACTGCATTTACGGCTCCTCGCGCTTCAAATCGTCGCACTTGGTTTTACCGCCTTCGTCCGTCTGTAGTGCAAGGTGATTACCAAGCAATTGATAATGGCCTAATAAGAACAGCCCCAATCACTGAAGCCGTAACACCACCAACAATGCTACGTTGGAATCCTATTGATATGCCTTCACAGCCTACTGATTTTATTGATGGGTTAGTAACGATGGCTGCTAATGGCAGTGCTAATGGGCAATCTGGTATTGGCATTCATGTATATGTCGCTAATCAGTCAATGCAAGGGCGTTACTTTTGTAATGCTGATGGCGAAATGTTGTTTGTCCCTCAGCATGGTGAATTATTAATTCACACCGAGTGCGGTAAGTTAAGCATTAAACCAGGTGAAATTGCTGTAATTCCCAGAGGAATTAAGTTCTCAGTTGACTTAATTGATAATACAGCCCGTGGTTATATTTGTGAAAATTATGGCCATGCGTTAGAGCTTGCAGAGCGAGGACCTGTTGGTGCAAACGGTTATGCCAACGACAGAGACTTTCAATACCCTTTAGCGGCCTTTGAAGATAAAGAGGGTGACTTTGAGCTTGTTTCTAAATTTAACGGTAATTTATTTAGCTGTGAAATTAAGCACTCTCCTTTTGATGTGGTTGCATGGACGGGTAATAGTGCGCCCTATAAATACGACTTATCGCGTTTCAATGTAATGAATACAGTGAGCTTTGATCACCCCGATCCTTCTATATTCACTGTACTAACCTCTCCTTCTGCTACTGAGGGTATGGCAAATGTCGATTTTGTGATATTTCCACCGCGTTGGATGGTAGCCGAAAATACATTTCGCCCACCGTATTATCACCGCAATATTATGAGTGAATTTATGGGCTTAATTGAAGGTGTGTATGATGCAAAAGAGCATGGTTTTGTACCTGGTGGCGCAAGTTTACACAATTGTATGTCGCCACATGGACCTGAAGCCGACGTATTTGAAAAAGCCTCAAACGCTGAGCTTACACCACAAAAATATGAAAACACATTGGCCTTTATGTTTGAGTCGCGCTATATAATTTCACCGACAAAATATGCATTAGAAGGTAAAGAGCGCCAACCAAATTACACCGATTGCTGGCGTACTATTAAAAAACAATTTACAGGTTCACAGGATTAATTATGAAATTATACAGCTACTTTCGCTCATCAGCGGCTTATAGAGTGCGTATAGCGCTTAACTTAAAAGCAATCGATCATGAACTTGCTATTGTTAACCTTTTAAAATCGGAGCAGCTTGGGAAGGAATACTTAGCGACTAATCCGCAAGGCTTACTACCTGCACTTGAAACCGATGATGGTGTTTTAGCACAATCACTTGCAATACTTGAGTGGCTTGATGAAACTTATCCACAATCGCCATTAATTACAGGGACTGCGTGGCAAAAGTCGCAAATAAGAAACTTAAGCTTTGCCATTGCTTGCGATATTCATCCTGTTAATAATTTACGCGTGCTGAAGTATTTATCAAACGAATTAGGTGTTGATAACGAGGCTAAAAATAAATGGTATCGACATTGGATAGAAGTGGGTTTTGAAAAAATAGAACTGATGCTAAACGAAAATAATGACTACTGCTTTGGTAACCAACCAACACTTGCTGACATTTGTTTAGTGCCGCAAGTATTTAATGCAATTCGTTTTAACGTAGATATGAGCGCTTATCCAAAAATTGCAGCCATTTACGAACATTGTAATAAATTAGCTGCATTTAATGACGCTGCACCGCAAAATCAACCCGATGCAAATTAAGCTAATTTAGATTAACTTTGTAGCGCGCTATGAATAACCGTAACGTGCTCAATTAAATCTAAGCCCAGATCAGTTAAATATCCGCCATCTGGGCTATCTATAATCCCTTTTTCAAATAAACGTTGCGCTGCGCTAAGTAAGCTTGGCTCTGCGTCTGAATGTAATTTAATACCCTGCATTTTACTGTCGCGAGGAAACTTTGCTAATAGTGTGAATTCTTCGATCATTGTTTGATTAAATTGCATTGTGTGCACCTTTTTATTTGAATCTGAGTTGTTCTGTGTGTAACTAAGTTTATAATTAAAATCACTTTGTGTACTTTACACTAGCACGTTCTTTAGCTTAATGTATTATTTTTAACCCTCCCTATTTAAAGGCCTCTAATGCGTAACTTTTTAATTCTATGCTTTTGTTTTAGCAGCTTATCGTATTCAATACTTAGTGAAGCAACAACGCTAAAAACCCATTCAATTATTGATGCAAACCAGTTTGTAAATGAAGAAGCTAACTGTTGGTACGACAACAAACGCTATAGCGAAGGGGCATTAATACAAGTTCACTCTTTTACACTTTTGTGTGGTGCTAAAACACCCCAACACAGTAACAGCCAACTCATTTGGCTTAAAATAGATAAGCAAGGTAATGCTATTTACCCAACAGCTCCTAAAACAATCACTGTGAATTAGCGCTAAAAGCTGATTTAAGCTACAATGCATGCAGTTTAAATAAGTAGTATGGCTATGAATAATCAACCTAAAAACCCTTTACATGGGGTAACATTAGAACAAATACTTGTTGAGTTAGAACAACGACTTGGCTGGAGAACACTTGGCGAGCAAGTAAAAATTAAATGTTTTACTGATCAACCCAGCATTAAATCGAGTTTAAAGTTTTTGCGTAAAACGCCTTGGGCTCGCGATAAAGTGGAAGCACTTTATATCCACACTATAAATAATAAGCCTATTCGTAGACCAAAAAGTGCACCAAGAGAAACATCTTCTCAAGCGCCTGATACAACAGGGTTTGTTTGGCCATCAATTAAAAAGTGATGTAAAAAAAGGAGCTAATTTAGCTCCTTTTTTGATTATAACTAACGTGATTTATTGCTCTTTGCAAATCACATTTAATGAAGCCGGCTCAATAGTAATAACTAGTTTTTGAGCGGTTTTAACTTCACCATCTAGTACGTACTTAAGCTCTCCTTCGCCTGTAACCTCTACTCTTTTGGCATTTGTATGATGAGAGTTTATAGCTAAATGTGTTTGCGTTAAGCTACTGAACATCAGCTCTGCAATACTTAGTACTGTGGTTGAATCTTCGTTATTTGGTGTTAACCAATTTATATCGAGTAGCCCGTCACTATGATCAGGTTGCCCGCCACCTTGAGCCAATAACGTTGTAAAAGGCGCAGCATTGGCCACAATAAAACTATTAGTACATATTTCTTTTGGCTCATTATCATCGAGTTTTACTTTAAGTAACTGCGATTTTTGCTCGCCAAACGCTTCAAAAAAACCATTTAAATAGGCAAGTTGCCCCGACTTATTTTTCGACTCTCTATCTGCTTTTTCTATCATTGATTGCTCAAAACCAATACCCGCGAGCAGTAGTACTAATTCATTATTACAATAAGCAGTATCTATTATGCTTGTTTGACCATCTATAATTAAGTCACAAGCCTGTTCAACAGGAATAAATTTAGAAGTAATACCCATCAATACATGCGCAAGGGCGTTTGCAGTCCCCATAGGGATGATGCCTAGTTTACATTGTGTATTTACAAGTACGCTTGCAACTTCGGCCACCGTACCATCTCCCCCGCATGCGATAATAATATCCGGATTTTGCGCAATTTCCTGTTTAGCCAGCTCAATACCGTTAACTTCTTTTGTAGTAGTGAGTACTTTCAGATCGTAATAATCCGATAGCCGCGCAACAATTAAGTGCTCTTTTTCTTCCCATAATCGTGTACCAGATACAGGGTTTGCAATTAAAACGGCTTTGTTTTTAATCAGTAATTCGCCTTTTTTATGTCGCTTAGCTAAATGGCGAAGTTGATGCTTATTTAAATTTGCGGTTTCGCGGGTTTCTTTTATTTGTGCAAGTACTTCATGCACATCTGCATTTTTGTTTTGGCTCAGTAAATAAGCCGCCATGACAAAAACAGAGCGCCCACGCCCTAAAGCACAATGAACGACTACGCGATGGTCTTCTTTAATATGGTGATGAATCCAATTAATAGCCTGATTTAACTGAGAATGGGTAGGAATACTATGATCGAGCACCGGAATGTTTAAATAATTAATATTCTCTTGTGTTGAACTCCACTCGAGTCCGTCGAATTCACACGTAACATCTAAAATCGCCGTAATCCCGTTATCTTTTAATGTGTCTATATCTGAGGGAAATAATCGGCAAGCTAAAAATAGGTTTTCGTTTATTTGTTGAATGGGCGGCACTTTATCGCGCTTACGTGACCAGGCATTATAAATTTGCACACCGAATAAAAATGGCACAAACGCCCACCGTATATAAAATGGGATCACCCCATTTTCACGCTTTCTAAATATTTTTGCTGTATTAAAAATATACGCGGTACTCACTAATAAAAGTGACAGCGCAGTCCAATAAAAAACAATAGCAAAATAGACAGAGTTCACTTCCCAACCAATAAAAATAAGCAGTAGTGCTAATAGTAAATAACTAATTGCAGCCCACATAGTCTCTCCTTTGTGAAAATAATGCCGATTTATAATCTTAATTTAAACGGCTTTAAGTAGTCTTTTGCAAATATCACGCCATATAAATGCCATTTAAAATTCAAACGCGAACAATAGGCCATTGATATATATAGTAATTAATAAACTAAAATCTACTACAGACCGCTCTTTGTGCATTTTTTACAAACATGTGAATAAATTATACTTACACGTCTAAATTTCAAACACTGACCGATTATTGCTTGTACTTACGTATAAAGCAGCTAATCTAAAAGGCAATTAAATTTTTTTGCATCCAAATCACACCCTCAACCGTTTACTCAATGATAATAAGAAAAACAGGACCCCTATGGATAACGATGATTTACTCCCTCTTTTGTGCGCAACAGCACAAGGAGACAAAAATGCTTTCTCAAGTTTATATCAACAAACTAGCGGCAAACTTTTTGCTATTAGCTTAAATATGCTCACTAACAGGGCTTATGCAGAAGAGGCACTACAAGACGCTTTTATAAAAATTTGGCATAACGCATCTGAATATAACGCCTCTAAAGGCACTGTTATAAGCTGGATGATAAGTATAGTAAGGTATAGAAGCCTCGACTCGCTGCGCTATCACAAAGTACGAAAAGAGCAGTCGTTAGGCGATGACGAATATGAGAATGAAAGCATCGACGTTACTTACGATGAAGAAACGAAACTGGTCAATTGTATCGAACAGCTTGAGCCGCAACAAAAACAAGCTATTCACTTAGCTTATTATAAGGGGCTGAGTCATAGCGAGTTAGTGGATCATATAGAAACGCCTTTAGGTACAGTTAAAAGCTGGATCAGGCGTGGGCTTATGCAGCTACAAAGGTGTTTAACATTATGAATTATAATAAACCCGAACTATTAGACGCGCTTGCTGGGCAGTACGTGCTTGGCACACTTAGAGGGCTTGCCCGTAAGCGTTTTCAGCGTCTGTTACTTAGCTCAAATCAAGCACGTGAAGCAACAATTATGTGGGAGCAAAACCTAAATAACTTGGCCAGTGCTATTACACCACAAACGCCACGTGACGATGTATGGATAAATATACTACAGCGTATTGAAAACCAAAAACAACCCACCAAAACGGTGATACATACTAAGCCTTCTATTTGGCGTACATGGTCTTTTGTTGCAACAGCTGCATGTATTGTTTTAGCCTTTTTGATTATTCAACCTTCTACTAATGTTGTTCAAACACAACAAATTGCCTTGGTTCAAAATCAAGACAAGCAATCATTGTGGTTTATTGATGTAAGCGAGCAAGGGCTTTCAATTAAAGCCAGTAGCCAATTGGTTGCCCAAACCAATAAAGATTACGAGCTGTGGATGATTTTAAAAGGGCAAGATGCACCTATTTCATTGGGTTTACTGCCCAAGCAAGGTAGCAAGATATTATTAAAAGATAACCGTTTTAACGCAAGTGATATTGCATTACTAGCAGTGAGTTTAGAACCTATTGGTGGTTCACCAAATGGATCACCAACCGAGGTGTTATACACTACAGAACTTATACTCCTGTAGCTCTACTTTTATAGCCTTTTATTAGCTGCTTACATTAAGCAGCTAACCTTTCCTTAAAGTTTTTAACAAAAAATAAAAACATTTTAACTTTTTTGCATCCATACTGAACTCTCACCCGTTATTAACTACGACTTCAATCAAAACTAAAGGACAAAGTCATGAAAGCTTTAACTCCATCAATACTCGCAGTAGTAGTATGCAGTACGTTTATAAGTGCACCAAGTGAAGCGTCTAGCCACAGAGAAGCGCCAAATATAAGCCGTTTCCCGACTTTAGATTCTACCGATTTTTATGTATTTAATAGTTACGAGCAAGGTCGTGATGATTACGTCACATTAATTGCTAATTACATCCCGCTGCAAGATGCATACGGCGGTCCTAATTACTTTGCAATGGACCCAGATGCTACTTACAGCATTCATATAGATAACGACGGCGATGCTGTTGAAGATATTACATTTGCGTTTAACTTTAAAAGCATGCTTCCTAATGATAACCAAGGTGTGCAATTAACTGTTGGACCTGAAGGTAATCAACGCACCGTGTCTGTACCGCTTAAAAATGTAGGCGGTGTATCTGCCGGAGATAACAGCGCTGCAAATTTTAGCGAATCATACACAGTAAGCATGATAAGCGGCGCGCAGCGTACTGGCGAAACAACGCTATTAAATAACACTGCATCAAACTCCAGCACATTTTCTAAACCGCTTGATTATGTGGGTAATAAAACATTTGGTTCAATGAGCGATTATCAAACTTATGCTGACCAATTTGTGTATCAGGTTTCAATTCCTAACTGTGAGAGCATGGCACAAGTTTTTGTAGGACAGCGTAAAGACCCGTTTGTAGTTAACCTAGGTAAAACATTTGATTTAGTAAACTATGTACCTGTAGAAGGTGATAGCGCCCCTGGTGCTGGTGACGGCGGTGGTTTTCCAGGTGGTATAACGCAATCAGCTGATAATGACGACCTTGCAGATAAAAACGTAACATCAATCGCTATCGAAATACCTAAAAGCTGTATTGTCGGTGAAGGTAACGGCGTAATAGGTTCGTGGACAACAGCAAGCTTACCTCAAGCACGTGTATTAAACCCCAATGCTAAATTTGCTAATAATGCGGTAAACGGTGGTGCATTAACTCAGGTTTCACGCCTAGGTAGCCCGCTTGTAAATGAGCTTGTAATTGGCATTAAAGACAAAGACACATTTTCTACTGCGCACCCTAAAGACGATGCACAATTTTTAGATTATGTATCTCACCCAGCACTACCTGAGTTATTAAACATTTTGTTTAAAGATGCTGTTAATACGACCCTTGGCGCAAACTTAGAAACACTGGCACCCACTAACTTCCCGCGTACTGATTTAATCACTGCATTTTTAACGGGTTTTGCAGGCGTTAATCAGCAAGCAACTGTAACACCTTCAGAAATGCTGCGTTTAAATACAGGCATTGCAGCAACAGCGCAAGCTGATCAATCTGCATTTGGTGTAGCGGGTAATGATTTAGCCGGCTTCCCAAATGGTCGTCGCCCGGGTGATGATGTGGTTGATATTGCACTTCGTGTTGTGATGGGTCGTTTATGTCATCCGATTCCTGTAAATGGTGAAGACACTGATTTAGGACTTTGTGCACCAGAGGATGCTAATACAGGCACAGTGCCATTTACAGACGGCGCACCTATTGATGCAACAATGATGGACTCAACATTCCCATACCTTGCAACACCACTTGCTGGCTCTAAATAAGGAGTAAAATAATGCGTAATTTAAAAACTACCCATATTTGTGTTCTCCTCAGTGCATTAACATTGGGAGCATGTAGTAGCGATGATGATAAAAAACAACCTACACCGGTTGTAAACACCGCACCTACAGCAAGCGATGCAATGCTAACAACACAAACTGAAGTAAGCATTACCGATATGCTTAACGCAAGCGATAATGATGGCGACTCACTTACTTACTCGTTAACAAGCGAGCCAATGCTCGGTACTGTTAATGTTGACAGTGATGGTAACTTTACTTATACACCTAATAAAGAAGCAACAGGTTCAGATAGCTTTATGTTTGGTGTAAGTGATGGCGTTAATTCGCAAGTTACTGCAACAGTAAGTATTACGATTGAGGCGCTGCAAGTTGACTTTGCTCAATTTGCAACCGATGCATTTAACCAAGCGCCAAATGCAGAGCCGTTAACTGTTAATGGTCGGGTGTTTACAAACACTGATACCGATGTTGATGGATTAATTTCTACAAGCGGTAACTAACCAAGTCATTAAGCTGACAGGCCATGGATGGCTTTTTTCAAAGGATATTTATAATGCATTTATCAGTACTTAAACCCCTCACTATTATTGCTATTTGCTTAACCTCTTTCGCGGTGAGTGCGGCTCCTTATACTCCAAAAGATGACGCAGTTATTGCTAACAGTAATTCAACGCTTAGTGCTTCTCTGTCTGTTGAGGAAATAAATACATTAGTCACTAACAGCCAATATGTAGGCCAAACAGAGCGTTTACAGGGGCTACTTAAGACCCGTTTAGCCCAGCTATATAAACAAACACCCTCATCTCAAATTGGTTACTTATATGCTCGTGTTTTACAAAAAGAGCACCTTTTTGACGAAGCAATTAACGTTGCCAACAACGTTTTGATTACCGAGCCAAAGCACAGTAATAGCCATTTGTTACTGGCCAATATATTGATGACCCAAGGTGAATTTACAAAGGCAAAACAACACTGTGTTGCCTTGATTGGTCAAGTAAGTACCATTACTGCTAGCACTTGTGTACTAGACGTACAAAGCCAGCATGAAAGCGTTTTAGACAGCTACCAAACATTAGTTAAAATTATAAACAATAATCAAACTAGTTTAGCTACAAACCATGTTTTAAGTGAAATGAGCTACCGTCTAAGTAACTACAAGCAAGCTTTGTCTCACTTACAAAGCGTAGATTTAGTTCAAGCTCCTGTGAGCCTCATTGTGTTATGGGCCGATATTCAAATTGCGCTAAATCAACCTCAACAAGTATTAAATACATTAAGCGTACTGCTTCCAGATAAAAGTAATTTAGAAGATGCTATTTTACTAAGGCTTTCAATCGCAGAAAAAAAACTAAATAAACGCGATAAAAAATGGCAAAATACAATGGCGCAAAGAGTTACGCTACGAGAGCTTCGTAAAGATTCTTTTCATGCAAGTGACTTAGCTAAATATTACCTTGATGTACAACTAAATCGCGAAAAAGCACTTTACTGGGCTCATATTAATTGGCAGCAGGCTAAAATGAGCACCGATGAGCAATTACTTATTCAAGCAAAAGCGATGCAACGAGATACACTATGAAAACGCCTTATCTATTTATACTCACTTTAATGCTGTGCATTTTTTCAACTTACAGCTTTTCCCATCAACTAAGTACAAGTTATATAACCTTAAATAGCGAAAACAATAACGACACCAGCAAAAATCTATACACGGGTACTTGGCAAATAAATATTGCCGACTTAGAGCACGCAGTGCCTCTGGATTTAGATAAAAACGGCCAAATTTCGTGGACAGAAATAAAAGCAAAACGCAGCTCAATTAATAACTTCATTAAAGAAAATTTAAATATCACGCAAAGCGCGCAAATATGCCCTTTAAAAAGTGAAGGTATCTATCAGCTAGATAACCATTTTAACCAACCTTATTTAGTGATTCCGCTGCAGTTTAGCTGCAATGATAGTGAAACAATCTCTCTTTCGTATTCTGCTTTTTTTAAAACCGATGCTAATCATAAATCTATCGTAAATATAAACGGTGTATCTCGTGTATTTAATATCAACGAGGCTCAGCAAACATTTAGCTTTGAAAAATCCAGTTATTTAAGCACGTTCAATCAATACGTTTATCAAGGTGTTTTACATATTTGGATAGGTATTGATCATATTTTATTTTTAATCGCCCTATTACTTACCTGTGTTTTAAAACGCAGCAATAAAGCATGGCAAGGTATTAGCTCTAAAAAACACATTATTAAACACACAGCATGGATAGTAACCGCGTTTACGCTTGCGCACTCTATTACGCTTACCGCCACCGCTATGAACCTTGTATCACCAAATAGTCGCTGGGTAGAGCTTGGAATTGCTATATCGGTTTTATTTGCAGCATTAAATAATGTGTGGCCGTTGGTACTTCGTTTAGGTTGGCTTACTTTTGCTTTTGGTTTACTACATGGGATGGGATTTGCGAGCGTACTTGGTGAGCTTGGCTTGTCGAGTGACTATCAGTTATTGAGCATTTTAGCATTTAATTTAGGCGTCGAAATCGGTCAACTTAGTATATTACTGATAGCCTTACCAATACTCATTTATGTACGACACTACACTTGGTATAAAATATGGTTAATGCCAATGGGCTCCGTTGCTATCGCAATTGTTGCACTTCAGTGGTCAATCGAGCGTTTTTAAATAGTATAAATAAAAAAGCTAGCCAAAATATTGGCTAGCTTACTTTTTAGTTATTTACTTTGAGCGTTACTGCGCTTTATCAAATGGCATCAGTAATGTTTTCATCGCAGGGCGAAGCGCTATGAGTACCGTTTCTTCGGTTAGCTCAGGGTAAAGTAACTTTCTAAGTAATAACCCTGCCATCATCGAAAAAATAACATTAATTCGGCTTTCAAGTTCACGCTCATCAATGTCTTTGAGCGCACTTCGCTCGCTTGTTAAAAGCTGCCTCATGCGCCCTCTTGCTTGAATATCGGTTTCACGCAAAAGAGTAGCAACTTTAATATTACGACCCGCTTCTGCCATCATATCTAAATCAATAACACACGAGCCTGTATCCATGTGTCTTTGCACGCCAATATTTAAGCCATCTAAAAGAGCCGCCAAAACATCACCAGGGTGATCTTCAAACTTTTGAAAGATAGAGAACATTTCTTCCATGTCTTTTTCAATAATGCTTTCTATAATAGCTTCTTTGCTTTCAAAGTAATTATAAATATGCCCTGCACTCATCCCTGCCGTTTTAGATATTTCTGCCATACCTGCACCGTGGTAACCTTTACGGCGAAAACACTCTGCAGCAGCTGTTAAAATTTGCTCACGCCTAGCAAGTGCTATCGCGGGATCTGTTTGCCTTTTTGCTTTAGGCTTCATGTTCAACTCCACTACCAAGTCATAAACTCAGTAAAGCAAGAGCTATAAATAGTCTCGCAATATAAATATGTAATGCGGCTTTAAAAGCCGCAAATATTATTTCTCTTCCTGAGTTGTTTCACTGGCTACATTCCATCCGCCACCAAGCGCTTTGTACAAGTTAATTTGACTCGCAAGATACGCTTGCTGACCCGCAATTAACTGCTGCTGCGCGCCGTACCACGTACGCTGAGCATCAAGTACTTGCAAGTAGCTATCTGCGCCTTTTTCGTAACGCATTTTTGATAAATCAAACGTGATTTGTCGACTACTTATAAGCATATCAAGGGCACTTAATTGCTCTTGGTAACCTTCTCTATCAGCAAGTGCATCGGCAACTTCGCGAAACGCATTTTGAATTTTTTGCTGATACGTTGCCACTGCAATTTCTTGATCTGCTTTTGCTACATCAAGATTTGCTTGGTTACGTCCCATATTAAAAATAGGTAAGCTAATTGTCGGCACAAAACTCCATGTCCCAGAGCCTGAATCAAACAAGCCACTTAAGTCACTTGAAGCAGACCCCGCGTTGGCTGTTAAGCTTATGCTTGGATAAAACGCCGCTCGAGCAATACCAATATTGGCATTTGCAGCAAGCATTAAATGCTCAGCGGCTTTAATATCAGGGCGTTGCGATAGCAAATCAGACGGTAAACCAACTGGCACTTCTGGCATGCTGATCAAATTAGTTAGGTCTTTGTTAGGCAGCAAATCGGCTGAAACAGATTTCCCTACTAATAAATCTAGGGCACTTTTATCACGCTTTAACAAACGCTTATATGTTGCTATATCTACTTTTGCTGTAGCTACTGTGCTTTTAAGCTGCTCAAGGGTAATTGAAGACGTAGCCCCCAAATCAAAGCTTTTTTGCGTAAGCGATAATGACTCTTGCTGAGAGGTGAGCGTTTCTTTTGCCAGCTCTAGCAGTTGTAAGTCCGTCGCGTAACTAAGCCACGCATTTGCAAGCTCAGAAATTAAAGACACCTGCGTGCTGTATTGGCTAAGCTCTGTAGAGTATAAGTTTTGCAGTGCTTGCGCTGATTGATTGCGTACTTTGCCCCAAATATCTAACTCGTAAGAGGTAATACCCACTGTTGCACTGTATTGCGAGCTAATAGCTGCATCGCCAGTACCTGATAAGTCAGCCGGTAAACGCTGGCGCGTACCAGATGCATTTAAATCAAGGGATGGATACAAAGCAGAGTCTTCAATTTGATATAAACCACGCACACGCTGCACATTAAGCACTGCAATTTGCATGTCTTTGTTATGCTCAAGGCTTTGACTAATTAACGTTTGTAGTTTTTCGTCATTAAAAAACTGCTGCCAATTTAATTGCTGCGCAGCGGTTTTCCCAGTATCTGATGCATAAGCATCAGATACTGGTAGAGCAAGGTCTTTTTGCTCAGGCGCTAATTGGCAACCACTTAGCACCAATAAAGCAATTGCACTTAGGCTGAATGTTTTAATGCTCATTCTGCGCTCTCCTTCGTTGTCTCGTTAGCTTTGCCAGGAAATACACGGCGCACTAACACAAAGAATAACGGTACAAAAACAACAACTAATATTGATGATGCAAGTGTGCCGCCAATAATCGAAATACCTAACGCATTTTGCGCACCAGAACCCGCGCTTGAGGCAATAGCAAGCGGTATAACACCACAAATAAAGGCCATCGAAGTCATAAGTATTGGACGCAAACGTAGGCGAACAGCTGCAATAGCCGCATCAACTAAGCCAAGCCCTTCTTCCATTTTATGAATCGCAAACTCTACAATCAGTATCGCATTTTTAGATGCCAAACCAATGGTTGTCAACAAGCCTACCTGCAAGTAAATATCGTTAGATAAGCCACCGCCAAGCGCTGCCATAATCGCACCAAATATACCCAGTGGCACAATCATCATTACCGCAAACGGTACCGACCAACTTTCATAAAGCGCGGCTAAACATAAAAATACAAACAACAGCGATAAGCCATATAGTAGAGGTGCTTGACCGCTACTAGAGCGCTCTTGGAATGAAATACCGGTCCACTCAGACGAAATACCATTTGGTAATTGTTTAACTAAGCGCTCCATTTCATCCATTGCTTGGCCTGTACTGTAACCTGGCGCTGCACTACCTTGAATTTCCATTGCTGAAAAACCATTGTAACGCTCTAAACGTGGCGAACCATACGTCCAGTAGGCACTAGCAAACGCTGAAAACGGCACCATATCGCCATTATCATTGCGCACATACCACTTATTTAGATCCTCAGGCACCATGCGAGATTGTGCATCACCTTGCATATACACTTTTTTCACTCGACCACGGTCAATAAAGTCATTCACATAACTACTACCCCATGCTGTCGAAAGTGTACTGTTAATATCATTTTGCGACACGCCAAGCGCTTCGGCTTTTGCCAAATCTGTATCAAGTTGTAGCTCTGGCATATCTTCTTGTCCATTTGGACGCACGCCCGCTAAAATTGGACTTTGGCTTGCTAAACCTAATAACTGATTTCGTGCAGCTAAAAGTGCCTCATGGCCAAGGCCTACACGGTCTTGTAAGAAAATATTAAAGCCATTAGCAGTTCCCAGCTCAACAATTGCAGGTGGCGGAAAGGCAAAAACAAATGCTTCTTTTATCGTTGAAAAGTAGCCCATCGCTTTACCTGCAACACCTTGAACAGATAACTCGTCACGCTGACGCTCATCCCAATGTTTAAGATTTACAAAGGCAATTGCTGAGTTTTGGCCAGAACCTGCAAAACTAAAACCAGTCACGGTAAAGATACCGTTTACTGCTTCAGATTGATCGTTTAAAAAGTGGTTTTCTACCTTTTTAACAACCTCAAGCGTTTGTTGTGTTGTAGAACCCGCTGGTAATGACACTTGGTTAAACAAAATACCTTGGTCTTCGTCAGGCAAAAATGCCGTTGGCAAGCTTGAGAATACATAAACCATACCGCCCACAATCACGCCATAAATAAGTAAGTAGCGTTTAGAGTGAGTAAGCATGCGCCCTACAAAGCTTTGTGCACCTGAATTTGTTTTATCAAAACCACGGTTAAAGCCTGTAAAAAATCGACCAAATAACGTGTCATTGTTATGTACATGGCTTGGTTTTAAAAGCGTTGCACACAATGCTGGCGTTAAAATAAGAGCCACTAAAACAGATAACCCCATCGCCGATACGAGTGTTATAGAAAACTGACGATAAATTATACCGGTAGAGCCACTAAAGAATGCCATTGGAATAAATACCGCAGAAAGCACCATGGCAATACCTACCAGCGCGCCTTTAATTTCATCCATAGATTTACGTGTAGCTTCTAGTGCCGAGAGTTTTTCCTCGGTCATTAAACGCTCAACATTTTCTACAACAACGATTGCATCATCTACCAATAAGCCTATGGCAAGTACCATCGCAAACATCGTTAGCGTATTTATTGAATAACCAAAGGTGTATAAAATACCAAATGTACCTAGTAAAACTACAGGTACGGCAATAGTTGGAATAAGCGTTGCCCTAAAGTTTTGTAGGAACAAATACATCACTACAAAAACAAGTACAACAGCTTCAATTAATGTATGAATAACTTTTTCGATAGATAACGATACGAACGGCGTTGTATCGTAAGGTATTACCGCATCTAACCCTTCAGGGAAAAACGGTTTTAGCTCTTCAATTGCTTTTTTAACGCCCTCTGCGGTATCAAGTGCGTTAGCACCACTGGCTAATTTAATACCTAAACCTGATGCAGGTTGCCCATCGTAACGAGCTACAACGCGGTAGCTTTCACCGCCAAGCTCTACTTTAGCAACGTCCTCTAGGCGTACAAAAGAGCCATCTGGATTGGTTTTAACTAATATTTGTTTAAATTGCTCTGGCGTTTGTAATCGGCTTTGCGCCGTTACTGTTGCATTAAGTTGCTGACCATCAACGGCAGGCATACCGCCAAGTTGACCGGCAGATACTTGTGCATTTTGCGCACTAATTGATGCACTAATATCAGCAGGTGTAAGCTTATAATTTTGTAACTTTGCAGGGTCTAACCAAATACGCATCGCGTACTGAGAACCAAACAGCTGTACTTCACCTACGCCTTCAACACGCGAGACAATGTCTTGCACGTTTGATGAAACATAATCGCCAATATCAATATTAGTCATGCTGCCATCTTTAGACACAAAAGCATAAACCATTAAAAAGTTACGCGCTGATTTTGCAACTACCACACCTTGCCTTTGTACGGCTTCTGGTAATAGTGGAGTTGCTGTAGCTAGTTTATTTTGCACTTGAACTTGTGCAATATCAGGGTCAGTTTCAGCGCTAAACGAAAGTGTAAGCGTAGCAGAACCACTCGACTCAGACGTAGATGACATATAAAGCAAGCCATCAAGCCCTTTCATTTTTTGCTCAATAACTTGCGTTACCGTATCTTCAAGTGTTCGTGCAGATGCACCAGGGTACGTTGCAGTAATACTCACTGCAGGTGGTGCAATTGAAGGATACTGCGAAATAGGTAAACTCCTAATCGCCAAAATACCTGCAAGCATCACTACAATAGCGAGTACCCAAGCAAATATCGGTCTATCGATAAAAAATCGTGACATTAAAACTCTCCGTTATTGAGCTTGATCGGCTTTAGCAGACGATTGAATTTCAGATGGGTTCACAGGTGCACCAGGGCGGATTTTTTGTAAACCTTCAACTATTAACTTATCGCCATCACTTAGGCCATCAGTAACAAGCCAATCAGAACCAATAGTTCTATCTACTTTTAATACGCGGTTTTCTACTGTGTTGTCTTTACTGACAACCATTGCTGTTGGTTCGCCTTTTGAATTACGGCTAACGCCACGTTGCGGAGCTAAAATAGCACCCGCCTTAACACCTTCCACAATAGAAGCTCGGGCATACATGCCAGGCAGTAATAATTTTTCTGGGTTTGAAAATTTAGCACGCAGTGTTACTGAGCCAGTACTTGGATCAACGGTCACTTCAGAAAACTGTAATGTGCCTTTATGAGGATAAATAGAGCCATCTTCCATAATAAGTTCAACGTCAGTTTGACTAGCCGAATCGACAGTTAGAGCACCTGATGATAATGCTCTTTTAAGCTGGGTAAGCTCATTACTTGATTGTGTTAAATCGATATAAATTGGATCTAACTGAGTTACTGTAGCAAGTGCTGTACTTTGATTGGCACTTACAAGTGCACCCACTGTTACGCTTGATTTACTAATTTGACCACTAATAGGAGAAGAGACGTGGCTGTAATCGAGATTAATTTGCGCTGATTTTAACTGCGCTTTAGCTGTTAATAATTCAGCATTAGCTTGCTTATATGCGGCATCTGCTTCATCAAAATCTTGTTGGCTCACGGCTTTAATTTTTAAAAGTTCTTTATAACGCGATGCTTTTGATTTAGAGCTGGCAATGCTTGCCTCTGCGCGCGCTACGCTTGCTTCACTTGCTGCTAAGTCTGCTTCAAATGTAGCAGGGTCTATTTGATACAGTGCTTGGCCTTGTTTAACCTCATTACCTTCAACAAATAAACGAGATTGTACAATACCACTTACTTGTGGACGAATTTCAGCAATTTGAAATGCACTAATGCGACCAGGAAGTTCTTTTTTTAGAGTAAGCGGTTGGCTTTTTACTGTAATTACACCCACTGGGACAGCTTTAGGAGCTGAAGCTTGTGACTGCTCAGCAGCCTGATCACAACCAGTTAAAGCAACAGAACCGACGAGGGCTGATAATACAAATAAAGCGATGCGGGAACGCTGCATGTTAAATACCTTTTAGTTTAGAGTGAACGATCATTCTAAATTAAAATGCGCTGATAATGAATCTTAATAAGGAGAAATTTACACAAACTTACACTATTGAATACAATATACGCCTTAGGTAGCATTTAATGTTAATTTGATGAAAATAGAATCAAAGCTGTTTGAAAATAAAGCAATTAAACAGATTGAAATAACCACTCATTTTAAACACAGAACTTTTAAATAGGCACAAAAAAGCCAAGCAAAAACAGCTTGGCTATTTATATAAACGACTATCTTACTTTTTTAAAGGGGGTTGTCGTTCTGTGGATTAATAACTCTTGAAACTAACAACTGCTCTACCCTAATTCCCTCTACATCAACAACTTCAAACTTAAAGCCTGAAAAAGTTAAATGCTCTGCACGTTTAGGGATTCGCTTCATACTGTAAATTAAAAATCCAGCGACAGTTTCATAGTGCATCTGATCTGGAAATTCTTCTATATCAAGTACCTTTGCTAAATCGGTAATTGGAGTTAACCCATCTACAAGCCATGAATTTTTATCGCGCTCTATAATTAATTCATCACCTTGATGAGTAATTAAATCCCCCATAAACCCTTTCATTAAGTCTTTTACCGTTACAATACCTACCGAAAGCGCGTATTCGTTTACGACAACAGCAAATGGCTTTGCTGCGCTTTTAAACGCATTTAAGGCTTCTGATAGGCTTAATGTTTCCGGTAAGTAAAAAACATCTTTATCAATCAGCTCATCGTTTATATTGGCGGCTTCGCCTTTTAGTACTTGTCGTAAAATGTCTTTAGATTCAACAGAGCCATGCAATTTATCTAAATTTCCTGACACTACTAAAAAGTGATTATGAGGGTGGTCAATAATTTTGGTCGCAATATCATGGCTAGATTCGTTTAAATCAAAATAGACAATTTGGTCGCGTGGCGTCATTACGCTTGATAAAAACCGTGCTTCTAGGTCAAACACATTACCAATGAGTTCATACTCTTGCTTTTGCAAACTACCATATGCAGCACCCGCTTCCATCATGGCAACAATGTCCTCAGTTGTAACGTTGTCTTCTCGCTCAGCGGGCACTTTAAATAAGCGCAGCACAAAGTTAGTTACCCCATTAAAAAACATCACTAGCGGAGTTAAGGCAAAGGTTACCCAGCGCATTATTGTAACGACTCTAACAGCGACAGCTTCTGGCATGATCATCGCTAAACGTTTTGGCATTAAATCGGCGAACAAGATAAACAGAGATGTAATAGTAAAAAATGAGAATAAAAAGCTAATTTTTTCTAAGTGTGCACCTTGATAAAAAAGCACTAAAACACTTTCAACATAAGGCGATAAAGCCTGCTCGCCCACAATACCACCCAAAATCGCAATCGCGTTGAGTGCAATTTGGATCATGGCAAAAAAAGCCCCTGGATTTTCTTGTAGCTTTAATACCGCTGCTGCTTTTATATTTCCTTCATCTGCCATTACCCGCAGTTTTATTTTACGCGACGCTGCAATTGCTATTTCTGACATAGCAAACAACGCACTGATCAAGATCAATAAGCTAATCCCGATTAAATCACCCATTTAACGCTCCAATAAGTTAGCGCTTTTTTAAACAAAAAGCAGCTGGATTATAATCGGTTTTTTAAACGCAGCAATTTATATTTACGAAATATATTTAAGCTATTAATTTTCAATTATTTAAGAGGTAAAACAGTGAGTTTAAAGTGCTTAAATTTTATTAAAGGCAACTTTTAATTGAGAAACTAAAGCCGGATCCATATTTATATTACAGGCAAAAAATAACGGAGACTGAGTTGTGTTTAAATCAAGTAATGGTTCTAGTAACTCAAGCTTAGGCTCTGTTTTAACTCGATAGTTAAATTGCTTTTTGTTGAGGATAACAAAATCAAGTATATGGTGACGAGTGCTTATGAGTTTATCTATTTTATCTAGGCTATCGATGAGTAATAAATGCTTGCTTTCACTAAAGCCCCTTTCAAGCAAATAATGATGACTAAAGTTATCACGCAGTACTGCTATTTTGTATTTTTTAGCATCATTGAGAGTGTTTAACTTTATACCTCTGGATTTTAGACCATAAATGGCAGAGTCAAAGCTTTCCAGTTCGCCTACCCAGTTAAACTTACTTTCTCTATTAGGTAATCTAACAATCGAAAATATACAGGTGTTTTTATCGCGTAGCGCTGCATTGTAGGATATGGCCCAACTATGCGCCAACATAGTGTAGTTTATACCTGTACCTTCTAGCGCTTTATGAACTTTATCGACAGAGCGGCCAACGAGTTTGTTATCTTCATTAATATACTGAAAGTCCGGAAATACTTCCGTTACTATTGTAATTTCAGCTGCATCAACTTTAATACAGCTAATGAACAATAAAAAGATCAACAATTTCATCTAGCGAGGCCTCAACTAACTCATTATATGTATTTAATAAATATAGCTGAGGCTTTATGAACTGCTAGTTTTTAGTCAGTGATGCACACTTATACGCTGATAGTGCTAGTATTTATAGCTTCTACAGCTTACTTGTTCATTGCACTAATTAAAAAGGCTGAAATTTTAGCGCCTTCTCTAAGTGTCGTTTCTGAGCTTGATTGGCCAACTAAAGAACTGTCGGTAAATGGCGCTATCTCCATCATATCTGCACCCGTAATAGGAAACTCATCCGCAATGGCTGATAAAATATCAAGCGCATGCTGAGGCGTTAAACCGTGATGCTCTGGCGTACCTGTGGCAGATGCAAACTCTGCATCAAGTGCATCAATATCAAAGCTTACGTATATTTCATCAACGTTATCGGCTTTTAACTGTGCAATAGCGTCGGCAGCAACCGCTGCTGCGCCGCGTTCAATGATTTCATGTGCCCAGTGCTGTTTAACACCAAAAGTATTTTCCCAATGCGCTTTAGGCTTGCCACTTGAGCGTATACCAAATTGTATTAAATGATGCGGCGCCGGTAAAAACTCTAATATATGTGTACACCACGAGCCAAAACATAAATCAATACCTAAGCGCTCCACGAGTAAATCGGTATGCGCGTCAAAGTGAATAATAGCCGTGCGCTTACCTTGCTCACGTTTTGCTTTTAAGTACGCTTTAGTAAGTGGGTAACTGATTGAGTGATCGCCACCAATACCAAATAATCCTTTATCTTTAAACGTTGCGTAAAAACTGTCGCACACATCTTCAGTGATTGATAACGGGCTTACGTAATAGTCGTTATCTTCATCACCATATAAGGCTTTTTGGCAATTAGAAATGGTTGCATCATTTAGGTATTTGTCATGAAGTAAATGTGGGATCACACGTACATCACCCAAATCAAAAGAATGACACTGCGGTTGCTGATCAATTAAAGCTGAGCGCACAAACAGTGGCCCCCAGTTTGCTCCGCGTAATATCCCACCGCCACAGTCTGAACTAATACCTAACATAACGGCTTTATGTGGTGAGTTTGGTAATTCGTTTAAAGACTCGCGCCACAAGTTATCAACGTTTTCAGTTTGTCCGTAAAGTTTATTACGCAGTGCGGCTTTGCGCTCTTTTGCAGTATTTACTGTGTATACGCCATCACCCGGTGCGCACAAACAGTGCTCAACTTTGTTTTTAAATGCTTCAAATTGTGTGCTCATAATAAACTCCTTCGGTTTTTATTCTGTACGTAGCTAATTAGTTTTGATTACTTTTGATTAGTTATGCAAAATCACTAAAAATGCCTAAACTTCAAATAAATGCCACTTTGCTAAATAAGTCAGTGCTTAATATAAGTAAACACGTTAGTTTTTACGTGTTCACTACAAGGTTAAGCCATTGAATTTATTTGATATTAATGAAAATATGTTATCATTCATTTAATCGTAGTTACGCGCTTGAGTGATACTTATTATGTCTGCTTGAACATGTCAACAGCGCAACAAGGCTACGTATATAAGTACTTGAGTGAATATTCATAGTTGGTGAATAAATCAAATTAGCCATTAAAATTATTAAGGCTTTATTGGAAGAGTTAAGATAAAACGGACAATCGTCCTGTACTTGATAAACGTTTCTAGCAATCATGCTAGATTGACAACAAATTATTATAAAAGGCTTAGCTATGGAAAAGGTATTTCACTTAGGACTATGTATTGACGATCTTAAAGGTGCAAAACTTGCGATTGTACCAGGCGATCCAGATCGTGCAGCACGTATTTCACAATTCCTAGACAACCCAACCTGCCTTGCTCAAACTCGCGAGTTTCATGTTTATTTAGGTCAATTAAACGGCCACTCTGTGGTTATATGTTCTACAGGTATTGGTGGTCCATCTACGTCGATTGCAGTAGAAGAATTAGCACAACTTGGCGTGCGTAAATTTTTACGTATTGGTACAACCGGTGCAATTCAGCCACACATTAACGAAGGCGAAATTTTAATTAGCCAAGCGTCTGTACGTTTAGACGGTGCAAGCCAACATTTTGCACCACTTAGCTACCCTGCTGTATCTGACTTTTATGCAACACAAGCTATGGTACAAGCATGTAAAAACCTAAATATCGATTTTCATATTGGTATTACTGCATCAAGCGATACATTCTACCCAGGGCAAGAGCGTTACGATACGCACTCTGGTTACGTTCCTAAATCACTACAAGGTAGCTGCGAAGAGTGGCAAAAATTGGGCGTGATGAACTACGAAATGGAATCGGCAACATTATTTACTATGTGTGCAGCCCTTGGATTACAAGCAGCATGTGTAGCAGGCGTACTTGTTAACCGTACTCGCCAAGAAATACCAAATGTAGACCACGGTGAAATTGAGCGTAAATCTGTAGCAGTCGTATTAGAAGCAGCTAAAGTATTACTTGATTAATACAGGTTATAGCAGTCAGTCAGTGAGTGAGTTAATTCGATAGAATGGCTCGCTTTAATAAAGCACAGCTCCGGCTGTGCTTTATTGTATGCAAGCCACTATTTAAGTGGTGCGCTAATTACTTTAAGTGCTGGTAAATGCGTAAAACTGGCAAGTACAGCTTTTGCCACTTGCGACTGGTTTTCACGACCCGCTGTTTCGAGCAATGTTATTCCCTTCACCGTACTTTCGTTAAAGCTAAGCCCAGCTAAAAAGAACTGACTTAGTGCACTTTGTAGTGGCGATAAACTTGGACTGTAAGCTGCATTTTCGGCGTAACTTCCGTAAAAATCACCATCACTAAATGTACTTATTTTTACGGCGCTAAAGTTTTGGCTGTAAGGCACGTACGCATTAAGTGCAAAACGCGCAAGGGTTTCATCAAGGCCATCAAAGCTAAAATTACCTTGCTGTGGTTTTGGGTTAAACAAGCTAAATTCGTTACCTAAATCGGTAGGTCCAAATGAATGCGGCAGTAATTCAGCAAGTTTAAATTGCTGATCAGGAAGTAAAATATCAAACTCTTTCGCATCAGCTAGTTCGTTCATAAACTGGCGACAATACCCACAAGGCGCATCGCTAATCGCAATTTTAACTATTTTTTTAGCGCCGTTTAACCATGCGTTATTTATAGCCGATTGCTCTGCATGAACCACTAAACTCAATGCTTGATGATCAAACTCTACATTCGCACCAAAGTAAAAGTTTACCTCACCCTTTTTATCAAGTGCTTTAACAATTGCGCCTACATGAAAATCTGACACTGGCGCAACGGCATACTCAGAAGCTAAAGGCACTAAACCTTGTAGTAATACATCATCAGACACATTGAGTTGCGCGCATAACGCTTTAATATTATTAGAATTTAATATGCCACGTTGTGATTCTAATTGACTACGTAATGACGCTGTTTGCGCTACGCTTAATGTGAAGTGCGAATTTGTAAGTGCTGTATCTTGCTGTACAGTAAAAGTTGCTGAAGCCATAATATTTTTTAATTATTCAATGGCTAAGTAGTTTAAAAGGTTAGGGTGTTAAATACCAGCCTATTTAACGCAAAAAAAGGGAGCACATCGCGTGCTCCCTTTTAATACCAATAGGTATACCTAACAAAATAAAGTGTTAGCCGGTATTACGCATACCTGCAGCTATACCTGTCATCGTGATCATTAACGCATTATCAATGTCACCTTCGTTTCGTTTTTCCTCTGAGCGAGCACGGCGTAAAAGCTCAACCTGTAATAGGTTAAGTGGATCGGTGTACGGATTACGTAAACTAATCGACTCCTTAATCCAAGGTTGTTCGGCGAGTAGGCTTTTTTGTGGGCTAAGTGATTGCACCAAGCTAATCGCTTCTTGAAGCTCTTTACGAAGTGTTACACCCAATGGTTTGTACATATCTTCCACCAGCGCATTATCGTAATGCTCACTCAACCAGCAATCGGCTTTACTAAATACCATTTCTAGCATTTCTAGGCGCGATCTAAAGAATGGCCACTGTAGGCTCATTTCGTTGAGTGTTTCTGCGCCGTACTTATTAAGCGCAGCTTTTAAGCCAGTTAACGCACCTAACCATGCAGGAAGCATTAAACGGTTTTGGCTCCACGCAAAAATCCATGGAATAGCACGCAGGCTTTCAACGCCACCATTAGGATTACGTTTTGCAGGACGCGAGCCAAGCGGCAACTTAGACAGTTCAAGCTCAGGCGTTGCCATTCTGAAGTAAGGTACAAAGTTTTCATCGTGGCGAACTACATTACGGTAGTGTTCACACGACTCCTCACTTATTAGCTTCATTACTTCGCGCCACTGCGGTTTTGGTTCCGGCGGCGGTAATAAGTTACTTTGTAGTACTGCACCTGCGTAAATATTTAAGCTTTGCAGTGCTACATCGGGTAAACCAAATTTAAAGCGGATCATCTCGCCTTGCTCGGTTACACGCAAACCACCTTTTAACGAACCTGGCGGTTGTGAATGCAGAGCTTGTGCAGCAGGTGCCCCACCACGCCCTACTGTGCCACCACGTCCATGGAATAAAATAAGTTCAATACCACGCTCATCAGCAAGTTGTACTAGTTTATCCATAGCTTCGTACTGCGCCCAACCTGCTGCCATCATGCCGGCATCTTTAGCAGAATCAGAGTAACCAATCATTACATTTTGGGTGTTTTTAATGTGCCCGCGATACCAAACATTATCAAGTAATGTAGTAATTACATCACTGCCTGCGTTTAAATCGTCGAGTGTTTCAAACAAGGGTGCTACTGGTAAATCAAAGCTACAGCCGCTTTCTTTTAGCAATAATTGTACTGCTAAAATGTCTGATGCTGTTCGCGCCATCGAAATAATATACAAGCCAAATGTTTGTTCGTCTTGCTTAGCAATAACGTCAAAGGTGTCTAGCACTTCTTGAACATCAGGGCTTGGTTGCCAATGTTTTGGAATAAGCGGTCTGCGAGAGTTAAGTTCAGTAAGTAAAAAAGCTTGTTTATCTTGCTCTTGCCATTGGTTGTAGTCGCCTAAACCTAAATAACGAGTCAGCTCAGAAAAAACATCGCTGTGGCGAGACGAGTCTTGGCGCACATCGAGTTTAGCTAAACGCAAGCCAAAGCTATTAATACGGTACAGTAAATCAAGCAATAATCCATCAGCAACTACTTTCATATTACACTTTAATAACGAGCGGTAGCAGACCTCTACAGGGTGCTTAAGCTGATTAATATCGGTAATTAAATCTTGTGAATCGCTACGCTTATTTTTAATTTTAGCGCCCAGGTGAGCCACGGTCTCTGCAACTTGGTTTTTAAGCTTTTTGATCACCGCTCTGTATGGTTCAAAGTCTTGACCTGCCAACTCAATAAGCTCATCACTGGCATCTGACATAGAGAGTTCAGCGCATAACGTTTTTAAATCTTGAATATATAAGTTAAGCGCCATCCAACGACCGTGGTCAAGCACCTCTGCTGTAACCTGCGATGTTACAAATGGATTTCCATCACGGTCTCCACCCATCCAAGATGTGAACTCAATCGGGCTGTAATCTTTTGGTAGCTCTAAACTTAATTGCTCTTTAACATTGGCTGAAAATTCACGTAAAAAGCGCGGAACAGCGTGCCAAAGACTGTTTTCGATTACCGCATAACCCCATTTAGCTTCATCAACTGGCGTTGGGCGAGAGCGACGAATGTCGTCGGTATGCCAAGCCTGGCTAATAAGCTGTTCAATACGATTTAAAATAGCGTCTCGTTCTAGCGGTAAGTTATCTTTTCGCTCTAATGACGCTAAACAATCACTTAGTTCAACATGTTTGTTAATAATAGTACGGCGCGTCACCTCGGTTGGGTGGGCGGTTAATACTAAGTTTATGTGGAGTTTTGAGAGTGTTTCGGCCAAATGATTACTATCTAGCTGGCCTTGTTCTGCTTTTGTAACTAACGTTTTTAATGTTTGAGTGAGAGGGTTTTGTTGACCAAGGCCAACGTCATTAAAACGCGAAACGGTATGAAATTGTTCTGCTACATTAGCAAGGTTTAAAAAATGATTAAATGAACGGGCAACCGGCAAAAGCTCTTCATCACTAAGCGCATGTAAAACGTCTATTAGCGCTTGTCTGTCGTCTTCATTACCACTGCGAGATGATTTAGATAAAGCCCGAATTTCTTCTACTTTATCTAAAATAGCTTGGCCTTGAGCATCCTTAATAGTTTGTCCTAGTAATTGCCCAAGTAAATTTACATTACCTCGCAAGGCGGCATATTGTTCACTCATTTCTCATTCTCCTTTGTTTCGTAGGACACTATTAATATCATCATGAAGAGATATTTAATAGATCCATTTGCAATGTCTTGTCGTAAAAAAGTATATATAAAATAATCACAAAGCAATTACATGATCATTTTTTACGATGGAAACTGCCCTCTTTGCAGCACCGAAATGCAGCAACTAAAACACGCAGACTCTAAAAATCTAATTACGCTTGAAGATCTTAACGCGAGCGACTTTAGTGAACGCTACTCGTATATTGATAAAGACAAAGCAATGAACTACCTGCAAGCCCAAAAGCAATCAGGTGAAATGATTTACGGGCTTGATGTAACGTACGAAGCATGGGAAATAGGTGGTAAACACAGCTGGTTGAAAATTTTTCGCTTGCCAATAATTCGCTTTTTCGCTGACTGCGGATACCTGTTATTTGCTAAATATAGGCACCCCATCAGTCGCTTTTTAATGCCAAATACTCAGTGCAGTAACGGCCAATGTGGACTAAAAGCAAAAGGTGATAAATGAAAACCATTGTTTTATTCGGCGCAAGCAGTGCCATAGCAAATGCATATATAGAACATTTACAAATAAACACGCCTACTCATCAGATAGTTTGTATTAGTTCAAAAAGTATTGAATCTGACTCTAGTGTTGTCCACCTGCATACTGACTACACAAAACAAAGTTTAGTGCGCGTCACTAATTACCTAAAAGAGCAAAATGCCGATATACAACAAGTTATTATATTCAATGGTACACTGCACAACGAAACCCATATGCCCGAAAAAAAGCTGGAGGATTTAGACGCTGAGTATTTTAGCCAACTTCTCAATTCAAACACCCTAACTCCCCTACTTTGCTTGCAGAGTATTTTGCCGCTCTTAACACATAAAACGCACTGTACTATTACAGCACTCAGTGCGCGTGTGGGCAGCATTAACGACAATAAATTAGGCGGTTGGTATACGTATCGCGCCTCTAAGGCAGCTCTTAATATGCTATTTAAAACCGCAGCGATTGAGCTTTCACGCCGAGCTAAAAATACAAAGCTCGTTTTATTTCACCCAGGGACTACTGATACTGCGCTTTCAAAGCCATTTCAAAAAAACGTACCCGCTGGAAAACTCTTTACAGCTGAATTTGTAGCTAAGCAGCTTTTTACACTTACTTTTAGTAACCCTCATTTAGAACTCAATGGTGAGCCTGCCTACTTAGATTGGCAAGGCGAAACCATACCGTGGTAAGGACCTTTAATGCATTTTACTAAAGAGCGCATAAACGCACTGGAAAAACACACTCGTACTCATTTAATTAATTCGCTTTCGGGTTTTAAAAGCGCCAACTTAATTGGCACGCAAGACAAACAAGGCAATACTAATCTCGCCATTGTTAGCTCTGTTATTCATTTAGGTGCTCACCCGCCGCTAGTTGGCATGATAATGCGCCCAAATAGCGTGCCTCGCCATACGTTCGAAAACATAATCGAAACCGGTAGTTACACCATTAACCAGGTTAATAAAGCTATTTATAAGCAAGCTCATCAAACATCAGCCCGCTACGACAAAGGCGAGTCAGAATTTGCAGCGACAGGTTTAACGCCCGAATACTTAAACGACTTTGCAGCGCCTTTTGTTAAAGAAAGCCGCTTAAAGTACTCGGTTAAATTTGTAGAAAACCAACATTTAGCCATCAATGGCACAGAGCTTGTAATAGGTGAAATCACTGATGTGTATTTAGATGAAGTAGCACTTCAAAGTGATGGCTTTTTAGATTTACAGGCTATTGAAACGGTGGCAGTAACCGGGCTTGATAGCTACCACACAAGTAATAAACTAACTCGTTTACCTTACGCTAAAAAATAATATGCCATTTTAAGAGGCTATAAACTAATAGCCTCTTATCGCATAACATTGAATTTTACCTTGGTATTAATCACACTAGCTAAAAATCCAAGGAGAAAAATATGACCACCATCGGTATTGGTACACAATCAAGCGAGCAAGCGCTGGCAAGCCTAAGTAACATGACGCAAACGCTGACCCCTATCGCAGCTGACGAACATTTAGAGCGCATAGCCAAGGCTCAAGCGTATATGCTAGCAAACAACATAGATGCAATTTATTTAAACGCTGGCACCAACCTTACCTACTTTACAGGCATGAAATGGTACGCGAGCGAACGTATGGTTGGCGCGATATTACCCGCCCTTGGTGAGGTACAATACATTGCGCCTTATTTCGAAATTGGTTCACTAAACGGGTTTAAAGTAATAGATGGGCCTATTCATGGGTGGCAAGAGCACGAAAATCCTTATGCACTTTTTGTCGAAGTATTAAAAAAGTTAAACATTAATGAAAACGCAACCATTGGCATTGATGAAAGCGCACAATTTTTTATATTCGACGGCATTAATAAAGCACAAACGGGTTTAACCCTCATAAATGCACAACCTGTAACGGCGCATTGCCGTATGCATAAATCAGTTCATGAACTTAGCTTAATGCAACGCGCGATGGACATGACCTTAGCCGTACATCAAGCCACAGCAAGTATGCTTTATGAGGGAATAACCACCACCGAAGTAGAAGCCTTTATTAAGAAAGCACACCAAAAAGTAGGCGCGCCAGGTAACTATTTTTGTATTGTTTTATTTGGTATTGCAACGTCTTTTCCGCACGGTGTTAAAAACGCCCAAGTACTTAAAAAAGGCGATATGGTATTAATTGATACCGGCTGTAAAGTACACGATTACCTATCTGATATTACCCGTACCTATGTATTTGGCGAACCAACAATGCGCCAACGTATGTTTTGGGATCATGAAAAAGCAGCGCAAATGGCGGCATTTAATGCAGCTAAAATTGGTGCTACGTGCGAAGACGTAGACGCGGGCGCCCGTAACTATTTAGCGGCGCAAGGGCTAGGCCCGCAATACCAAACACCGGGTTGCCCACACCGAACTGGCCACGGCATTGGGCTAGACATTCATGAATGGCCATACTTAGTTGGCGGTGATAAAACCCCACTTGCCCCAGGCATGTGCTTTAGTAACGAACCAATGTTAGTTATACCCGATGAATTTGGCGTACGCTTAGAAGATCATTTTTACATGACCGACAACGGCCCTCATTGGTTTACACAACCAAGTTATAGTATTGACGACCCATTCGGGCTTAACGCTTAAAACTGAATACCTTCAAGAGCAGCTGCTTAGCTGCTCTTTTTAGTTTGGTATTGATAAAGTGCAGTTCATCCCAATATCCCCTGTTATACCAAAGCAATCCTCAAAAGGATAAATATGAAAAACTTTAAAATTGATATCGTTTCAGACGTAATGTGCCCTTGGTGTGTAGTGGGTTATAAAAACCTAGAAACTGCACTAGAGCAACTCAAAGACGAAATGAGCGCAGATATTACGTGGCATCCTTTTGAACTAAATCCAGATATGCCAATTGAAGGTCAAGACTTAAACGAACACTTAATGCAAAAGTACAACCTAACTGAAGAGCAAGGCGACGAAAATCGTAAAAACATGTTCGAAGCCGGTCAGCGTGCTGGGTTTACCTTTAATTTTGATGGCAAACGCATCATGATCAACAGCTTTGATTTGCATCGTTTATTAATGTGGGCACGTGAAGAAGGTAAGCAAACGAAGCTAAAACTCGCCTTTTTTGAAGCGCACTTCACTGATTTAAAATACTTAAATCAAGAAGAAGCACTGCTCGACGTTGTTGAAAAAGTAGGTCTTGATAAAGAAACTGCGCGCGGTATCCTACATTCAAACAAATACGTACAAGACGTACGTCAAGAGCAAGACAACTTTAAACAGATGGGTATTACGTCAGTACCTACGTTTATCATAAACGATAAGTATGCACTTACTGGCGGACAACCAAGCGACTCATTCATTCAGGCACTAAAACAAATTAGTGAAGAAGAGGCTAAGCAAGACACTTAGTTAGCTAGCAAAATTAAAGGCTGCAATATGCAGCCTCGTAGCCAAACAATGCTAATTTAAGCATTTTCAAACTCTTTATAAATTAGCCACTTTGGCAGGTAAGGGGTGTCGGGCACTTGCCAACCATGTTTATCATAGGCAAGGCTAGCCACTGCGCTTATTAGCAGAGCTACATCGCCTGTCCACGTAACTGCGCCCTCAGGTGGGTCATTGTAGAATGTATAATGTAATTCAATAGCCTTGTAGATTGCCCGTTTATAATGAGCTTCATCGTTTGATAAAAGCGCTACCCACACATCCAAATAAGGCAAGAAAAGCATGTTCACATAAGGCGCTCTAAATTCATCAACATGCTCAGGGCCTGATTTTTCCATTACCTCGCGTAATAACACTGTTTGGTCTGCGTCTTGTACAAATATATTTCGCACAAAATTTAGGAGTGCGAAGTCAAGGGCGTCAGAGTACTCAAGCCAACTTTCTTCGCATCGACAGATTAGCTCAGTCGCATCAGCATCTCTTAAACACAGGGCTAAACTTAATTGCAGTAACCAATCATCAACCATGATTAAGCGATGTTCAGCACGACCTTCTAAGCGAAATACGTGATCTTTTAAAGTAAAAATATGGCGCTGCCCGGGGTTTGACACTAAATTATAATGCGCATGCAATAAATCTAGGCCAAAGCGCATAATAGGCACGCCCTCAAGCCCTTTTTCTGCTTTTTGTGCAGTAAAGCTAACACGTATACAACTCATTGCATCTGAACTTAACCGTGCTTGAGGTGCCTTGTAAAATGATGGTTCCTTCTCCAAGTAACGAAACCATTTGTCCTCATAGCGTTCTAAATGAATTTGAAAAGCATTTTGCAAATTCACTAATTTATAATGGTCATTGTGGTACTTTAAATGGCTCATAACTTGATACTTCCAATGGTGTAATTTGTCACGTCAAACGTTGGTTTTAAACTACTGCCAGTTTGAAACTTCTGTTGCACTTTACGAAATTCAATGTTACCAGAATAACTATCAAATGCTTGCAAAGTGTTGCCCAAGGCTTGTGTAAATAGGGTGGTCAGGTCTTTCTTTTTGACACTATTTTACTTACACGAGAATAGTGCAATTGAAAATAGTCACCAATCTCTTTCAAAGTGTCTTGTCCTGAAATCTGTTTACACATTTCAGGACAAGACAAGTTTAAAACTAAATAAGACTGCACATTTTAGCCCTATTGGTTCTCAACTGTAATATGCACATATTCGCCGCTGTAGTTGATTAAGCAATCCTTACTAGCGCAGTAATAGAGCGCCCCTGACTTGAGTATTTCCTCCTCAGTATTTTTAATTATTAACGCGCAGCGATGCGTATTTTCGAAAGTCTTAATCGATATTTCTAAAAAGCCTATGAGGGATTTATTATTTATTGTTACCTGCTCTGTTATTAAGTTTATTTTAATAACCCTAGCCAATCGAAAATATTTATAAACTATATACAAACTGGCTAAGCAGCTAATTGGCAGTATTATCTCCCCTAACGCTAAAACGAGCCCTGCTAATATAGCGATAGCTCCTATCCCTACACCTTTAGATTTTATTAACGTGACTGTATTTTTCATAATAATAGGTAGTTGATATTGCTTATGGTTAATTTCTAATATAGGAACATATCTACTATTTGTTCCTTTGCCACAATTAACATTACACGAATAGATTTTTACACTGGCATTATAAGTGCATTATTAGCAAAGAAAATTATTACATGCTCTGTGAGATAATTTTGTGCGAATGATAGGTAAAAATTACATTTATTTAGACCCTTTTTTCAAAGCGACCAACAATGTTGAAACCTACATTTGTACTGTCTGCACAAATAAATTAACTATTTAAAGTAAGGAGTACACATGGCTAAGTCAGCAACATTATATAGAATGGCAACCGATGAACATATATGTCCGTTTGGACTCAAATCAAAAGGTTTACTTAAGCGAAAGGGCTATAAGGTAGATGATAAGCCGCTGACTTCGCGCGAAGAAACCGATGCATTTCAACAAAAGCACAATGTTGATACCACACCACAAACATTTATCGATAACGAACGCATTGGCGGGTATGACGACCTGCGCGCTTACTTTAATAAATCGGAGCCTGGTCAACAAGGTACTACTTACACTCCCGTAACGGCTATTTTTGCTGTTACCTTATTGCTTGCCTTTGCATTTAGCTACTCAACTGGCTTTGCACTTTTTTCTATGCATACAATTATGCTGTTTATCGCGTTAACAATGGGCGTACTGGCTATTCAAAAATTACGCGACTTATACAGCTTTAGTAATTCTTTTATAACCTATGATTTATTTGCGATGAAAGTAGTGAGATATGCTTATGTGTATCCATTTTTAGAAGCATTTGTAAGTATTGGCATGATTGCAGGGCTTTCAGCTTATATTGTTGCACCAATTTCTTTATTTATTGGGGGTGTTGGCGCCGTGTCGGTGATTAAGGCTGTTTACATAGAAAAACGAGAGCTTAAATGTGCCTGTGTTGGCGGAGATAGTAATGTACCGCTGGGGTTTGTCTCTCTAACCGAAAACCTGTTTATGATTGCTGCGGGTATCTGGATGTTTATTAAATAACCTTAACTCAGGTTAAACAATGAGCTTGATAACTAACCAGGTTATTTTACATGACTGGTCATTTAGTGTAAAAAAAGGCTACTAACTGAATAATAAAAGGAATTAAAATGAAATACTTACTGTCTATCATTGCCGCTCTAATCATTACTGGCTGTACTACAACTCCACTTCAAGACAGTCCTACCGCAACAGTAAAATCAACAGTTCCCCCTAAATACCCTGTTGCAGAGGTGCGTAACAAAACAGAAGGTTTTGTTACCATGTCTTTTGATGTAGATAGTTATGGGCGCCCAAATAATATTAAAGTTATTAACGCTAAACCTGATCAAGTGTTTAATAGCGAAGCCAAACGTGCCCTATCTAAATGGCAATACTCACCTAAAGTTGTTAATGGTGTTGCTGTACCTGATAAAAACTTAGAAATGACAATTGAGTTTAATTTGGATAATTAATAATCGGATAAGATTATATCTTAAAGGCTGCAGTGTGCAGCCTTTTTAGTATTTGTCAGCGAGCTTATTAAGTACGATAAAGCACTTTAATTACATGCCAGCCAAATTTGGTTTTAACTAAATGTGGCTCTAAAATTGCGCCATTAAAGGCTATTTTGTCAAACTGTGGAACCATTTGCCCGCGTCTAAACTCACCTAAGTCACCGCCTTTTTTACCTGATGGGCACGACGAGTATTTTTTAGCTAAGGTTTGAAACTTGGCACCTTTACCTAATTGCTTAATAATGTCTTCTGCTATTTCTTTGTGTTTAACCAATATGTGGAGTGCGTGCGCTGTACTTGCCATTTCAAAGCCCTGATAATTTAAAACGCGGCGATTTTAGCACAGCCTCCTAAACCTAGCATCTACTTATAGCTAAGTTAACTTAGCCAATTATAAATAATGTTTTGCGTCCTCTGGGTTGGGTATTCTGCAATACTGATATTTGCCAAATAACGAATACCTATTTAAAGCAACCCTATCGTATAACCAATTATTAAACCTATTTGGCAAAATACTAAATACGTTTGCTAGTTTGTATGGGTAACCTAGCTGCTTAACAACATTAAAAAAAGCATGGCTTTGTGTAAATGCTTTACCATTTTCAACAAGCACCATTGAGGCATATTCAGTTGTTGAAAAACCAAAATGCGTTAACAGCAATTCCCCTTTTAGAGATTGCACGCTGCATAATTTAAAAATAGTATTTTTATCGTGAGCAATAATAAAATTACACCACGCGCTGCACAGCTTACATTGCGCATCAAATAAAATAACTTTTTGATTTTGCATTAATATAGCTGCATCATCGCTCATAACACCTCCCTTAAATTAAGTACTAAATTACTGCTGCACCGGTTTTTTTTGTAACTTGCGCTGCAAAGTACGCCTATGCATATTAAGTTGCCGCGCGGTAACCGACACATTGCCATTATTGCTGTGCAGTACTTGTTGAATATGCTCCCACTCTAAGCGCTCCGGCGACATAACCGCATCATCAATAACATTCGATGCCAATGCCACAGGCTCGGTGTTAAGCGCTTTTAATAATGTTGCCATATCAACCGGCTTAGTAAGGTAATCGTTTGCACCTAACCGCATTGCCTCTACTGCGGTTGCTATACTTGCAAACCCAGTTAGTAAAACAATATGAGTTTGGGGGAGCAAACTACGCAGCGGTTTTATGAGTGCAAGTCCGTTGTCGTCACCTAGTTTCATGTCTAATAAAACAAAGTCGGGCAATAGTTTACGCGCGGTAAGTAACGCATCACTTTGATTATGCGCCACCTCACAGGTAAAGCCCTGTTTAGTTAAACGCCTTGCCAGTGTGCTGGCTAAATTAATGTCGTCTTCAATTATAAGTAACTTCATGAGGCGTTATTCTCAGTGTTTACAATTGCGAGTTTAACTTTGGCGACAGCGCCGCCATCTGCATGGTTAAACAAGGTAAGTGAGCCATTTAAACGCTCAAAAGTAACATTTGATAAAAGCACAGCAAGCCCCATTCCTTGATCGCTTGGCATAAGTTGCCCGCCAAGCTCTGCTAATTGCGATGATGAAAAGCCAGGGCCAAAATCGCGAATTAACAAGTAAACGCACTCACTATGTAAGTTATCTTGCTGCCAACTCAGCTCTAATTGAGTTTGGCCTTGTTTTTGATTAGCGAGTGCGGCGTTTTGCAATAAATTTAAAATAGCAGGCAATAACATCGCATCACTCAATAGCGTTGCCGCAATAGGTGGCGTAATCCATTTAATGTGCTGATCAGGGTATTGCAGTAAAAGCGTATCTGTAATTTGCGTTTGCAGTTGCTTTACGGTGGTATGCTCTTGTGAATTTTTAAGGCGTAATTGCTCTGAGAGTTTTCTAAAGTCGTTAAGTTGCGTACTACACTGAGTAAGCGGCGCTTGCATGTGCTTAACAATTGGGTTGTTTGGTTGCTCTTCTAATAACTCTTCAAACAATAGCTGTAAATTTGCAATTGGGGTCGCTAGTTGATGGGTGATTTGTGCAGCAGCCCCATCAAGGGTAACAAGCTGTTCATTACGCAATTGTTTTTCACGCACGTTTGCAATAATTCGCTCTCGCTCTTTAAGTGCCCTGCTCATTGCGCCAATAACAAGTGCAATTACGCTGGCACTTAAAACAAAATTAACCCACATGCCAATAAAATGACCACTCATATTCATTTGATGCATACTGTGATCGGGCATCTTTATAAGTAGCAAACTGTATGCGGCAATGGCTAATACCGCAATATAAGCTAATCCTTTTTCTCGCAGCGTAACAGCAGCTATCATTATCGGGAGCAATAACAGCGAAACAAATGCATTAGTTGCACCGCCGCTTAGCGATAGTAAAACCGTTAAAAATAATACGTCTGCAGTTAACTGCATCAACATACCCAAAGGTTTAGCGCGACTCACATTACGATAAGCAAATAGGCTAATAAGCTGAAACACAGCCTCAACGGCAATAACAATAAGTAAAGGCAGTAATGCAATTTGATGTTCTAATAAAAAATAAACGCTAAGTACCGCAATTAATTGCACGGCAATAGCGCCGCTTCGCAGCATTAATAATCGACTAATGGTGGGGTCGGTACGCATTAACAACAGGTTATTGCCCAATCAAATGTTTAATAAGGTTATTTTAACGGTTATATGATTTTTAATCATCATCCATCGAAATTGAAAACGGCGCACAAGGCGTTCCTTGGTGAAACACCATTTTCCATTGTTCATTACTTTTACGCCAAAGCGACATACGCAATGAATAATTAAACTCAGCGCGAGCAGAGCGCCTAAAAGCAGCTTGGTAACTAAGTTGCACTACATCATCGCTCAGCATTCGGCCCTTAAAATGCTGATTATAAAACTGTGGCACAACCTCGGTAGGTAAACGAGTTAGTACTTGGTATTTATTAAATGTAGTGCCATTGGCAGCAATTTCGATAAATTCATCATCGAGTAAAGCATCTAATGCGCGCTCAGATTGGCGAACTTCTGGGTCTAGTAACTGGCGCTCAGCGTCAATCAAATGATTAAACAACGACACTTTTATTTTGCTGCTCATAACCTTCCCTATTGTTTATAAACTTGCCCAGCTTTCATAACAAATTGCACGTTTTTAAGTACGTCAATATTTTTAAGCGGTGAGCCATTCACACTGATAATATCTGCTTGTTTACCAACACTCAAGTCGCCAATGAGTGCGCTTTGCCCCAGCAGTTTAGCTGCATGTATGGTTGCTGATTTAATCGCTTGGGCTTCGCTCATTCCATTGTTTACCATTAAACTAAATTCGTTAGCATTAAGCCCATGACGCGATACCCCAGAGTCTGTTCCAAAAGCTATATTAACCTTGTTTTTCAGTGCAAGTTTAAACGAAGCCTGCATTTTTGGAGTTACTTCACGCACTTTGTCGGCTATTGCCGGTGGCATATTTGGGTTTGTAAGCACCTCTTCACTTACCGTTGCCCCCGCTAAAAGCGTCGGTACTAAATAAGCCCCCGTTTTTTTAAATAACTTTATTGCCTCTTTATCTAAATAAGAGCCATGCTCAATAGAATCCACACCGGCTTTTAAGGCCGCTTTTATACCTTGTGTACCGTGTGCATGGGCTGTAACTTTACGTCCTAAGTGGTGAGCCGTATCAACAATTGCAATCAGCTCTGCATCTGTAAGTTGTTGGTTAACCCCAGCAGCGGTATTACTTAGTACTCCACCCGTGGCAGTAATTTTAATTACATCAGCACCACTTTTAATTACCTCGCGTACTGCACGGCTACAATCATCCGCGCCATTACAAATACCAATCCCGCCTGTAACCGCATCTGTAATATCTTTTCGATAACCATGCATATCTGCGTGCCCACCAGTAGGCGATATTGTATCACCCGCTGCAAAAATGCGAGGGCCGTTAATATCATTTCGCTCAATAGCGCGTTTTAGCGGAAATATAACTTTGTGATCGCTACCTAAATCACGCACTGATGTAAAACCCGCATCGAGCGTACGTTGTAAATATTTAATTGAACGCAAAGCATAATCGGCATCATATTCTGTAGCCCAGCGATGAGGGTTTGCTTTAGCATCTCGTTCAAACGTAACGTGAACATGCATATCGATAAGACCAGGCATTACAAATTGATTTTTAAGATTGATAATATCGGCATCAGGTAGGTCGAGTTCTGCTTTTGTGAGGTAGCCGTTTTTAATGGCTGTTATTGTATTATCTGTGATGACTAACGTTTGCTCTGTTTTTACTTTTTGATCTTCGGATGCAAGTAAACTGCCCGCATAAATAATTTTATGCTGTTGAGCAAAAGCCCCATTTGTTATTAATGCCAGCGTTATTGAAGTGAATGTTGTTATTAGTGTTGTTTTCATACTTGCTCCTTTTTTATACTAGCATTACCTTAAATAATCTGTAATTGCGAATATTTACGATACAAAGCATGCTATAAACTAGTCTTGAAAGCCGTTTTTTGGTATAACTCCCCCATTAGTAACACATGTCAGACCACCTTAAGAGAACATACTATGCCTTACGCACATATCACTGGTTGGGGTAAATGCATTCCACCAGCAAGCATTAGCAACGATGAAATTAGTGAAATAGTTGATACCACCGACGAGTGGATAACCACGCGTACTGGCATTAAATCTCGCCGAGTGAGTCATGTAAGTACCGCTGAGCTGGCAACCGTTGCTGCTAAGCATGCTATTGCGTGCGCAGGCATTGATCCTAAAGATATTGATTTAGTGATATTAGCAACCTGTACACCTTCTACTGTTGTGGCAAATACCGCCTCACAAGTACAAAAAAATATTGGTGCAACAGGCGCTGCCGCAATGGATACAAACGCGGCATGTTCGGGCTTTTTATATGCGTTGCAAACTGCTACAGCACAAATTCAAGCGGGTATGATTAAAAAAGCAGTCGTCATTGCCGCTGAGCGTATGACCTGGTACGTAAACTGGGCACGTCGCGACAGCGCTGTTTTATTTGGCGATGGCGCAGGTGCAGTAATACTGGAAGCTGCCGACATCCCAGCGGGTTTACTTGGTACCAAAACCGGTTGTGACAGCGAAGACCGCGATATTTTACACATCACCAACTTTGGTAGCGATTTAAATAAGTATGAGCCAATTGGTCCTTCTGATTTATTATTTGAAGGTCGTGAAATTTTTAAACGTGCTGTTAAAGGCATGAGTGAAGCGTGCGACGACGTACTACAACAGGCCAACTTAAGCCTTGATGACATTAATGTACTCGTTCCACACCAAGCTAACTTACGTATTATTCAGGCTATTCAGCATCGCTTAAAAGTACCTGACGAAAAAGTAATGGTTAACATTGGTGAGTATGGTAATACCTCTGCTGCGACTATTGCTATTGCGTTATGTGAAGCGGTTGAGCAAGGGTTAATTAAACCGCATTCAAACATTATGTCTGCAGCATTTGGTGCAGGCCTTACGTGGGCTGCAAGTTACATAAAATGGGGCGAACGTGTAACGCCTATTAGTGTAAGCGATGCTGCTTTACCACCGTGTGATAAAACTGGTTTAGAGCTTGTAGCACCGGCCGTTAAAGCATGTAAAGAAGCCGAGCAAAGCTAGCACAACATGTAATAAGCCACATTTAAAACGCACTTATTTAAGTGCGTTTTTGCTTTTTAAGGAATTAAATTTGAAACTTTTAGGTATTCATCACGCTGCGATTATTTGTAGTGACTATGCACGTTCTCAACACTTTTATAGCAATGTACTTAAACTTAACGTTATTAATGAGCACTTTAGAGCTGATCGTAATTCATATAAATTAGATTTAGCCATGCCCGATGGTAGCCAAATAGAGCTATTTTCGTTTGATGGTTCGCCCGAAAGACCCAGCTATCCAGAAGCACAAGGCTTAAGACATTTAGCTTTTAAGGTAGCGGATGTACAGATTGCAAAAACGTATTTAGAGTCGTGCGATGTAAACGTTGAGGATATTAGAGTGGATGAAATAACCGGCAAAAAGTTTACCTTTTTTGCCGATCCAGATAACTTGCCACTTGAGCTTTATGAGGTTTAAAGCTCATAAAGCTCAAGTTCTTACTATTGAATCAAAAACTTACTTATTAAAACGATTTTGTAAGTAGTTAAATACAGCACGAATACCTAACGCTTCACCACCCGTTGGACGACCTGGTAATGCACGTAAGTTCCATGCCATTACATCAAAGTGTACCCACGGTGTTGTTGGTTCAACAAATTCTTTTAAGTAAAGCGCTGCGGTAATAGCACCACCAAACGGTGTGCTTGCGCAATTTGCCATATCGGCTACATCACTTTTTAGTAAGCTTTTGTATTGCTCAAACAACGGAAGTTGCCAAACAGGGTCATGTACACTTAAACCGGCGTCAATAATGCCATTTGCTACATCGCGCTCTGTTGAGAAAAAGCCCGGAAGCTCCGTGCCCAGTGCAACACGGCATGCACCCGTGAGAGTAGCAAAATCAATAATTAGCTCAGGATTATCGTTTTGCGCTTCGCTTAATGCATCACATAATACTAAGCGACCTTCAGCGTCGGTATTATCAATTTCGACCATAATACCTTTGCGCGTTTTAATAACATCACCTGGGCGAAATGCATTGCGCGATACTGCATTTTCAACCGCTGGTACAAGTACACGTAATCTAATTGGTAAGTTAGCTGCCATAATAAGCTGCGCTAGTGCAATTACGTGCGCTGCGCCGCCCATGTCTTTTTTCATGTTACGCATGCCAGAGCTTGGTTTTAAATCAAGTCCGCCTGAGTCAAAACATACGCCCTTACCGACTAGCGTAATTAATGGAGCATCTGTCGCGCCCCATTTTAAATCAAGTAAACGCGGTTTATTTTCGCTTGCACGACCCACCATATGAATAGTCGGGTAGTTTTGCTCTAGTAACTCATCGCCAACCCACTGTGAAAATTCGCCATTGTAAGTTGCAGCTAAATCTTCCATAACTTGCGATAAATGTTGCGGCATCATATCTACCGCTGGAGTATTAACTAAATCACGTGCAAGTGTAATGGCATCAGCTTGTTGGCTAATGCGTTCATATAACGCTTTATCGCTAATGGCTAATTGCGCCTTTGCTGTTGGTTTTTCTTTGTATTCACTAAATTCGTAACCACCAAGTACAAACCCTAAAGCAACCTGCTCTACAAAAGCGCTGTCGCCTTGAATTTGATAAGTACCTGTAGGAAGTGTATTTGCTAAATTACCCGCAGCCCAAAAATCATCGCGGCTTTGCATTAAACAAAATACCTGGCTTAACTCGCCCGTTTTAGCATCAGGAATTAAAGCAACACCTTGCTTTTCAAAACCTGTATTAGTTAACCAATTTTGTATAAATGCAGGCTGCTGTGCTTGCCAGTCAGATAATTCGTTTTTAAGAATAAAAGATAAAGGAATACCAGAAGATGTATGACGTAGTAATGCACTCATTAAAAAGCTCATATAATATAAAAATGGTACTTAAGAGCATATCAATAAGCGCACCTAAAAGGTATCGCTAATTTGAAGGGATTTTAGCTACTTTTTTAAGCTATTTTTAGATTCTTGCTTTTGATTTTCTTGATCTATTTTAGCATCTAGTTCTTTAATAGATTTGTTCATATTAAACGAACTTGGCAGTACATCAACTCCTACCAAACTCCCTAATTTAACAACTAAAGGAATTGTAAGCGGAGCAAAAGGTAATACAGCAAATACACCGAGCCCTAACCCTTTTAAAATATCAACAAATTGCTCATTTGCGCGTTTTAACTCTTCTTTACTTGTGTGGCCTTGAGTGTAACGCCTATAAATAGAGAGCATTTCTTTAGTTTCTTGTTTTTCTTGGGCGAGTGCGATTTTAAGCGCCACCATAGCACGGCGAAAACGCAGCTGTTGGCGTTTTTTACTAATTTTAACTACCCGCCAAGGTGCACGGTGAATAACTTTATATAATCGCATAACTTTTATTTTCACACAGCAGCACAGGTTCACAAAGAATAATTTACTTTCAACACCCTTTAACTTACCCTTTGCACCAAATTAGTATTAAATACATACAACAATGCAGAATATAACAAATCAATTACCGCAAAAACCTGAAAAACCAAAATCGGATGAATGTTGCGGTGGTGGCAGTTGCTGTCCCTGCGTATGGGATGAATACAAAGAAAAATTAGCAGCTTGGCGGTACGCACAAAACATTGAAAACCCCACAAAAAAAGATACAAATAAATAACATTTAAATGCAGTTAGCGCATTAATATTCCCCTCAACAGCCTTATTTGCACTTATTTAGTTCATTTTAGTTTTACTTTGCACCACTGTTGCATTTTTTCTTAAATTGAATCTTTTTGTTATCAAACGGTTAATTAGTAATTGCCCTTCCTGTTTTTTATCTATAGTCTGTAGATAGGACTTCACAAAAAGTAAGCTTAATTGATTAGGCTTTTGAGCTAAAACCTCAAACTTATGTGAAACAAAAAATTAAGTTAAAAACAAATGATGTGAAATTCACATCAAAAATAAGAATTATTCTAACTGGGGAAAATTAGAATGAAATTAAAAAGTAATGCGCTAAACCAAGCAATCAAATTTGCTTTAGCTACAACCACTGCAGGGTTATTTATTTCTGGATCTGCTATTGCGGCAGACGAGCAGGAACAAACTAAAGTAAATAAAAACGTTGAGAAAATTGCCGTAGTAGGTACGCGTTCAGCTCCTCGTTCAATAGGTGACTCACCGGTTCCAATCGACATTATTGGCGGCGAAGAGCTTGAAAAGTCAGGTAACACTGACATGCTTGAACTTTTAAAAGGTGCAGTACCATCTTTTAACGTACACCAAAACCCTATCAGTGATGCGGCTTCTCTTGTTCGTCCAGCTAACTTACGTGGTTTACCGTCAGACAGCACATTGGTTCTTTTAAACGGCAAACGTCGTCACCGTGCTTCTGTAATCGCATTTTTAGGCGGTGGTATTAACGATGGCGCGCAAGGTGCAGATATTTCAGTTATTCCAAGCATTGCGATTAAACAAGTAGAAGTACTTCGCGATGGCGCGGCTGCGCAGTATGGTTCTGATGCAATCGCCGGTGTAATGAATTTCCAACTAAAAGACGCTTCAGAAGGTGGTAAATTAGAAATCCGCCATGGTCAATTTTATGAAGGTGATGGCGATACAACACAAGTGTCGGGTAACGTAGGTTTACCGTTTACCGACAATGGTTTTGCTAATTTAAGCTTTCAATATAAAACAGCTGATGCAACAAGCCGTTCAGTTCAACGTGCCGATGCTGCAGCACTTTCAGCTGCCGGTGTGCCTGATGTATCTTCTCTTGCACAAGTATGGGGTGCACCAGAAGTAGATGACGATATTACTATTTTTGGTAATGTGGGTTTAGAGCTAACAAACGACTCTGAATTTTACATGTTTGGTAACTACTCTGAACGTGATGTACGTGGCGGTTTTTATTACCGTAATCCGCAAACTCGTTCTGGTGTTTACTCAAATGATGGTGGCGAAACATTACTTGTTGCCGACACAACACCTGATATGAGTGCTAACTGTCCAACTATCACAATAACAGACGGCAATGTACTAGATGATCCTGCTTACATAAATGGTGTAGCAAACAACCCAGATTGTTTTGCCTTTAATGAGATGCTTCCAGGTGGCTTTACACCTAACTTTGGCGGCAACATTACTGATACTTCTTTAACTATTGGTACTAAAGGTCGATTCACTGGTGGCTTCTTAAAAGATACTTACTATGACTTAAGCGGTACTGTTGGCTTAAATGAATCACGTTACTTTATTTACGACACGGTTAATGCCTCTTTAGGTGCAGATACACCACGAGACTTCAGCCCGGGTAAATACGAACAGCTAGAGAAGAACTTTAACTTTGATTTATCAAAAGGTATCGACTTTGGTTTAGCTTATGATGTAAACATTGCCGGTGGTTTTGAGTGGCATGAAGAAACATTTACTATCGTCTCTGGTGATGAAGCATCTTACACAGCAGGCCCTTTAACAGAACAAGGCTTTGGTATTGGCTCTAATGGTTTCCCTGGTTTTAAACCATCACAAGCAGGTGAATTTTCTCGCCGTAACTATGCAGCATATGTTGATGTTGAAGCACCGTTTACTGAAGACTTCTTAATGGGCGTAGCACTTCGATTTGAAGACTACGACAGCTTTGGCACTACCACTAACTACAAAGTAATGGCTCAATACCATTTAACTGAAGATTTAAATATTCGTGGTTCTGTAAGCAGTGGTTTCCGTGCACCAACGGTTGGTCAAGCTAACGTAAGTAATGTACAAACAAGTTTAGATGGCGGTGTATTACAAGATTCAGCGCTTCTTCCACCAACAAACCCAATTGCAGTGCAATTAGGTGGTACAGAGCTTGAGCCGGAAGAATCGCAAAGTTATACGCTTGGTGCTGTATACACAATTGGCGAATTATTTTTAACGCTTGATTACTACAACATCCAAGTAGATGACCGTATTAGCCAATCAGATAAAATTAACTTAAGCCAAGCAGACAAAGATACCCTTGCAGCAGCAGGAGTACCTAATGTACAAGGTCTTGCTCAAGTAAGCTTTTTTACAAACGACTTTGACACAACAACACAAGGTATCGATTTAGTTGCAAACTACACTGCTGAACTAATGGGCGGTAGCTCTACATTTAGCCTTGCATATAACTGGAATGATACTGAAGTAACTAAATTTAGTGAAATTACAGGTGCGTTTAAAGTTAAGCGTTTAGAAGAAGATTTACCTAATCATCGTGCAACGTTCACATTGTCTCAACAATGGGAATCAGTTTCTGCATTTGCTCGTGCAAACTACTACGGCGAATACCAAGGTGTTCACGTTGATTATGATGCAACAGCTAAAACAGCAGATGCTGCAGTCACTATTGATGCTGAAGTAACTTACTTCTTAAATGAATCAGTTAGCTTCTCTGTAGGCGCTCAAAACTTATTCGACCAAGATGCTGAAAAACTTGATTTTGCAGATGCAACGGGCATCCCTAATAACAACTGGGGTGGTCAGTTCTACGAAACATCTCCGTTTGGTATTAACGGTGGCTTTTACTACGCTAAAGCAACATATACTTTTTAAACTATTTTCATGAAGAACCAAAGGCGAAATGTTAAAGACATTTCGCCTTTTTAATTTTATAGTTAATAAAAATAATAATGAACAATACCAATTGCATTGAATAAGTGTTCTATTATAGCGCTCAGAAAATAGCGTAATAACAAGGCGAAAACTATGATATATAGTTGCTCTATATGAATAATTTTTAACGCAGTGAGTACGCTATTTAATGCGATAGAATGATTATTTTTTAATAAAATTGGTATAACTATGCTACTTGAAAAAGCCAACCAACTACTCCAACAAAATAAACTCAAAGAAGCCGAGTTCCATTTTAAAGCAATTTTAAATAGTAACCCTGAAAATGGTGAGGCTTTATTTGGCTTAGGCAGAATTGCCTTACGACTAGAACGTTACGACGCTGCTGTATACCTACTCCAAAAAGCCTGTGAGCGCTTGCCTCATATGCTTGAACCATTACATGCCCTTGCTGATGCTTTTAACGGTGTTCATTCGCCAAACGATGCGCTAACGGTGCTTGAATACGCAAAAAAATTAGCAAGTCATAATCCAGAACCTCATTATTACTTAGCACAGCACTATTTAACACATGGCGAGTTAGATAAAGCTCATACAACTTTTGCTCATGCACTCAGCATTGGTCTATACCCTGTAACAGCCTATATTTTATTTGAACTTGTACAATTAGGTCGCTTTGATAAAGAACATAATTATGTAAGTAATTTGCACCACTTATTAACTCAAACTAGTAATTTACGTTTAAAAATGGTGTGTTACTACGCATTAGCAAACAGTTACGATGCACTTGAGGATACCGGGCAAGCATTTAATTATTTTATATTGGCGAATAAATTACAAAAAAAATTAAGTGAATTTAACACTAGAGATTTAATCCCTTTTTACGATGAAATAATAAAATACAACACCGAGGAGTTTATAGCCTCTGCCGATAAAAAATTTACGGGTAATATCACGCCTGTATTTATTATTGGCATGCCTCGTAGTGGCTCTACCCTTGTGGAGCAAATGTTGGCAAGCCATAGTCAGTTTTCGAGCCTAGGAGAGAGCACGAGTATTAGTAATAACGCAGTTGCTTTTATCGAACAAAAAACGGGAGTGACTTACCCGCAATGTTTAGCACATTTAACGCCGGATTTAATCAAAAAAGCCCGCGAGCTGTATATCACAACATTAAAAACAGCATCGCCCATCAGACCTTTTATAATAAATAAACTGCCGAGTAATTATCAGTCGCTCGGACTTATATATATTCTATTTCCAAATGCTAAATTTATAAATTTAAGTCGTGATTTTAATGCCACCGCATTTTCTATCTTCACTAATTACTTTGCTGAAAACGAGCCTTACTTTTGCTCACTACCTGAGTTTAAGCTTTATCATAAGTTGTATAAAAAACTGATGAGTCATTGGCACTCTTTTAAAGAGATGCCAATTTATGATGTCAGTTACGAAGATTTAGTGAGTAACCCAAAAGAGCAGCTAACGCAGTTACTTGGTTTTTTAAACTGTAGTTTTGAAGAGCGCTGCTTAGCGTTTTATAAACAAAAAACACCGGTAACGACCTTGAGTAAACATGCTATTCGCCAACCTATTAATAATGCCGCAATCGCTAAGTGGGAGCGTTACAAAACACCTCTTCTAAAGTTACTTGATGAGAATTAATTAGGGCCTGTTTATCTTTCGAGGTTAAATTTTCAGTAGGCTGTTTGGTATTTAGGCAAGGCAGAGCCTATGTAGTGTGGTTGTTCCCCATAAATAGGCGATAACGCAGCATAAAGACCAAACATCCACTGCCCTTTGGGTTCTCTCTAGGGACGATTAACTCTTTGTTGCTCGGTTTTTACTTATTCTTACATGGATGTAAGCCAGTAGGGTAACGCAGGAGCAGTTACCGAGCCCACTAGGTTACAAACTTCGCGCCGTGATTAAATCTTCCTTGGATTGAACAAATTTTAATCCTGAAAGGTCAACAGGCCCTTACGGATGTGCTTTAAACCAATTAAGTAAATCTTTAAATTGATCATCACGCGCACTTGGGTGGGTAAGCATATTAATATGATCGTAATCAAAATTATGCCCGTGTTTACGACCGTAAATTTGCATTTGTTGAATGCCTAGCCCCGATTCGTCCATAAATTTTTGAATATCGATTGGTTGCGCTAATGCTTTATCTTTTACCGCAGCAATATGAAGCGTTGGCGGTAAATGCAGGTTGTTTAGCGCTTTTGCATAATCAAAATTATCATCAGAATCTATCCATGGCTTCTTTTTAGCCCATTGCATACTTTGATAATGCGACTTTTGAGTTTCGTTATCGCTGCCCCACTTATAACCTTTAGCATTTAAATAGCCATGTTTTTTAGCAAGTAAAGGCGCCATAAAATACCAAATTAAATTGGCTTGTAATAATTTTTGAGGATGATTATTAAATAAAGAACGCTTAGAGCCAAAATACACACATGCTTTAACGTCGTTAATATATTCTGGAAAACGTGCAAACGCGCTGTTCATCAATACCCCGCCCCAAGAGTGAGCAACCCAGTAGTCTGGCTTTTTGCCTTCAATCAACTCTATTTGCTTAATAAAGGCAGGGATGTCTTCTAGGATAGACTCAGTTTGTCCATATTCGGACTCGCTCGAAATGATTGGCTTGCTATCACCTCGGCCACGTAAATCAGCCACATAACATCTATACCCATGCTCAGCTAAAAAAGGGGCAAGTCCTTTATTAGAGTGCGTGTAAAAAATCTTACCGTTTTCTATTGCTCCATGCATAAAAAATACGATAGGCCCTTGCTGATCTTCATCGCTAATACGGCGTAAATGAAGTGTTTGCTGATCAGCTACATTAATAATTATTGATTGCTGAGAAATTGCCACAGTTATTCCTTTTTATTATTTTCAACTCATCCTACCAGTAATATTAAATATACCAAAGGAAATGTGTGCACTTTACTCATCAGCATTTGTTACAATCACCACATCATATCTGTTGTTAAAATGAAGCCATGAAAGAAAATAAAGCACGTTCAAAATTACACCCTCGTAACCTACATAAAAATGGGTACAACTTCGATTTATTAACAACAGAGCATCCTGCTCTACTGCCCTTTGTTATAACCACACCTGCAGGGACTAAAAGCATTGATTTTAGTGACAACAAGGCTGTTAAAACACTTAATCAAGCTCTTTTAAAAGCACATTATAATATTGATTTTTGGGATATTCCCGAGCACAACTTATGCCCACCTATACCTGGGCGTGTTGACTACATTCACTACTTGGCCGACCTATTAAGTGATGATAACCAACAACAAATACCTTTAGGTAAGCAAATTAAAGTGCTTGATATTGGCACTGGCGCTAACTTAGTTTATCCGCTTACTGGTACAAGTGAATATAAATGGCATTTTACTGGGACTGATATTGATACAGCCTCGGTGAAAATAGCAAAGCAAATAGCCCAGTTTAATGGTTTAAAAATAACCCTAAAACAACAGAAAAACGCATCACATATTTTTGAAGGCGTTATAAATCAAAAAGATCTATACCATTTAACGCTCTGTAACCCTCCGTTTCATGCAAGTGAAGAAGAGGCAAGTAAAGGCAGTGAACGTAAATGGAAAAACTTAGGAAAAACACCCAGTAGCACGCTTAATTTTGGTGGTCATAATAATGAATTGTGGTGCGAAGGCGGTGAAGTACAGTTTATCTCTAATATGATTAAAGAAAGCGAAGACTTTGCAGAGCAAGTACTGTGGTTTACGTCGTTAGTCTCTAAAAAAGATAATATTGCAGCCCTTGAAGAAGTATTAAAAGCTCACCCAATAGCACAGTATAAAATTGTTGATATGGCACAAGGTCAAAAAATTAGCCGCTTTATTGCATGGACCTACTTTGATAAAGACACTCGTGAGCAAATTTGTAGCGAGCTTGATTAATACCAATTTTATTAAAAATAATAAAAAGGATAAGGCAATCATGATAGATTTTCGCTCTGATACAGTTACAAAACCAACAAAAGAAATGCGCGATATTATGTACAACGCACCGGTTGGTGACGATGTATATGGTGATGATGAAAGCGTTAACCAACTAGAAGCCTATGCGTGTAAGCGTTTTAATTTTGAAGCCGCACTTTATTGTAGCTCAGGCACACAAGCCAACTTACTTGCGTTAATGGCGCACTGTGAGCGAGGTGACGAATACATTTGTGGCCAAAATGCTCACAATTATAAGTTTGAAGGTGGTGGCGCAGCTGTTTTAGGGTCTGTGCAACCACAGCCTATTGAAAACGATGCTGATGGCAGTATACCTTTTAGTAAAATAGCGACGGCTATAAAACCAGACGATTGCCATTTTGCAAAAACGCGATTGCTCAGCTTAGAAAATACCATTGGCGGAAAAGTACTCCCGCTTGAGTACTTAGCCCAAGCACGTGACTTTGTTAATACGCATAGTTTAGCGCTGCACTTAGACGGCGCACGTGCTTTTAATGCCGCTGTTGAGCTAAAAGTTGATATCACTGAAATTACAAAGCACTTTGACTCAGTTTCTATTTGTTTATCTAAAGGTTTAGGTGCGCCCGTAGGCTCTTTATTATTAGGCTCACCAGCACTTATTAATAAAGCAAGACGATGGAGAAAAGTACTTGGTGGTGGTATGCGCCAAGCCGGAATGCTTGCAGCCGCTGGACAATTTGCACTTGAGCACAATGTAGAGCGCTTAAAAGGCGATCATGAAAATGCACGTTATTTGGCTCAACAATTAAGTGAAATCAGTGGCTTTACTGTCGATATGACTAACACCACTAATATGGTTTACGCAACATACAGTAGCAGTATAAATATTGAAGATATTGCTGAAGCGCTTAAACAACAAGGCATATTATTTAGCCCAAGCAAGCAGCTTAGGCTAGTTACGCATTTAGATATAACCCGCGAAGATATTGATACATTTTTAAATGCTTTGTCGGCCCATATTTAACGCGGCTTTATAATGTTTGCGGCATACCGAAACATATCGGTCATTGCCGCCAATTTCTACTTGGTTACCATCGGCTATTGCTTCGCCATTTTCATCGGTACGCAGTACATGGTTTGCTTTACGTCCACAGTGGCAAACAGTTTTAAGCTCAACTAACTTATCAGCCCACGCAAGCAAGTATTGCGACCCTATAAATAGCTCGCCTCTAAAGTCGTTACGCAGGCCATAACACAATACCGGTATACCGAGTTCATCAACCACATCTGTTAATTGCATTACTTGTTCTTTTGATAAAAATTGGCACTCGTCAACTAACACACAATGGCGCTTTTTATCATTATTGAGTGATTGAATAAGATCAAAAACATCTTTACTAGCATCAAATACATGCGCATCAGCTTGCAAACCAATACGAGACGATACTTTACCCACGCCTTGTCTATCATCAATGGCAGCAGTTAGGATCACAGGTTCCATGCCACGTTCTTTATAATTAAATGCAGATTGTAATAACGTGGTTGATTTACCTGCATTCATTGCAGAGTAGTAAAAGTATAATTGAGCCATTGCGGTGCCATTTTATAAAAAGTGCGCTTATGCTACCTTAATATTAAATTAATACCAATTTACAAACGCGAATTTTATTTTGTCGGGCCTGTTTATTTGAATGTTTGTAAGTATTTAATATACACAGGTGCACTTTCAAATTTTGATAACCACTGCCACATTTGCAAGCTTAGAGCATTATTTTCTTCATAGAATTTTTTTGAAAATACAAGGTAACCATGGCTGGTTTCGTAAGGGGGATAAATAGGTTTAACATTATTACCCTCATACGGATAACTCGACACTTTTAAGCCGTCTACTTGGCATAGATCAACGCTCGCCTGCACTACCCCCTTATCTAGCAACTCAAAAGCTTTGCTTTTAGAAAACGTATTATGAATAAAAAATGGTTCTTCTTTTAACGCGCTATTTAGCCCATAACCATTAGGAATAGCTATCGTAAATGCTTTATTTTGAAATACTTCACGAGTCTCCCATTCCTTATGAAATTTATAGCGCCCTATAAGGCAGCTGCCAAATTCACTTACTGCGTAGTTATCTTGTAACTTACCTTGCTCATCAACAGGGTAAACAGCAACGTTTTCTCGCCCTTTGCGGTAACTTGCAATAACAGCATTAACCCGATTAAATTCTAAATCGTTTAAGCATCTACGCCATGGCTTTCTAACAAATGATATTGCTACATTGGGCAATGCTAAATCAAGTTGTTGAAGTATTTCGATTGATGCACCAGGTTTATCTGTTGGTATATTTTGGCCATCACCTAAAAACATAGGAGCTATATTTTTGTCTTCGTAACAAAACACGAGACTTTGCGGCTTGCTAAACACAGTAGCGGTAAACATTAAACTGGCAATAAAAAAGTAAACTAAGCTATTAATACGCATAATAATTTTTATTAGTTGATTATTTAAATTATAGGTTTAGTTAAGCAGACTGGCTATATTTTATCAATTAATTTACATTAATCCTTCGTGTTTCAGCAACCACAGTTTCCTTTCAAGCCCACCAGAATAGCCCGTTAACTTTGCATTTGCGCCAATAATGCGGTGGCACGGTACAATAATACTAATCGGATTTTTACTATTAGCAGCGCCTACTGCCCTCACTGCTTTTGGGTTATTGAGTTGGTTAGCAATATAGCCGTATGTTTGCGATTGTCCAAAAGGCACCGTTAATAGTGCTTGCCATACACTTTGCTGAAATACTGTACCGGTTGTATCAAGTGGTACATCAAACATAGTGCGTTTTTTTGCAAAGTACTCATTTAACTGCGCAGCGCAAATAAGCACCGCCTTGTTAGTAACTTGCTCAAATGGCGTATAAGAGTATTCAACTGGTGGATAAAAACCAACGTAACTCACACCTTTATCAGTCGCTTGAATAATTATGTCGTCTATAGGGCTCGAAATTGATGTTTGAATGATCATTATAATTGCTGCCAAAGTTGAAACGTTAAGTAAGAGCGAAAAGGAGCGCAGTTAGCAGGCTCAAAAGGGTTTGCCGCCGCTTGAGCTTTTTTAACACCTAAGTCGCCATCAAGTAATATATCGGGTTGGCTTTGTCCTCGCAGCTTTGCATAATTTACTGTCCAAGGACCAATTCCCTTTAAACTAAGCCATTCGTCTAAATCGTCACTTTCAGGATTTAGTGCACAAAACTGGGCTAAGTTGTGTAGCGCATTTTTGCGTGCTTGTGGCATTTTAAAAAATGCAAAATCACTATTAGCAACAATTTTAGCCGTAGGAAAATAAACGGCATCGCCCTCTTTTTCGCCTAATTCATCAACTAACTTTGTTACTAAATTATGCGCCGCAGTAACACTCACTTGTTGTCCGAGTACCGCTCTTATACCGGCTTCAAAACTTGACCAAATCCCTGGAAGTCTGAGCCCTTCACACACTGTAAACGCATTGTTTATATTGGCGCTTAAATGCGTTTCAATTAAATTAATATCGGCATCTAAATCAAGCACACGGCGTATATTATTTATAACAGTTTGTAAGTACGCCGTATTGTCTATATTGATAGATACACTAAAGTGGTTTTTACTCGCTATAAATTCAACGGTAAAGCTTCCTTTATATTTCTCACTTGCAAAAGTACGCCCGTAGCTCGTTTGCGTTATCCACTCCATTGGTTTTATCAAGCGCCTTTGTAAAAAGCCCTGCAAAGCAGGCCAATTATAAGGCGGCCTAAATGGCAGGGTTAAAATGAGTGTTGACGTTGGCTTTTTATCGCCACTGCGCAGCTTCGAGGGAGCTATATTTAACTGCTGTAAAAATGCATCATTAAAGCGCCTAATGCTTTTAAAGCCTGCGGAAAACGCTATTTCGGTAAGGGGTAAATGTGTTTCTTGAATCAGCTTTTTAGCAAAGTGGCATTGGTTAAATAATCGATATTGCGTAATCGACACGCCAAAATACTGCTTAAACAACTGCCTTAAATAACGACTACTTACGCCTAAACGAGCTGCTAATTTTTCGCAGTCGTGCTCGTCATTTTGATCTATTAACTGTTTTGCTCTAAGTGCCGTCGTTTTTGTACCCTGCCATGCTGCGCTGCCTGGGGCACTATCGGGCCTGCAACGAATACAGGGCCTAAAACCATCTTGCGCCGCGTTATGGGCAAACTGATAATAAGCAACGTTTTTTTCGTGAGCCGTTGGTGCAGGGCAAATTGGTCTGCAATAAATACCGGTACTTTTTACCGCTACGTAAAAAAGCCCGTCAAAACGAGGATCGCGACTCTGACGTGCTTTTTGCCAATGTGAAGTGTACATAAACGGCTCTATAAATTAATCTAATAGAGCCTAGCTTATAGAAAATAAACTGTATTACTAGCCATATTCGGCACTCAACTTATTGCGGCTAGGTAGCGTTTTTCAACTTCAGTCCAATTAATTACATTATAAAAAGCAGCAATATAGTCAGGACGCTTATTTTGATACTTCAAATAGTAGGCTTGCTCCCATACATCAAGTCCCAAAATAGGGGTATTTCCCTGCATTAAAGGGCAATCTTGATTAGCACTATTTTCTACAATCAACTTTTTATCTGGGGTCACACATAGCCACGCCCAACCACTGCCAAATTGACTAATTGCAGCAGCAGTAAATTGATCTTTAAACTTATCAAAACTGCCAAACTGTTCATTTATTGCCTGAGCTACACTACCTTCAGGTTCCCCTCCTCCTTCTGGGCTCATTACTTGCCAAAATAAGCTGTGATTAAAATGCCCTCCTACATGCTCTTGTACTGCTTTTTGTAAATTACTAGGCAGGCTGTTTATTCCCTTAAGTAATTTTTCAGCATTTGCGGTTGCATAAACAGTATCTGCTAAAGCAGCATTGGCTTTATTGATATACGTTTGATGATGCAATGTGTGGTGAATATGCATTGTTTTACCATCAATATGAGGCTCAAGCGCATCGTACTCATAGTTAAGTGCAGGCAAAGTAAAAGCCATAAATACTCCTTTTTCTTTTAAATTAGTGCAGTTGATTGTTTGTAGTGCTCTCTGAGCATAAGCAAAAATTCACTTGCTCTATTAGCTCAGGTAAAAAATGATAGCGTCTTGCAAATGATACAAGTTCAGAGGACGTTTTAGTGTAATGATGCTTACTCACTTTTTGTATATCGTAATGAGTATGCTTAATTAGCGAACAGAGTGTTAAGTGTACTTCGCATAGCCATTTGCATGCATTTTCAGGCTGTTGCATAGCTATATAGGTATCAGCTAAATTATGCGACGCAACAACAAGTGCGGGTATGCAATGCTCAATAGCATGGATGACATTGTTATTAATCTGAGCATATAAAAACTGCTGAAGAAGATGATCTGCAAGTGTTTTAGCTAATAAGTATTTATCGCGGGCTTCGAGAAGTGCACCTTGTTCAAATGCATAATTACCTTGCATTATATTCGACTGCCAAGGGCTTAATGCTTGATCAAGACAAAGTAAATCTGAGTGGGATTGTTTTTGGTTTGAGATCATATAATCATCTGCACGTTTATTTATGGGCGTGTAGTTAACTTACACACCCACAAACCTAAATGCAAATGATTTTCATTAACTATTTAGCAAAGTCTAGTAATTCCTGCCCTGTTAAGCGATATATAATCCATTCGTTTTGAGGCTTTGCACCAATGCTATTGTAAAAATCGATAGCGGGTTTATTCCAATCAAGCACTACCCATTCAAAACGACCACAGTCATTACTAATCGCCTTATTAGCTAAGTGCTTCATAATGGCTTTACCTGCACCATTGCCACGGCTATCTGGGCTTACGTATAAATCTTCAAGGTATAGGCCATTTTTACCTAACCATGTAGAGTAATTATAAAAATAGACCGCAAAACCAATTGGCTCATCACCTTCTAAACAAATTATGCTGTGCGCAGTAGCACCGTCGCTAAACAGCGTATCTAAAATAGCCTGTTCGTCTGTTTTAACTGCATCCGGTTCTTTTTCATATATGGCAAGTTCGGTAATAAAGTGCAAAATTGTTTTCGCATCACTTGGTTTTGCATCACGTATTATAACGGGTTGGCTCATTGTATTTTTACCTTAAATATACTGCTCTAATTTATCTTTTAAAATATCTAATTGAATCGGTTTGCTCAAGTAGTCATCCATTCCAGCGGTTATACAACGCTCTTTATCAGAGTCCATTGCGTTAGCCGTAATAGCAATGATCCTAATGTTTTTGTGTTGTATACCCGCCATACCTTTACGGATAGCTGCAGTTGTAGCAAAGCCATCCATAACAGGCATCTGGCAATCCATAAGAACGAGCTTAAAGAAACCAGAATCGTGAGACTCTAATATATCTATCGCTAATTGACCATTTTCGGCAATTGTAACGTCACAATTAAGCTTTTTGAGCATTAATGTAGCCACTTGTCGATTAATTGGATTATCTTCTACAAGTAATATTTGGGTAGGTTCCTGTACCTTTTCTTTTTTAAGAGAGGAAATATAGCCTGAAGTAACAAGTGGGAGCGCCTCGCCTGCAGCATTACTCGTTATAACCGACAGTGCAGAAATTAAATCGGCAGTGGTTACAGGTTTGGGGAAATATGCCTGAAAGCCTGCATTAGAATAGCGCTGCGCACCTTCCATACCAGCAATACTGGTCATCATTACAAGTGGCATTGATTTATAATGTTCATGTGCTTTTAGTGCTTTACACAGCTCTATACCATCCATTCCTGGCATTTGCATATCAAGCACTGCAATGTCATACATGCAATTGTTACTTTTATACTGCTGCGCGCACATATCAAGAGCTTCGCGTGCGTCACATGCAAGCGCAACCTTAGCTCCCCAGTGCTCAAGCTGCTGTGAAATTACAATTCGATTTGTCTCGTTATCATCAACAACCAAAACGGTTAGCTCTTCCATATTAATATTAGGAATATAACGTTCTTTTTGATCTCCCGGAGTCAGCATTATAGTGGCAGTAAAAGTACTCCCTTTACCGGCTTCGCTAGTGAGAGAGATAGCCCCCCCCATTAGTTCACAAAGCTGCTTACAAATAGCCAGCCCTAAGCCACTGCCTCCATATTCACGCGTTGTTGATGCATCGACTTGAGAGAAAGGGGTAAATAATTGCTCTTGTTTTTCTAAACTTATTCCTATACCTGAGTCCTTTATACTTACAACAAACTCTAAACCTTGAGCTACTTTATTAATTTTCGCGCTTACAACAACCTCGCCTTGACTCGTAAACTTAACGGCGTTGCTCAATAAATTAGTAATAACTTGGCGAATGCGCCCTGGATCGCCGCATAACTGCGAAGGCTCTAGCGCTACCAGATCCAAAATAATTTCAATACCTTTGTCTTGAGCTGTAAATGCTTGTGCGGCAGCAACTTCACCAATTAAATCACGTCCATTAAAGTTAATTTCTTCAAGCTCGATTTTACCTGCTTCAGCTTTAGAGAAATCTAAAATATCATTAATTACACCCAATAAAGAATGTGCACTTTTTTTGGCTATATCTACTTTTGTTTCTATTGGTTTAGATAGCGACTCTAATTGAACAAGCTCTAGCATACCGAGTACGCCATTCATCGGCGTTCTAATTTCATGGCTCATGGTTGCTAAAAATTGGCTCTTAGCAATGGCTGCATCTTCAGCTTTCACGAGTGCTACTTTTAGCTCCTCACTAATTACTTTTCGTTTTTGAGAAACTAAAGTGCTTCCCACTAAAGTAGCTAATGAGCGAAGATACGTTTCTTCACTTTGCGTCCAGTTGTGATGCTCGCCTACTGTTTCAGCGCACAAAATACCTAAATTACCATCGCCTGTTGCAATTACAGCATCAAGCATCGATTTAATATTTAATGGTGTTACATATGCTTCAATAAAATCAACAGTTGCTGAGTGAGTATAAACATCATCAATAGCCACTAAATTATGTTTATAAATAGCATTAAAATAAGCTGGGTAGTCTTTAGCAGTTAAAATAGCGTCGGTATCTACAAACCCTTGACCATTTATATATAAGCAATGACACGTCATCACATCTCGTTTTTCGTTAAAGATCCATATCGAAGCTCGTGTAACATTTAGCACTTCACACATAGATTTAACGGCTAGCTTTTTAACCTGTTCTACATCACTATTTTGCACCTCAGGTGCGACTGTAAGCGCGGCTAAATTTTTGTTATAACGATTTGCTTTTTCGCTCTCAAGTTCAAGTCGTTTATGTGCATCAATACTTTGAAATGAACCAAACACACGTACACATTTACCGTCTTTAAGCTCAGCTTGGCCCATCGATTTAACCCAACGCTCTTGCCCAGAATAGGTCAAAATAATAAGCTCTACACTCCAGCTTTCACCTAAAGTCACTGCGCACTCAAATAAGGTACTTATAGTATCTCGGTGTATGCCTGGTTTATAAAAGTTAATAGCGGTATCTATACTCGGTTCAAAGTCCTCTGGTACTTCGTGAATAACTTTAACTTCATCAGACCAATAAAGTGTATGCGCATCTAAGTCCATCTCCCATGCGCCAATCTGCCCTTGCTTACTCATTGATTCAAGTAGGCTTTGCTGACGATTTATTTTTAACTGTGTATTGTAACGCTCTGTAATATCAAAAATAAATCCATCTAAATACAATATGCTGCCATCATCTGCGTAAATGGCTTGGCCTTTTTCATTTACCCAATGTAAGGAGCCATCGCGGGCTGTAATCCTATACTCAACAGACCATGACTGCTTAGCGCTAACACAACATAGAATTTCATCTTTTATTTTTTTAGAATCGTCTTCGCATATCAAATCAAAAAAGCTGGGGGGTTCATCATGTATCAACTCATCAGGTGAATAACCTGTTATTCCACTCGCTTGCTCGCTCATATAAAGCATGCTTAATTTATTATCAAACTTACATCGATAAATAATGCCAGGGATATTTGATACCAAAGATGCAAACCTATCGCGGCTTCCTTGTAGCTCAAGCTCTGTAGATTTTCGTTCTGATATATCTAAATGCGTACCTATCATACGTTTTGGAGAGCCATCGGTATTCCACTCAACTACTTTTGCAGTATCGAGTACCCAAATCCAATGTCCATTTTTATGCTTCATGCGGGCTTCACTAACAAAATAGTCAGTCTCACCGGCAAAGTGCTCTTGAAGTTTTTTATTTGATATCACTAAGTCGTCTGGGTGAGCATATGTATACCAAGTATCTATAGTACAAGGCTCAATCTCACTGAGTTTGTAACCTATTATCTCGGCCCAGCGGTTATTAAACGTCACTTTATTCGTATCAATATACCAATCCCAAATACCCACGGCTGTTGAGTCTATCACTAACTGTAACTGTGTTTTGTGTTGCTCAAGCTCTAGCTCTTGTACTTTCAGGGCTGTAATGTCATTACGAATAGCAATATAGTTTTGCGGTTTTCCATTTTCATCTAAAAATGGTGCAATCGTCGTATCTACCCAATATATGCCACCATGCTTAGCTTTATTGCATATTTGCCCGTTCCATATATCACCACGTTTAAGCGTTTTATACATATTTTTAAAAAATGCTTTTTCGTGTTTTCCTGAATTTAAAAGGCGATGGTTTTGACCTATTAATTCGTGTTCATCGTAGCCACTAATCTCACAAAATTTCTTATTTACAAAAGTGATGGTGCCATGCAAATCAGTTACAGCAACAATAGCGTGTTCATCTAATGCACTTTTTTGCTCGGCTAATTGTTTTAATGCAATTTGAAGTGCAGAGCGTTGCTTTTGTAATATACTGTGTTGCTCTTCTTTTACGGCTACTAAATTACGTAAACCCAATGAAAGCTGGTTAAACTCAATACTGTCGTTTATTACAGGGACTTTTACCTTATCTCCTTTTGTAATACTTTCAACAATTTTAGCTAAGTTAATTAAAGGTCTAGAAAGTCGACGCCCAAACCACCACGATGACGTTAATATAAGGAGCAATGCCCCCGCATTTGTTAATAAAGCAAGCTGTTTATAAAAATTAGCACCTTGTAGTGCAACTTCTTTTGGTTTTGTTACAAGTAATTGCCATCCAGATTCATTTAAAAACTCTAGAGAATCAATATACCCGTATAAAGTCTCTTCATTTTTATTACTGTAAGAAAAAACACGTTGCGTTGGGGAGCCGTTTTGAGAGAAAAATAGTGGTTGAGAATCTTCTGAATTATTATTTTTTTGAATTTTATTATTATGCATAACATAAAATGTTATGTCTTTATTTGCAGCGTGTATTTTACTTAGATTATTTAATAAGCCGTTTAAATTTATATCTGCGAGCAATATGGCTTGTAGCTTATTTTCGGTATTTACTAACGGTAAGCCAATAATATGATACTCACGCCCTGAGACTGTCATTGACTGAAATTGGATTTTACCTGTATTTTTAATACCAGAGAGTATGTTATTAAAACGTTGATCTTTAATAATATTAAAAAAGGGTGATGAAGGTAGTGATTTAACGAGGTTTACATCAATAAGTTCTACATTATTAACAAAGTCGTACTGCTCAACAAATTGCGCTATTAATTGTTGTTTTTTAGTCGGGCTAATATCAAACTGCGCCCTAAGCAAATATAGATCCTTAACATGCTCTGCAAACCAAATATCAGCAAATTGCTTACCTATATTATTAAGCTCGTTTAGTTCAGCGTCTGCATTTTGCTTAAGCGTGCTATTTACATGTCCAAGGCTAAACCAAGTAAGTATACATAGTGGCCCTAAGGCTATAATTATAAAGGTTATAATTAACTTACTTCGAACAGACTGTCCTTTACCTGTTAATTCATCAAAGTTTAAACCTTTGTGCATGCTTAATATCCAGCAACTTATAATCATTTAATATTACTTACATTAATGCACTAAATATATAAAGACGCAAGTTTTGAGCGGTAAACTCCTTAAAAAATGGGTGTTTAGCGTTACAATATTAAATTCACACTTTTTAAAATATACGCCTTTATTACTAACTTATAATTAGATTTATTGACGCTACCACATCTGTAGCGGTTTTAAACCAGCCATGATATAAGCAATATTCAATTAATACATTTGAGGTCATTATGGCGCACGATCACTCACATAGTCATGTAGACGAAAACCAGAGCGATAAACAGCTAACCGTCGCTGTGGTTATTAATGTATTGCTAACCGTAGCCCAAGTTATTGGCGGGGTATTTTCGGGCAGTTTGTCACTTATAGCCGATGCACTTCATAATTTAAGTGATGCTGCCGCTATATTTATCGCGCTCGTTGCACGTAAAATTGGTAATAAACCTGCTGACACCACTCATCATTTTGGCTATAAACGCGCTGAAATACTTGCCACACTTTTTAATAGCAGTACATTGATATTAATTGGTGTGTATTTAATTTTTGAAGCCATTTCGAGCTATTTAAACCCTCAACCAATTAATGGTTGGATGGTTGTGTGGGTGGCAGCAATAGCATTGATTATTGATTTAGCAACCGCATATTTAACCTACCGAGCTGGCGCAAATCACAGTATAAATATAAAAGCGGCCTTTATTCATAACGTATCGGATGCAATGGCATCTATTGTTGTTATTATTGCGGGCACCTTAATTATTTTATACCAGTGGTATATCGTTGACTTAATTGCCACTGTGCTTATTTCTCTTTATGTAATTTATCATGGCATTTTACTATTAAAGCAAAGCTGCAAAATTTTAATGCAAGCAGCGCCTAGCAATATTGATATACACGCAATATCACATGCTATTAGTAATGAATTTAATATCGAATCGGTAGTTAGCATTAAGCTTTGGCAACTAGATGATAAAGAAAATTATTGTGAGCTTATTATTGGCACTCAGCACTTAATTAATTTGCCAGCAGTAAAAAGCTTTTTACACGACAATTTTAATATTGAAAATTGCATAATAGAAATCCGACCAATCGCAAATTAAAGCCCAATTTAATGCTCTTAATAACAAGCTAAACCAAATACATAACTATTTAATTGAAAACAGCTCGTATTATCATTTACAATATTGTCATTAACTCATAATGAGATACCGTTTTTGAAACTTTGGTTACGTAGAATTCATTTAGGCCTTGCCCTAATTAGCGGACTATTTTTATTAATAGTGAGCCTAACCGGTGCTGTTATGATTTATGCAAAAGACATACAGCACCTAATAGAGCCTGAGAAATGGCAAGTAACACCCCAAAAAAACTTAATGCATTACGATGAACTTATACAAAATGTACAAGCTCAAACTAAGCAAAAAATCACCTTTTTTATGCCCGAACAAGCGCCAAACGCAGCATGGCAATTTCGGTTAGCCAATAAACACTACGCCAGTGTTAACCCCTACTCAGGGAGTGTACTAAACATCTATGAATCAACCGATACGATTTATGGGTTTGCTATGGGATTACATCGTTGGCTGTTGTTTGAAAACAGTAAAGGTGAAAAAACCTTTCGAAATTGGATGTCGGTGTGTGCATTGCTACTTTTAATAAATGTATTACTGGGCTTTTATTTATGGGTAAAGCCCAAAAACAGAGTTAAACGTTTAGCTATAAAACCAAAAGCCAAATTTAGAATGCTCATGTATCAATTACATACAGTGCTTGGTGTTTACTTTTTTATACCGCTTATGCTGATTGCCTTTACTGGTATGGCATTTAACTGGAAAACACAAACTCAATCGGTATTAGAATTTGTGACCTTAAACAAGGTAGAACAAAGACCTAAAGCACCAAAAGTAATAACCCCTTCTCAAGCTACTTTAAACTACAATGAAGCAATTAAAAATGCAGAGAACGTATTTCCAGACGGTAAATTATATAGAATTTACTTACCTAAAAAGGATGACGAAGCAATTGCACTGAGAATGCAAAACCCTGGCGAAAGTCACGCTTACAGCTGGGTTTGGACTAACCCATTTACGGGTAAAGTATTAAACTCATTTGACGCCAGTAAAACAAACTTCACAACACAAGCATGGAACTTCAAATATAAGTTTCACATTGGTGATTTTGCAGGTCCTATCGTGCAGTTTTTATGGTTATTAATAGCCCTTTCACTCGCATTTTTTATTGTAAGCGGTGTGTATTTCTGGTTAAAACGCCATAAATGGAAATAAATCTCATTAACACTTGTGCCATTAGTTGATAATGATTACCATTACGCAAATTGTTATCAACTAAGACACCCCATGTTAAAAACTTCGCTTTGCCTTATCGCTGTTGCAATAAGTACTAACACGTTAGCAAATGAAAATAATAAAAATGAATACAATTCAGATCAATTTGAGCATGTCATTGTTTCAGGCAGCCGTATATCAGAAAGCATTGACGAAGTACCAGCCTCGATCACCGTTATTAATCAGCAACAAATACAACAGCATTTAAAAGTAAGCTCAGAATTGGGAAGTTTACTCGCGCAAATGGTTCCTGGCCTTGCCCCAGATACTGGTAGTTCAAGTAATTCAGGACAAACACTACGCGGCCGTGCGCCATTAATAATGATTGATGGCGTACCGCAATCAACCCCTCTTCGTAATGGTTCTTTAGGCGTAAAGACGTTAGACGCCAGCGCAATAGCGCGCATTGAAGTCATAAAAGGCGCAACGTCTATTTATGGTAATGGTGCCTCAGGTGGCATTATTAACTACATAACAAAACAAGCGCGTAGTGATGGTAAACCGGAAGGCGAAATAAGTATTTCAAGCCGCTTTAGCGCTGTTAAATTAGCAGAAAGTGGTGGCGGTAGAGTATCAGCCGCAGTAAACGGTAAGCTCGACCAACTAAGCTACCTGTTAACGGCAAGCTATGAAGAAAACGGCGTACAACGCGATGCACAGGGCGATATTTTAGGCTTGCAATATGGTTTATCAGACTCTGAAACTCAAAACTATTTTACCAAACTAACTTATGATTTTGACGACGAAAAGCAACTGCAGTTCAGCTATAACTTTTACAGCTCACAGCAAAAAACTGATTTAGGCGATGTTACTGGCGATGGCAATATAGGGGAAAAAACATACGCTATACACGTCCCATTAGCGCTTCAAAAACAAGGTAAACCGCAAGGCCCAGAAGGCAACGAAAATATAACCCTAAAATATGTTGATTACGCGTTGTTTGAAAACACACAAATGACCCTCGATCTGTATAAACAAAATATAGAAAACGTATTCTTTTTCTCAACCGCTTTAGCCAATCTTGATGAAGGTTATAGCGGTGGTCAATCGGTTATTAAATCAGACAAGCAAGGTGCAAGAGCTACATTTAATAGCCAGTTTGATTTTGAAAACCTAACAGCCACTCTAATCTACGGTATTGATGCCTTAAATGATAAAACATCGCAACCTTTAGTAGATGGCCGTGTGTGGGTGCCAGAAATGGACATGAAAAGTGTGGCTGGCTTTTTACAAACCAAATGGGTAATAAACGACGATATTATTGTAAAAGCGGGTGTAAGAAACGAAAGCATTGATTTGAGTGTAAGTGACTACCAAACGCTAAAACTTTGCAAAACCGTATCTCAATGTTCAGTACCATTAAATGTGCGTGGTGATACCATAAACTATGACGCTACAACGTATAATGCAGGCATAAAATACAATTTAACAGATGCATTCAGCCCATTTTTTAGTTATTCACAGGGCTCTGATATTTCTGATATTGGTCGCCTACTTCGCGCTGCAACTGTTGACGATATTGCACTTGTTCAAACACAAGCCTCAATAATCGACAATTACGAAATTGGTTTTACCTCACAGTTTGAAAACGTACGTTTTGAATTTGCTCTTTACAGAAGTACCTCAGAGCTTGGTACAAGTAATGAGTATAATGAAGTAACGGGTGTTTACGAACCCGTACGTGCACCACAAGAAATATGGGGTTACGAAGGGTTAGTTAATTATACTATTAACCAAGACCTTAAATTAAGCGCCACATACAGTTACGTAGAAGGTAAAAACACCGAAGCTGATGACTACCTAGGCGCAAGCCAAATTAGCCCACCCAAAGCAACGGCGAATGTAACGTGGCAAACAAATGACGAGCTATCGCTTGCAATGAGCTTTTTATATGTAGGCGACAGAAAGCGCTTTGATAAAAATGCACAGGGCCAATACTCTGGCGATCAGGGCCCTGTTAGTAGCTACAACACATTCAACTTAAGTGGCCAATACAATGTTAACGCCAGGTGGAGTGGGTATTTTGGAATAGAAAACCTATTTAATAGCGATTACTACCCTGCCCGCGCACAGGCTTACACCTACGGTGGATATAACATTAAAGGATTAGGCACAACCGCAACGCTGGGTGCTAAATACCAGTTTTAATTAGTGATAGACTCAATAAATAGGCATCAGCATGCCTATTTATTTAAAAAGATAATATGAAAAGCAGTATCTCTACTTATTGTTTATAAATACCTCTAGTAATCATTCTCAGATACTAATACAAATAAAAAACTGTCCATAAACCAAGCAGTAACGCAAACTTAAATAAGAATCAAAACCAATAGTAACGCAATGATTTTTATAGAGAAAACTTGCAATATAGGCTATATGTACTACACTGCATACAATTGAAATAGTTGAGGCGATTTATCATGAAAGGTAATCAAAAAGTAATCGATGCGTTTAATACATTGTTAGCAAACGAATTAGCAGCAATCGATCAGTATTTTATACACTCGCGCATGTATGACGACTGGGGTTTAAACAAACTATACGAGCGCCTTAACCACGAAATGGAAGAAGAAAAAGATCACGCAGACTGGCTTATCAAGCGCATCTTGTTTTTAGAAGGTGTACCAAATATGACTAAGCGCCGTGATTTACTTATCGGTAACGATGTAAAAAGCATGATGCAAAACGATTTAACACTAGAGCTTGAAGTAGTTGCGTGTGTTAAAGACGTAATCGCAATATGTGAAGAACAACAAGATTATCAATCTCGTAGCATTTTAGAAAAGCTGTTATTTGATACCGAAGAAGATCATGTTTACTGGTTAGAGCAACAACTTGGTCTAATTGATAAAATTGGTTCTGAAAATTATCATCAAGCACAAATGGCTTAGTAGGAGCATATTATGAAAGGCGATAAAGACGTTATTGCAGCGCTTAATAAAGTGCTCGCTAATGAGCTTGTTGGTATTAACCAATACTTTTTACATGCACGTATGTTTAAAGATTTTGGCTTTACACAGCTTGATAAAGCAGACTACAAAGTATCAATTCAAAAAATGAAAAACGCTGATCGTTTAATTGAACGTATTTTGTTTTTAGAAGGCTTACCAAATCTTCAAGACCTAGGCCGATTACGTATTGGTGAAAACAGCGAAGAAATGATTGCTGCTAACATGAGTTTTGAACTCGATACTATTGACGAGTTACGAAGCGCCGTTAAACTGGCTGAAAGTAAAAAAGATTACATTACCCGTGAAGCCCTTGATCACATTTTAAATGAACAAGAAGAGCAAATTGATTGGTTAGAAACCCAACAATTACTTATTAAAAATACGGGTATCAAAAACTACTTACAGTCTCAACTGTAAATAGTAACAAGCATAAAAAAAGCAGCTAAAAAGCTGCTTTTTTTATATCTAAATTTTATATGTAATTAAGCAACTTGATCCGTTACATCCGCAATTTGAATAAGTCTGCGATTAAGGATCTTTTTAGTACAACCACAACACTTACCGCATTGGCTGCCTACTTTAAGCTCTTTGGTTAATTCACGCATGGTCGTTGCACCATCGTCAATTGTTTGCTCAATTTTTTTATCAGTCACACCGTGACAAAGACAAATATACATCAATACAAACCGTGTTAATTACATTCAATAGGTGCATACTAATCTAAACGACAATTGTTATCAATAGCTTCCTCACTAATAAATATAAATTATTTATTAGAATATGGTATTTGTTCTCTTAACTATATTTACCTAAAAGTAAAGTTATGGAATAATGGCCGCCTCTTAGGGGAGTAGCCCGCTCAGTAATGAGTAAACTTATCAACATAATTGCACCTCAAGTGCATGGTAAGTTTGTAATGTTGTAGCAAGCGTTATCGGCGAGACCTAGGTAGACACTATCCTCATGGCGGGAGATAGTTGTTTGCCTTGGTTTAGTATTCCCGCCTGTAAGAATCAATAATGGAAGTTTTTTTAACCTCAACCGTCACCGTCACACTTGCCGAAATTGGCGATAAAACGCAGCTTTTATCGCTCCTGTTAGCTGCCCGTTTTCGTAATAAAAGCGCACTTATTCTTGGTATTTTAGCCGCAACTTTACTCAATCATGGCCTATCAGCGTGGTTTGGGCAGTGGTTAAGTAATAGTTTTTCTTCTGAATATTTACCTTGGCTTGTAAACATCAGCTTTATTATTGTTGGCCTTTGGCTATTAGTTCCAGATAAAGACGAAGATGTAAGTAATAAATACGATAGCTACGGGGCTTTTTTAGTCGCTTTTGTATTATTTTTTATTGCAGAAATTGGTGATAAAACACAAATAGCGACAGTGTTGCTAGGCGCACAATATCAGTCTGTGTTTTGGGTAACGGTAGGAACCACGTTAGGTATGCTAATTGCTAACGTGCCTGTTATATATGCAGGTAATGCATTACTAAAAAGAATATCTCTAAATACCGTACGCGCGATTGCTGCTTGTGTGTTTGTGTTATTAGGTATTTATGGGTTAGTGACAATTTAATCAATATTAAAGCTCGTAACTGTTGATTTAAGTGCGAGCTTTAGTTTTTTCTGCACATTATTTACGCATTATTTACGCATTATTTACACAATAACACCCCTTGGTTTGCGTAATTAAAAGGTTTGAGTTAAAGCCTGCAGCTAAATTAGTGACCGCAGTTTCAACAAAGCCACTTCCCTGGGCACACGCTAACCCTTCAGAGAGAGGACCGGCATAAACAAACTCACCGTTTTTATTAATAATAACGGCGGCAGGCGTTGCCGGAATAACGTGTTTAAGCTTTGGTGTTAATTCAACTTGTACAACCTTCATAGCTTTATTGGCAGCAAAAGAGCTTAACGATGAAATATGCGACTTAGCTTGTATGGTGCACCCGCAATTTTTTTCAGTTATAAGCACTAACGACGCTTCATTAGTGTCAACCCAGTCCAATTGCTTTTTAAAGTTATTAAACCAGTGCTTTTGCAATAAAACTTTTGAGCTATCAAACGGCTTAAGTTGCTCTAACTGAAAATAAACTAACCCTGCAACAACACAAACAAGCCATATAGCTATAAGCGAAAATACAAAAGAGTTAGATTTATTTAAACTTGGCAATGCTTTGCTCTAATACATCAATACTTACATCGATTAACTGCACCTTAGCGGTTAACTGCTGCACTATTTGCGTATCTTGGTACTGATTTTGGCGCATAGTATCAGTACTGCTTGCTATTAACTCGGTATTACCTGCCTGCTCCGCTACCACTTGTGCAACTGAGTCAGAGCTTGAAGATACTGCGGCTATTTGCTCGCTCATTGCTGAAATATTTTCTTTCATTGCAGCACTAATACTTGTTAAATCAACTACAAAACTCACACACTGACTCATTGATTGCGTTGACGTTTTACTATTATTAACAAGATCTTTTAATGTAAGACTAATTTTATCTGTTGTTGCTTTACTGTGGTTGGCCAAAGATCTTACCTCATCAGCAACAACAGCAAAACCTCGACCGTGTTCGCCTGCGCGGGCAGCTTCAATAGCGGCATTTAAAGCAAGTAGGTTTGTTTGCTCAGCAATGCCTGATATTTCATTAAGAAGCCCTGAAATAACATCGCCCGCTGCCACTAAGTGGTTTATTTTTTCTTCGGTATGGTTAAGCAGTGTTAACAACTCTCTACTTTTAGCGTCTGTTTGAAGCACTTCTTTTAATGCATCACCTGCAGATTGTGTAATATGGTCAACTTGGCGCTTAAGCACCTCACTTTCTTCTTCTACAAGTTTAAAGCCATTGGCAACTTGAGCGCCGGAATTAGCAATATCATCGGTTTGTTGTGTGCGTTGAACCGCACCACTCGCTAACTGATCGTGTACATCAATAAGCTCTTGTGAGTTTTTTTGCAATGATTCTGATTGTGTTTGTACCTGTTTAATAACATCAGATAAGTAATCTAGTAATGTGTTAAATCCTGCTACAGCTTCGCTTTTAGTGTCATCCGCGCGAAGAGAGAGTTTAATGTTTTCAGGATCTTTCATTATTTGTTCTGTCGCATAACTTAAAGATAAGCCCGCACGACGTTCCCGTTGCAGCGTTTTTGCAATATAGCCTGCAACTAATACTTCAACTATTGCGTATCCAGCATGAATTAGCACCGTAGTAAAAGCGAGTCTATCAGGGTCAAATACGTAAAAACCCGTATTTTGAGTTTGTAAATAATAAAAAGATAAATGATGTACCGCTACAAAAATAATAGCGGTAATAAACACTCGCCACTGTACAAAAACAATTAACATGGGCATTAAAATAAATATTTCAAAATGGACTTCAATCAGCCCAAAAGTTTGTTGTATGTGCAAAAAAGAAAACATCATTATGGCGGCAGCTACCACATGGGGGATAATAGGGCTATCACCTTGTGTTTTTAAAAGCCATATAGGTAATAAACACAATGGCAAACCTATCATAAAAGCCTGCGCTAATGTGTCGAAATACAAGCCTATAGCAATAGACTCGACAAACAAAAGACTGAAAATAATTGTAAATAACCGGCCAATACTAGACATAAGAACCTTAAAATTGTTGTTTGCATTGTTGTTTTATAAAGCAGTCTGCAATATACGTATATAAACGAGTTTCAGTTTACTTAACACAATAATTAACTAACGACACATCAAAGCAATACATTTTATTTACATTACATGCATGCGGTCTACTTAATTATAGGCAGTATTTTCTTAAACGTAGGCGTAGCAGCTTTTTTTGTCCATTGAAAAATTACTATTTCAGCGCATGAAATTACAGCTCCAGCTTGACGTAGCTGCTCAATCGCCAAATTTTTATGTTGTGGGTTTCTCGAACCAACTCCGTCGTAAACAATAATAACTTCAAAGTCATTTTCTATTAAATCTAAGCATGTTTGTAAAACACACACATGTGCTTCAGTTCCCACAACAACAACTTGCTTTTTACCATGGCTTTTTAACGTATCAACAAAACCAGGCTCTGCACACGCACTAAAGTACGTTTTATGAAAATACGTGGCATTAGGTAACGTATTTTTAATTTGCTGATTAGTCTCGCCCAAACCTTTCACATATTGCTCCGTTACTAAACATGGAACGCCATGAATAATACCCGCTTGAGCTAACTGCAATGTGCTTTTTAAAATATTCGGAAAATCTTTAATTGCAGGAGCAAGCAACTCTTGTAAGTCTATAACTAATAACACGCTGTTTTTTGCATCAATATTAGAGAAAAGCACTATACTCTCCTTATAAGCATTTACTATTATCTGTATAGAGTAGCTCACTATTTAAAAATAGAACTTTTAGCGTTATGTATATTATTTGTAATTAAAAAATAAAAACTTATGCTATATTTACTATCTAGCTAAGCATCATCCTATCTTCCACTGAGAGTGTTTATAAGTGCGTTTGAGCAAATTTTTTTTTCATATCACCATTACTTTTTTACTATGCATCCAAAGCACTTTTGCATCACAAAACTATGCTCAGCAATTACAACGAATTTCTACTGACGAAGGCCTATCGCAAAGTTACGTTTTGCAGACTCAAGAGGATGATATTGGTTATATTTGGATAGCAACCCAACAGGGTTTAAATCGTTTTGATGGATATAATGTAAAAACTTTTAGTGGCGGCTTTGGCCTGGATAAACACTATATTTATGCATTATTTAAAGCCGAAGACGGAAAAATCATTGTCTCAACAGATCTTTCTGGTGCCTATATAATAGATCCCCTCACTTTAAAAACCGAAAAAATCTATTCTGGTCAAATAGATAAAGAACAAAAAATGTTCTCTCCGATCTCTGCAATGACTCAGCAACAAAACATTTTTTATTTCGCCATAGATGCTCAAATATATACATTTGATGAGACGAGTAAACACTTTACATTTAAGCTAACCCTACCAAATAAAGGTGACTACATTCGGTCATTAACAATATATAAAAACACTTTATATATTGGTACAAATGATGGTTTATACACTGCAAATATAGATAATTCAGAACTTGTAAAAATACCTCTTCATCCCCCTGAAAAAAATACGATAGATAATGTAAACGTCAAATTCTTAAGTATTGATAATGAATTAGGATTACTTGTTGGTACTGTTGAAGGCATGTATCAATTAGCATTCGATAATACCAAAAATATATCTGCAGCAAATATTACAACTTTAATCCCTGATTATAATATATGGGATTATGCCAATACTGTTTACGGGGAGTTTGTAGCAACCGAAAGTGGATTGTTCAGTTATCACCGCGAAACCAAAGAACTAGAATTCGTATTAAATTATGAAAAAAGTAAGTTTAATATTAATGAAAACTCAATAAACGATCTAATGGTTGATAAGTCCGGCGTACTTTGGCTCGCATCTAGAACCCAGGGCGTGTTTACATGGCCAATTAAAACCCGACGGTTTAAACACATTACTTTACCCGGTAACAATACTGTTCATGCCACCTACCAAGACAAAAATAATATTATTTGGTTAGGAACAGAAGATGGAATTGCACGGTACGACAAAGCAACAAATAAAAGTGATGTATATCTAAGCTCAACCGACTCAAAAGCAATATACGGGGCATCTGCCGTTTATGATATTTTTGCGTCTTCAATTGGTGATAATCAATTCCTTTGGCTTGTTACTTTCGATGGTTTTAAACTGTTTGATAAACAAACGGGTAAAATTATTGAAAATAAAGACACAGAAAAAGATGTAATTAACCAATCCAACTTATTTGGCTTTGCCCAGTTATCTGCAGACACATATGCATTTATGTCGGATGATAATTTTTATGTTTTTAATGAAACAACAGGAAAAACAAGAATTATTAAGGGGCTCAAAGAGCAAGTCGATCCTTTATTTTCTTACGCTTTTTATAAACACCTCGACACACATCCTGAAGAGTTTGTACTTGGCACATCAAAAAGCTTCCTTAGGTACAACGAAAAAACGAAAACTTTAACGACTATATTTCAGTCTTTTAATCCTAAAGAAGATATTTTTTACACTGTAGAAAACTTTTACTTAGACTCAAAACGAAAAATTTTATGGTTAGCAACCACTCACGAAGGTTTGCTCGGCGTTGACCCCGTTACTTATGAAATAAAGCACTATATAGGATTAAAAAATTCGTTTAATACTGATTCTATCTATTCACTATTTCCTGATAAAAACGGCTTTTTATGGGCAAGTACCGACAATGGTCTTTATCAAATAGACCTAGATACACTCAATGTAGTGAGTTTTTCAGTAAAAGACGGTTTGAATATAAACCAATTTACACCAATAGCGGCAGCAACACTAAGCGATGGCAGGCTTATGTTCGGCAGTAATGCTGGAGCCTTACTTTTTAATCCGTTAGACTTTAATGAAAAAGAACAACTACAAAAAAGTAATCTAGCCATTACTGATATTAGCCTCCTTACTAGGGAACTCAATTACAATCCTCATAAATACCTTAGCAAACCACTTGAATTAAATTATGAAGACATGGGATTGACGGTTAGCTTTTCTAACTTCTCTTACCCTAATATTGATAAAGCATATTATAAAGTAATCCTTTTAGGGCCTACGTCTCTAACATATGAAGATTTACAATCTAATCAAGTGTTTTTCACAAAGCTTCAACCTGGTAATTACTCACTAAAAATATCAGCACATAATCGTGATGGTATTATTACAAGCGAGCCTACAACACTTAATATCAACGTGGCGTATGCTCCTTGGAGATCGCCCATTGCTATAGCCGCCTACATTATTTTAATTCTTGGGGTGTTATTTTTTATTTTTTGGCAGTATCGCAGCCGCCGAGTAGCAATTGAACAAGCCCATAGAGCGACTATTCACTCGCAAAAGCAAACAGAACTCGCGCTTAAAAATAATAAAAGCGGCGTATGGGATTATAACTTTAAAGACGCTTCCGTAAATACGCTCAGAGGAAGTGAATTGGGCTATACAGACTTACCAGAACGCGTGCATATAGATCAATTTTTAGCGTTGATACACCCAGACGATCGACGTCGTTTTGAAAACCAATGGGAAAACTACTTCAAGTACAAAAAACAACAAAACTGGCAAGCAACTTACCGTTTACAGCATAAAAATGGCCATTGGCTCTGGTATCAAGATACAGGGCAAGTTATATACGATCCTCAAACAAATGAGCCTCTATATGTTTCTGGCATATATACCAATATCACCGAGCAACGAGCTAATGAGCAACAAGCAAAAATTTTAGGTGAAGCGTTTAGCCAAATAAACGATTGGTTACTTATACTCGATAAGCGTTTAATGCCATTTTCTGCGAACAATAGTTTTATTGAAACATTTTCAAACGAGCAAACGGCCACCAAAATTAGCCCTAAATTGTTTATTAAAGCAATTGGTAAAGATAAGTGCAGAGAGTTTGCTAGTATTTTAAAAAAATTAAAACCAACTGAAAACTGGCAAAGTGATGTTTATATAAAAACAGCAAGAAATAATGAACACCCAATACATATAAGTGCCACAGCTGTAACAAAAGACACTGCAAGTTACTATGTGATTGTTATTACAGATTTAACTGAACAAAAACGTGCTGAAAACGAACTGCGCTATTTGGCTAATTTTGACCCTCTAACGCACCTACCTAATCGTAGTTTAATGTATCAAAACATTGAAAAGGCGATTAAATATGCCGATAAAAACAATACCCAATGCGCATTATTATTTATTGATTTAGATAAGTTCAAACCTGTTAATGACTCTTTTGGCCATGCAGTGGGTGACATGTTGTTATGTAATATTACCCAAAGAGTAAGCGGTATGCTTAGCGAAAACGCTATACTTGGCCGCCAAAGTGGTGATGAATTTTTAGTGCTGATTCAAAATATAAAATCACTCCAATCTCTTCGCGATAACGTAAGAAAAATTAGTAATGAATTAGCTAATAAAGTAATTATTGAAGACTTCTCTATTAATATCTCAGCAAGTATTGGCGTAGCTCTATACCCATTCGATGCTGTAACCACAGATATACTCATCCGTAATGCCGATGTTGCAATGATGCACGCTAAGCAAGGCGGGAGAAACGACTTTAAGTTTTTTAGCGATGAAATGAATGAGCTAATAAAACAAAAGTTACTGCTTGAAAATGATTTAAAAGATGCAGTAAAAGACAACCGATTTTTTAATCACTACCAGCCTATTATCGACATAGAAGAAAAAACAATAAATGGCGTGGAGTTACTCATGCGCTGGAAAAATGAAGGCCAGTTAATATCTCCAGCTCTTTTTATTCCTGTAGCTGAGGAAACCGGTTTAATAGAACTTCTTACTGAGCAAGCCTTGCACCGTTCACTAATTGAACTTGCGCCTATACTCAGCGAAAACCCGTTGTTTTATATATCTTTAAACTTATCGCCTAAACACATTTTAAAAACAAACATAACACAGCGGTTAATGGCTATATTAGCGGACTCTCAAGTTCATCCAAGACAATTAAGGCTCGAAATAACAGAGAGTATTTTATTAGAAGATAAGCTTAAAGCAGCCAAACAGCTGCAAAACCTAAAAGCTGCTGGGTTTAAATTACTGCTTGACGATTTTGGTACAGGATACTCATCACTCACCTACTTAAGCCAATTCCCTATTAATGTTATTAAGATAGATCAAAGCTTTGTAAATAGTATTGGTATAGATAAGGGAGATGAATCAATTATTAAAACTATTTTTTCATTGGCAGAAAACTTAGATCTATACTGCATTGCAGAAGGAGTAGAAACGCGCGAACAGATGCTCTTTTTAGCCGAGGTTGGCTGCCATGTATTACAGGGTTATTACTTTGCAAAACCAATGAATGCTAAAGACTTACGTAAAAGCGATTGTTTTAGCAATATCATTGATTTGATTTGATTTGATTTGATTTGAAACATTAAAAGCGTGCTAATCATTATTACACGCTTTTATATTAATCAGATGCTATTAATGGATATGATGGCATTCATGGCTTTCAATTTGTAATACACTATTACGTACATTAAATTTTTCGGCTAATAATTGCTCTACCTTCATACGACACGCTTCATCATGTTTTTCAATCGTACAATGTTGTTTAAGGACAACGTGTGCGCCTACTACAATACCATTATATTTGCGCGTTACAGTGACGTTATGGACATTATGAACATGTTCCATATCTGTAATTTTATTTTCAATATCAGTAACTTTAGGAAGTTTCGCTTTATTTAGGCGTAAACCTTTTATACAACTAATTATGACCTTAATACCGGTGAATAATACGAAAGAAGCAATTAACATACTCGATAAAATATCGATTACAACCCAGCCTGTGAAATATATAAGAATACCGGCAACAAATGTCGATACGGTAGAAATCAGATCAAAGAATGAATGTAAAAATACCGCGTACACATTAATACTCGCTTTGCGGCCTTTATATAAAACCCATGCAGCAGCCCCATGAAATAAAAAACCAATAGCAGCAATAACCGACATTAAATAACTATTGATAGCCAGCTCATTTCCTTCATGTTGGTGTATATAGCGCTCACCACCTTCATACAAAATAATTAAACTGATTGCTAGGTATAAAAACCCGTTCACTAGGCCACCAAAAAGCTCTGCTCGTTGATGGCCATCGTTATAGGTTTTGGCAAAATGAATAGCGAGACTTGATGCTATCAGTGCGATGAATAACGAGCTATTGTGAACAAACAAATGCCCCGCATCAGCAAGAACAGCAAGCGAATTAGAATAATAAGCACCTATAACCTGAATTACCATAAACGAACACGTAATTGCTAGCGCAATGAGTAACCGACGACGAGAAGCTTGGTGTGTAGTGATTTCTGTCATGAAATGCTTGAATAACCTATACTTAAAGTGCAAATAAGCCAAAGATGGCTTAGAGTAGAAATGGGTAATGATATACAGTATCAATTATAATACGTACTGCCCGCAAACGCACTAAAAACTTAGTAAATCAAAAAAAATGTGCTAATAGTTAGTAAAGAAAAAGAATTTAATTATGGCTTGGACACATGGAGAGTTGAGTGAGTAATAACCTATCAGAAGAAGCATGGCAAAACTTGGAGTTATTGCCGTTTTGTGTATTACTTTATGATGCAAATGAAGATATATTTAAAGTTAACAGCCAGGCACAGGACTTGTTTGACTTAAAAGACCAATCACATTTTTATAAAACTGATTTTTCACACATCACTTTAACCAATCATCACAGTAAAAAAAATCTGTTGATCGAGGAGCTATTCTTTGATTATTTTACGGCAAATAACCAATGCCAGTTTATTTTATCGAAACAATCATCCAAATTGCTACTCAACGTAAAATTTGCAAATTTACCTAATTCAAACTCCATTATTATTATCGATATATTAAATAACAACGTGGATGAACAATATGATTTTGATAATATTATATCGAACATCTCAACTGACTTAATTGATATTCAAAATGACGATGTTGATAAGCATATCAACTATGCATTAAAAGCAGTCGGTACGGTTTGCAATGCCGATAGGAGTTATCTTTTTAAGTTTTCCGATGATGGTAAAACTATTAATAACACTCACGAATGGGTCAATGATGGTATTAAAGCTTTTAAAGACGACTTACAAAACCTTTTAAAAAGCGACCTCCCTTATTTTTTTAGTTCGATGGCCCGTACCCATTTATTCAGAGTGAATGATGTATCTTTGCTCCCCATTCAAGCAATGAGCGAAAAAACGATTTTCCAGCGACAAGAAATAAAATCGGTACTTTGCATTGGTTTACGCTATGACAAAGAACTGGTTGGCTTTATTGGCTGTGATTGTGTAATTCAAAAGCAAGACTGGACAGATTTAGACCTTATTCGCCTAAGGTTAGTAGGTGAAATGCTTGCTAATGCTTTCAAAAATTTAAATTATAAGCAAGAGCTTCAACAAACTCAGCAGCAACTCATTAACGCCAACCAAAAACTCAATAAACAAGTCAATACGGATGGCCTTACAAACATTGCTAATAGACGTTGTTTTGATCAGACTTTAAAATGCGAAATTAAGCGTTGTGCACGTAATAAAGAATCTATCAGTTTAATTATGTGTGATATTGATTTTTTTAAGCGTTATAACGATAACTATGGGCATCAGCTTGGCGATGAAGTGCTAAAGCGAGTGGCCAAAGCGCTACACTATATTTGTAAACGCGAAGGTGATCTAGCAGCTCGTTTCGGGGGTGAAGAATTTGCGATAGTTTTACCTGCAGTCGACACAGAACACTGTCAAAGGTTTGCTGTTCTTATTCAGGAAAAAATCGCAGAACTCGCAATTGAACATAACTTTTCAACTGTCAGTAAATACCTCACTTTAAGCATTGGGTTTTATAGTTTCATACCCAATCACAAAACAAAACCCAAAGAGGTTATAACTAACGCCGACATAGCCCTTTATAACGCAAAAGAAACAGGTAGAAATAAAATAGCTAGTTTTTAAAAACCGACTAAGGAGCCGCACTGCAGTGAGTTTTAGTGCTTTAAAGTTTGCTGTAGTGATAGTCCATACACCTGAAATTATAAACAATACAACTACTCAGTGATTTACGCGTAGTAAGTTAAGTAAGGCGTTGAAAGTGAGCAACCAATTATCGCCGGTACTGAGGTTTTAGTAACTAAAAAAGAAGTGGGTGTTATGTGGGTTACGCCTAAAAGCTAATCATCACTGAAAATTACAAGTTACAGTAAAACGGGCGGCTCAAACTGCCCGTTTTTTATACCGGAGATCTGAAATACAGCGCCTTGTTCACCAACAGTATTATTAATCGCTTCATCAAATGCCGATGTCACAAGTAGTAACTCAGCATTTTCACCACCGAAGGCGGTGCACGTCGGTTTTAATGCACAAAGCTCTATTGTTTTAATTAGCTCACCGCTTGGGGATAAACACATAACACATCCCATTCCCCAAACAGCTAGCCACAAATTGCCTAATTTATCGGTTACGCAGCCATCGGGGTCAACATCAGTATTATTAAATTGATAAAAAACACGTGGCTCAGCGCAAGGCTCACCAGTTTTCTCATCCAAATCTAATACATAAATACAACTCGTTAAAGAGTCGCAGTAATAACCGCGTAAACGGGACTTATCAAAACACAATCCATTTGGGATACTCAAACCACTTACAACGGCTTTAAGCTGGTTTTTATAATAACGGTATATTTTACCATCCCCTTTTTTAGCATTTACATCCATTGTACTTAACCAAAAGCCACCCCATGGATCAGCACGGCCGTCGTTTGAACGTCGATTTAGCTGTGTATTTTCAATATTAAGAATAAGATGGCGAGTGCTTGAATTAATATGGTATTTGTATATACCAGTACTTGTCCCTAGCAATAAGTGCTGCTCATCAATCCACGCTATTGCACTGAGCGTATCGGGCATATTCACGGTTTTTAGTTGGCTTTCGCTGTGTATATTTTTGCTTAAAAGTAATTTTTTATTTATATCGACCCAAAAAAAAGTGTTCAGCATAGGATGCCAAAGAGGACTTTCTGCAAGCTGACTCTGTGTGCTTTCAAAAATGGTTACGCTAGGATCAAACATAAGTAGTTATTCTTTATTATTAACAAAGCCTTGTAATACTAAACCTTACCAGAAAGCAGTGAGTTTCGCGATGTGTACCCGGCTTTAATTTTTTATCATCTTCAGTAATCTCTATCGCATTTTTTAGACTGAGTTGATAACATCAAATTTCATAAAAAGGATTGGCCATGAACAACAATAATAAAAACACACTCGTCGTTGAAGGCGGTGCAATGCGCGGTATATTTGCCGCTGGTGTGCTTGATGAGTTTTTAAAACAGCAATACCAGCCATTTGAACGCTATTTTGGTGTTTCAGCCGGAGCAACTAATATAGCCGCATTTTTATGCAAACAACCAATGCGAAATTATAAAGTAATTACCGACTATTCATGCCGTCCTGAATTTATTAATTTAGCGCGCTTTATTAAAGGTGGTCATTTATTTGATTTAGATTGGTTATGGCAAGAAACAATTCGCGAAATACGCCTTCATACAGAGGTATTCGAACAAACTCCACAAGAGTTTTATATTGTATCTACGGCAATCGAATCAGGCAAAGCACACTATTTAAAAGCCACCAGCGCCGATATGGTGCATCAATTAAAAGCATCATGCGCTATACCCATTGCATATCGTGACTACCCTATTATTAATGACATAGCGATGACCGATGGCGGTGTTGCTGATTCAATTCCGGTTATAAAAGCTTACGAAATGGGTGCACGCGAAATCACCGTTATTTTGTCTCAATGTTTAGGCTATCGTAAAAAACCAAGTAAGGCACCTTGGCTTACTAAAAAAATGTATAAAAACTATCCTGCATTAGTTCAAGCGACCTTAGATAGGGCTGATTTTTATAATAAGTCTATCGATTTTATTATGAATCCACCAAATGACTGCAAAATCAATATTATTGCTCCACCAGCTAATTTTAAAGTTGGCCGAACCACTAAAAAGTTTGAAATACTTAATAGTGGTTACAATATGGGAGTTGATGCTGCTAAGGCCTTTTTAGCTAAATAACTGCATTTTTTACCCTAATAATTGCGGCGCTTTACCCGCAATAACTGCAGTTAGTAACCCTGCTAACATAGCTCCTACAACGGTGCATATTGCACCGCCTAAAATACCATAAACACTCATAAAGCATATCAGCGCTAAACTAAATAGCAGTGTACATAAAAAAGCTTTAGTGGGTATTGTGAGTGTGTTTTTGCGTATATTAAGCATCATTAATAATAGACTTACCATGGCAATTATAATTAGTAGTTCGTTCATGCGGGTTGTACCTCTGCTTGTAATTTTTGTGTGTTTTTTATTTTTAAGGCACCAAAAATACACGCGATACCCACCACCATAAAACTTATATCTACTATCGCGACAAGCGAGCTATTAAGGTTAATAACATTGCTCACGCCAAATATAATATTGAGCGGCAGCACCAAAGCAAGCGAAGCGCCGCATAGCAAAAGAGTCAGCTTAAAATAGTTTTTATAACCTATAGGCAATACACTTAAGAGTAACCATGCCAACCACGTATAAAAAAACACGGGTCCAAAAAAGCTATTTTGCGCCACACCAATAACGGTATAATTAAGTACAACTTGCAAAGGAAATAACACAAAGCTTGCTAATACCAAGCCTCCACAACTACCAATAATAAAACAATTCCAGCGTGCATATGCCTGCACACTCAGCGACGGGCTACTGCCACGTGTACGCTTTGCTAGCCACATCATCATGCCCGAAATAGGTAAAAGCGCAGTACTTAAGCCAAGCAATACCCAAAGTAATTTTACAAACACCCCTGCAAAGTTCCCAAAGTGCAGCGGAAACATCAACTCAATTACTTTTATCGAAACACCTGAAATATCACCAAAACTACTCATCGACTGCACAAACTCACCATTGCCTTTATAATGCAGTAATTGAGAAGCAACAGCCTCGCCACCTAACAAACGCAAATACACCTGCGCATTCGCATCGTTATGCGCCATTATTGTGACATCCCTAATTATTGCTTCAGGGTAACGACTATGAGCATTCTCTAAAATAGTGTCTATTTTTGTAGGTTGCTTAATGTGGCTAACTACCGGCTCAGGAATAGCGGTAAACGTTTCTATTAACTTATCTTGATCGCCACCAAAGCTCACAAACGCAGCTGCTGGTAATAAAATAACGGTCGCAAGCCCTAAAAATGATCCTGTAAAACCAATTACAATATTAAATACGCTGCCCCAAATACCTATGACCTTATGAGCATCGCTTACTGCAATATCTAATCCTTTATCTCGCCTAAACGTAAAGAGCTCTTTTATCAATTTACGATGAATAAACAAGCCTGTCACTGCACTTACTAAAAGTGTTAAACCTAAAAAACCAGTGAGTATTAACCCAATTGGTCGCCCTAAATGCAAATCTGCATGAAACTCACCTATATAAGTTGGCGCATCCGTTTTTTTATTAGCGTAAAATTCTTTACTAGGCCCATAGTAAGTATTTTCCAGCGCCAATGTATTGGGATGAAATTGAAATACTCTGGCCACCTCTTGGTCATAGTTTTCATCGCCATGGTGGGATTCAAATACCAACGTTAATAAATGAAAGTTATGTCCACTTGGTAAAAACACATGAATGTTTTCACCAAATTCACTAGGCACCTGTTTATGGTATTCGTTTACTAGTCGATTAATTTGCGCGCTGGCAACGTGTTGACTAGATTGTAGCTCTGGATTTGCCCATATTTTTAACTCAGGTCGCGACAGCACTGCTAACGCCCCACTAAATGCAACAATAAATAGCAGTACAGCAGTAATAATTCCTACCCAGCTATGTAATAAAAATAGCTTTTTTAAAGTAATCGACTTCATCCCTGCCCCTGCGTTAACGCCCAAAAACTCAATAAACCATGTAATACACACAGTGCAATCATTACAACAAACGGTTGCCATACCTTTTGCGCCAAATACGAATAAATAAACAACGCAGTCCAAATAACAGGAAAGAGTAAAATAGGCAGTAATATTTGTTCATTCATTTGAAACGGTAAATAAGTTGTCATACCAGGAATCATTATTACCGCAGTAATTAGCGCTAACACACATGCAATTAGGTGCCTTCGCCGTGTAGTTGTAAACGTTTTTTTATTATTCATTATTCGCTCATTAAATTTGCCCAAACATATACAAAACAGCATATGCAAATGATAACAATTGTTATTATATTGTTCATTTAACACTTAATGCAATTTATTAAACACATTAAGTCTAAAAATACTGTTGGTTTGCTTTAAGAGCTTTTATGCTACGCCTCGCAATTTAGGTACGCAGTAATGCGTCATTTCAGTTAAGCCGAGTTCGGGCTTTTTAATTTTTCAGGAAGCAGTAAACCGTGGATATAATTAACGCGATTATTTTAGGTATTATTGAAGGTATAACAGAATTTTTACCCATATCATCAACTGGGCACTTAATTGTAGCGTCAAAGTGGTTAGGCATTGAATCAACAGACACTAACCTCGCCTTCGAAGTCATTATCCAACTTGCCGCCATTTTAGCGGTACTAGCCAACTATAAAGACAAGTTCAGCCCTAAATATTTCAATTTATGGGTTAAAGTTGCCATTGCATTTATTCCTTTGGGTATTATTGGTTTTATATCTAGTGATGTAATAAAAACACTGTTTAGCGTACCTGTAGTGGGTGTTATGTTTATTGTAGGCGGTGTGATTTTTTTACTATTAGAGCGCAGTTATAAAGAGGCTCACTGCACAACTACCGATGTGACCCAAGTTACTTATAAACAAGCTCTTTGGATTGGCGTAGCACAAGTATTTGCGTTAATTCCAGGGACTAGTCGTGCTGGAAGTTCTATTGTTGGTGCCATGTTGTGTGGTTTAAACCGAAAAGCCAGCGCTGAATTTTCATTTTTACTTGGTTTACCTGTACTTGCAGCAGCCTCAGGGTACGACTTACTTAAACATTACCAACTGTTTAGCTTAGATGACCTAACTGCCCTTGCTGTAGGTTTTTTAACGTCTTTTATAGTTGCTTATTTTACTATTAAACTATTCATACGCTTTCTAGAAAATTTCACTTTTGTTAGTTTTGGTCTTTACCGAATCGTATTTGGTGTTATTTTACTAACTAACCTAAATTCTGGTTAAGAGATTTAAAAACACTGTAAATAATAACGATATTTAAGTCTGTCTCTCTCTAGCTAGAAATTTTTGGTGAAAACAAGGCAAATTTACGCGTCAATAGCTGGTCTATTGCAAGGAAATTCAACGCAGTTAGCACTAAAAAAGCTGCTTGAGATAGATTTATTATTCAGAACTCAGGTTAGCTATAGCCTACACATAAGAGAACATTATGAGCGAAAAAATAAACGAAGAAGCACTCCACGCCCTAAAAATAGCTTTTACTTACATGCCTAAAGCGATTGAAGTGACAAAGTATGAATATGGCGAGCGCTACCAAAGCGTACTTGATCACATTGAAGCTGTACGTGAAACACTGCTTATTAACGATGTTGACCCAGAGGAAGTAGACGGCGATATCAACCCTGAGTACACACCAAACTCAACCTACTAATATACACAATAAGCTGCGAGCAACTTACTCGCAGTTTGTGTTTAAATCAGTTGTGCTTAATTAGAGAAAGTTTATATAAAGTAATAATTAACTAAATATATTTAATTTTTTTGTTAAACTAGTGCTTTATCAAGCTATAGACTCAGTTCTAAAACCAACAGGATATTTACTATTGAATTTTCTTAGGCAATTTCACGACATAGTATCTAACCAAAGCTTAGACTTTGATGAAAAAACCCATCAGCTACTAGCATTTGGACTTAAAGTGTTTAACCTTGATTTAGCTATTATTAGTAAGGTCGAGAAAAACTGCTATACCGTGCTACATGCCATTACGCCAGATAATGCATTAGAAATAGGTACTCAATTTGATTTAGATGGCACCTATTGTGTACACACTCTTACTGCGGGTTCTGCACTTGCATTTCATAACGTCTCACAAAGCGCAATTGCTGACCATCCTTGCTATGCAAACTTTAAACTTGAGTCATATATTGGGGCACCTATTAAAATAGGTACCGATATATTTGGAACTGTAAATTTTTCTTCTGCCAATCAATCTCCAGTATTTACAGATGCCGCCTACGACTATATTGAGCTATTTGCGCAGTGGTTAGGGGCAGAACTAGCTCGCAGCATCACTAAAGAAAAATTAATAAAAAACAGCAATAGCTTATTAAAACTAGAAAGCATAGCAAATATAGGCACGTGGGAAGTTGACCTTACTAATAATAAAATTTATTGGAGTCAGCAAACTAAACAAATCCATCAAGTTGATGAAAACTATCAGCCTGAAATTGAATCTGCAGTTAACTTTTATAAAGAAGGTACAAGCAGAGACGAAATAAGTAAAGCAGTTGAGCTTGCTATACAACACGGAGAAAAGTGGCATCTAGAGCTTGAAATTATTACAGCCAAAAATCAGACCATTTGGGTATCTACATTTGGTGAAGCCGAATTTGACGGTGATACCTGTGTACGTTTGTTTGGTACCTTTCAAAATATTACCGAAGCAGTGGCTTTAAGAGAAGAGCTTAAAAATAAACAAGAACAAGCCGAGCGATTACTCGAAGATAGAAGCATGCTTTTTGCAAAAATAAGCCACGAACTTAGAACACCGCTAAATGGCATTACGGGCATGCTTACTACGTTAATAGATGAACATAACGAACAAAAGAGAACCGAAAAAATAAAAGTCGCGCTGCGTAGCGCAGATATACTCTTGAGCATAATAAACGAAGTACTCGATTTTTCTAAAATTAACCACGGTGAGTTAAAACTAGAACCCACGGATGTTTTATTAAATACAACATTTACTGATCTCATTTCTTTGTACACCCCGTTATTTAAAAACAGCAATGTAGAACTAGAAGTAAAAAATGAAATTTCTGATAGCTGCTGGGCATATTGCGATAACACACGCCTAAGTCAAATTACCTCCAACTTATTAAGTAATGCGTTAAAATTTACTGAGCGTGGTTGTGTAAAACTGCACACGTCTGTGATTAATAACAATAATAAATTAACGCTAAACATTAAAGTCGCCGATACGGGAAGAGGCATGACTAGCCAATTTCTTGAATCTTTATTCTCCCCTTTTACTCAAGAAGTAGATGCTAAAAACAGTAAAGGAGGCACAGGACTTGGCCTCGCAATAGTTAAAGAACTTGTTGAGTACATGGGTGGAACAATCAAGGTCAGTAGTAAAGTTAATCAGGGAACTACTTTTTCGCTAAGTATCCCTATAGAGCTAGGTAAAGAGCAAAAAGTAGAGCTAAATCCGCTATCAAAATTAAACATTAACGCTTCTAAGCTTTCTGTTTTAGTGGTGGATGACAACGACATAAACAGGCTAGTTCTTGATGCGTCGCTTAATAAACTCAATATAAAGCCAGACTTTGCAGTAGATGGGCAAGATGCCATATTTAAATGCGAGCAAAAGCATTACGATCTTATTTTTATGGATTGTATTATGCCTATACTCGATGGTTTTGAGGCTACAAAACAACTGCGATCAAAAAGTATCTGTCCGCACGATTCAACCTATATTGTTGCCCTTACAGCCAATACTTCATCGCAAGATAAATTAGCGTGCAAACAAGCTGGTATGGATATGTTTATTTCAAAACCGTTTAAAATGCATTCTTTAGAAGTCGCTATTGCGTCAGCGGCGCAATTACTAAAGCTTTAAAAATATTAGCTTTGCACACTTAACCGCGTGCTAAATATAGTTAGATAAGGCATTAACAATGAAAAACATAATTAGAACTATATTACTAACTGTCCTTATTGTTGCAGTATTTAAAGGCGTTTCCACTGGGCAATGGAGCTCATCAATAACAATAGTTATCGTATCAGGCGTATTGCTGTTAGTTACATTTATCAGTGCTAAGTCATCACGTGGATCATCTGCTTATACTGGCAGTGACTCAACAGCTTCCTCTAGCAGTAACTCATCACATTCTTATACAAATTGCGGCGGCGATTCTGGTGGTGGGTGCGATTAAATCGTGTGCTAATTCTTAAGCATTAAAAAAGCCGCCTTTGGAGAAGGGCGGCTTGGGTTAACAAACAGCTATGGGTGTAGCCTTGCTGTTATATCAAGAGAGTTTTTACTAATTACATTAAGCAGCGCTTTGATCAGCTTCTTCAGAGTGACGAATTAAATAATCAAATGCGCCTAAGCTTGCTGTTGCACCGCTGCCCATTGCAATAATAATTTGTTTAAACGGAGTATTGGTTGCATCCCCCGCGCCATAAATGCCTGGTAATGAAGTTGCGCCTTTAGCATCAATTAGTATTTCACCAAATTTGCTTAATTCAAGGTCGCTGTCTTTTAACCACTCGGTATTTGGTATTAAGCCTATTTGTACAAATATACCGGCAAGTTCAAGCTCTTTGCTCTCCCCCGACACTCTATCTGTGTACATTAAGCCAGTTACTTTTTTACCATCACCAAGTACTTCGGTTGTTTGTGCACTTTTTATAATAGTAATATTAGCCATGCTTTTAGCTTTACGAATAAGCACTTCATCGGCTCGTAGTGTGTCTGCAAATTCAAGTACCGTAACGCTTTGCACAATATTAGCTAAATCGATTGCCGCTTCTATACCTGAATTACCACCACCAATTACAGCAACAGGTTTGCCTTTAAATAAAGGGCCGTCGCAATGTGGGCAATATGCCACACCGTGGCCACGATACTCTTGCTCACCTGGTACGTTCATTTCGCGCCAGCGTGCACCAGTTGCAAGTACGAGCGACTTAGCTTTAAGTACTGCGCCATTTTCTAGTGTAATTTCGTAACCATTGTTATAACCAAGTGCCGCTGCACGCTGATTATGCATTACATCTACATCGTATTCTTTAACGTGCTCTTCAAGCTGGGCAACCAATTTAGGCCCTTCAGTCGCTTTAATCGAAATAAAGTTCTCTATTGCTAGTGTATCGGCAACTTGTCCACCAAATCTATCAGCAACAATGCCTGTATTTAACCCTTTTCGTGCTGAGTAAATTGCAGCCGACGCGCCCGCTGGGCCGCCACCAACTACCAGTACATCAAACTCGTCTTTTTCGCTTAGCGCTGCTGCTTGTTTAGCAGCCCCTTTGCTATCTACTTTGTTAAGTATGTCAGTAAGGCTTAGTGCACCTTGGCTAAATGGTTCGCCATTTAAATATACAGCCGGAACAGCTAAAATATTTCGTTCTTCTACTTCATCTTGAAATAATGCACCGTCAATCATGGTGGCTTTAATATTACTGTTTGTCGCTGCCATAGTGTTAAGTGCTTGCACTACTTGCGGGCACGTTTGGCAACTTAAACTTATGTATACTTCAAAGTTCAGCTCTTGAGTAAGCGATTGTATTTGCTCAATGTCTTCGCTTTTAGCTTTACTTGCGTGTCCGCCAGTATGCAAAAGTGCTAACACTAAACTTGTGAATTCATGACCCATAGGTACGCCTGCAAACGTAACATGAGTTTTTTTAATAGGCGAATGTACAACCATTGACGGACGACGTGCGCTTGTATCAGGATTGCTTATTACAGTAAATTTATCGCTTAGTGAGGCTAAATCGTTTGCTAAGCTTTCTACTTCTGCTGATTTTTTGCTGTCATCCAAGGCAATAAGCAGCTCAACAGGTTGAGTAAGCGATTCGAAATGGCTTTTTAATTGATTTTTTATGTTGTTATCTAACATGGCTTAACCCTTTTAGGAAAATTTAAACAGCAAGCCTCCCATGCCAAATAATGCATGTGCTTAAACAAGTATATTGATATAGGAGGCACCAACAAACGAATGTTCGTTGATTTAAGGGCAGTTACCTGCCCTTATAAAAGTGGGTAAACCTATATTTAGATTTTACCAACTAAATCTAGTGAAGGTGCAAGTGTGTCTTCACCTGGCTGCCAAGATGCAGGGCAAACTTCACCATCGTGAGTTGCAATGTATTGTGCAGCTTGTACTTTACGAACTAGTTCTTTAGCGCTTCGGCCAATTCCTAAATCGTGAGTTTCGATTACTTTAATTTCGCCTTCTGGGTTCATTACAAATGTACCGCGAAGTGCTAAACCTTCTTCTTCAATCATTACACCAAAGCTACGTGTAATACGCCCTGTTGGGTCGCCAATCATTGGGTAAGTAATTTTACCGATAGTGTCTGACGTGTCATGCCATGCTTTGTGAGTAAAATGAGTGTCAGTAGATACTGAGTAAACTTCTACGCCCATTTCTTGAAGTTGTGCATAGTAATCTGCAAGGTCACCTAATTCGGTAGGACATACAAATGTAAAGTCTGCTGGGTAAAAGAAGAAGATAGACCATTTACCTAGAACATCTTTTTCAGACAATTCTACAAAGTCACCGTTGTGGTAAGCGGTTGCATTGAATGGTTGTAATTTTGTATTGATTAATGAAGTGCTCATGGTATTTCCTCATCTATATTTAATGTATTTAAAAAGTAATCAACGCTTTCGTTTAAAACGACCTTCTGCGTTGGCTTGATTGATACAATAAGGCTAATGAGAAATTAAATAAAATTGATTGTTTAGATTAAAACAATCGGTTTTTTGAATTGAACTATGTAATCTCTTTTACCGTAAGCATTATTTGGATTGTAAACGCTGGCGAATTATTAAGATCGCTAATCGCAATACTGCTACAATAGCCGCGCTTCAAATAAGTCATTAAACATAAGGCACGCTGTAATGGAAAAATTTGTTAACCACATACAACTAGGTTATTTAGGCTTAATCCCGTTTTTAGGGTGTGTAGGTTGGCCACTTATGTTTGGCAGTAATAGCCTTAACTTAGAGTTTTTTACTTTTTACAGTATCGCTATTTTAGCATTTATGGCAGGTAACTTGTGGCGCGCCGGAGAACAAAGCTATAGCAATGCAATTAAAGCGGTATTACCTGTTATCCCAGTTCCATTTTTATCATTTTTACCTGTAGAGTGGGCACTGGCTTGGCTAGGTGCTAGTTTTTGGTTAGTACTTATATTTGAAAAAGCCACGCCACAATGGCAAACCTACCATAAAGATTATCAAAAAATGCGTGTAGTACTTACCTCTGTTGTGTTTGTTTGTCACATTCTTACTATTGGTATGAGTATTTATCCTAAATAGCAGCTGTAAACTTAAATGTTGCACAGTAATAAGGTAATATCTGCGCACTGCTATTTGAGGACACACCATGATTGACCAATTACGCCAACAACTCGATGAACTTGGCGAAAACTACGTAGAAAAAAACGCGGCATTTAAAATTAAAGTGATCCCATTTTTTTGTGCTATTCGCATTAAAAAAGATCATAAAAGCGAAGGTCGTTTGAGTTTTTATTCAAGTCAATTACTCGAAATTTTCTTGGTTGTCTTATTTTTGCTATTCGGTTTAATGCTTTACGATACAAATGCAGGATTTACCCATGGGCCTATTCATATTGCCTTTGCCATTTTAATTACCTTTAATCTTATTATTAAACAAATCGCCATTGAAGGGTTAAAAACACGCCTTGCTTTTCATCGTTTACTTGCAGCGCAGTCTCAAAAAAGTACGCCTGATGCTGATAACACACCAACTAAACCACTTTAATTTATGTATTTAAATCCCCAATGGCGAATACTCACCGTAGGCGATGGCGATTTATCGTTTTCGAACGCTATTTACACTCATCTATCGCCAAAAGCTTTGGTTGCATCCACTTACGATGACCAAGCTACTATTGAGCAAAAGTATCAGCACAATGCACTTAGCAACCTAAAAGCGCATAACGTTGAGGTACTTAATGGTTTTGATGTAACAAATCCCGCGTGTTGGCAAACTCTAAGTCAAAACCAGCACAGCTTTGACGTGGTTATTTTTCAATTTCCGCTTATACCCGCGTTTGTTGGCCGTGAAGCGTTTGAAAACAACACGCGCCAAACCAGTATGAACGTATTAAACCGCGCTTTGCTGCATCAATTTATTAAATACGCTAACGAATACGCGCTTGATAAAAATGGCCCAATGCTGTGCTACATCACTTCAAAGGATGTAAAACCTTATCGAGAATGGAATATAGAAGGGAGTTTAAATAACGGTTTAAACGCTGATTATTTAGGCCAAATCCCATTTGATATTAGCCATTTTGAAGGTTACAAAATTCGTAATGTTGACCGTGATAAACACGTAAAAGACACCAGCGGTATCACTTACGTTTTCAGCCAAAAAGGTATTAATACACACACTAGCGAATTAAGCTCACGCCTCACAAAGCCAGCATACTTAACACCAAACCACTGCCCTCTTTGCCGCGTTGGACCCTATATGGCAAGCGAGGACGAAATCAAGCATCTAAATGCTAAAAAGCATCAGCAAATGCTACATCTTGAAAGCGATTGGCAACAATGGCTAAATGAGTTTTATCGCTAATTAATAGCCCTGCTATTGTTAATTCAATTATACGTTTTCGTGTTTAATTAAATCAGCCGCTTTTTCAGCAATCGCAATTACCGGCGCATTTGTGTTGCCGGTAATAATAGTAGGCATAATCGACGCATCAACTACGCGTAAGTTACTTACCCCGTGTACTCGTAAATTAGTATCTACCACTGCCATTGAGTCTTGCCCCATTTTACATGTCCCGACCGGGTGATATTCGGTATCTGAAGTTTGGCGTATAAACTCAATTAGCTGCTCATCATTATTTATATCAAGCGGGTAGAGCATTTTACCGCGTATGTTATCAAAAGCGTTGCTTTGCATAATAGCGAGTGTTTTTTTAAGACCAGCAAGCATTACAGTTAAATCATCTGGGTGGCTTAAGTAATTAGGGTTAATAAGTGGAGCACTACGCGGGTTGTTATCGGCTAATGTAATCGTGCCTCGGCTTTTGGGGCGCATAATACTGCTGTGTATACTGTAACCATGCCCAGTGTGTAATTTACGACTATGATCGTCCACCAGCCCAATTACAAACTCTAGCTGCACATCGGGCGCTGGCGAGCCTTCAAATAATTTAATAAACGCGTGCGACTCTGCAAAATTACTGGTTAATCGCCCTTGTCGTTTTGTAAACCAGTTAACGCATCCTTTTAAAATGCTGGCAATGCCAAGCGGGCTTATACCAAATGTGCCTTTACTTGTTTTTGATTTATAAAGTGGCACTACCGTTAAGTGATCTTGTAAATTAGCGCCAACACCTTCAAGTACGTGCTGAACCTTAATATTATGCGCACTTAACTGCTCTTTTGGGCCAATGCCTGAAAGCATTAATATTTGTGGTGAATTAATAGCGCCAGCACTAAGTATTACCTCTTTTTTAGCACGTAAATTAATAACTTCTTTATTACGCTCTATTTGCACACCTTGCGTTATCTTATTAGCTATATTTATTTTATTAACGTGGCTATGGGTTAATACCGTTAAATTGGGGCGGTTTAAATGCGGTGTTAAATATGCTTTTGCCGCACTACAACGCTCGCCATTGTGCTGAGTTACCTGCGATAAACGCGCGCCGCTTTGCTCTTTACCATTTATATCGTCGCTTAAATTAACGCTCTGCTCAGCACAGGCATTTAAAAAATATTGGTTTACATTGCTTGGGTTACTTAGCTCTTGTACATATAGCGGGCCTTTTGTTCCGTGCAGCTCATTATTTATAAACGCTTTATTGTTCTCAGATTTAATAAAGTACGGGAGTAAACTCTTAAAATCCCAGCCTTCATTACCAAGCTGTGCCCAATTATCGTAATCGTATTTGTTACCGCGAATATAAACCATTGCATTGGTAGAGCTTGAGCCACCCAATACTTTGCCGCGCGGCACAAAACCACAGCGGTTATTAAGCTCTTTTTGTGGCACCGTATTGTAATGCCAGCTATTTATGCCATAAGGCACACTCGCTGCTATGCCAGCTGGCATTTGCACAAATGCACTTTTATCGCTGCCGCCAGCTTCAATTAAACACACACTGACATTTTTATCCTCAGACAATCGCGATGCCATAACGCAGCCGCCACTGCCTGCGCCAATCACAATGTAATCAAATGTTGTATTGTTCATGGTGTACCTTAATAAAAGTTTTAAACGGCCTTAACAGTAATAGTGCATAGAAAAACCCAATAAAACTTGATATTTTTAGACATCACTTATTTGGGGTTAACCATGAGCAGCCTAATCAGAGCCACGTCATTACAAGGTATAGACACGCTAATTAGCGAATTTGGCGGCGATCCGCATGAAATAATGCAAAGCTGTAATATTAGTAACGTTGACTTTAAAAATCTCGACAACCAATATTTACCTTATCGAGATTACGCTGAGCTTTTAGAATACTGTGCTTGTAAGTTCAATTGCTCTAGTTTTGGCCTTAAGCTCGCAAGTAGACAAAACTTTGATATTTTAGGACATATTGCAATAGCTGCCAAAAGTAGTACTAATTTAGGTGATGCACTTAATTGGGTTATTAAATACCTTTACTTACACAGCCCTGCACTTAGCTTAAATTCGCACCCTTTAGAGAATGATAAAAGCTTGTTTTTATCATTCGAAATTAATTTAAAACCATTACCGCACATAAACCAAGTCATTGAGCTAACCATTGGTTTAGCATTAGCTGTTATTAAAAAGCTGAGTAATAACCGCTGCAAACCAATTAATATATTTTTGCCAAAAAAGTTAAGTACTAATACTCGTGCCTATAACACTTACTTTGGTTGTAACGTTATAGAGCATCGCAACAGCGCTGGCATTGTAATCTCAAAAAGTGATTTAACTCTTGAGCTTGATCACCCTAAACTAAATAAAGTACAAGCAGCGCTAAACTTCTTGGCAAAAAACAAAGAACACACACAACCGTTGCCCAACCAAGTTAGTGCGCTAATTAGGCCTATGCTTCCTATTTATCAATGTAGTAACCAAACTATTTCAGCTGCGCTGGGTATGCACCCGCGTACTCTGCATCGAGAACTTATCAAACATAATACGAGTTTTGTAAAACTAAAAGATGCCACTCGCCGCGCTTTAGCTGCACACTATTTAGCGCAAAACCAATTTACAATCTCAACCATATCTGAGCTTTTAGGATATCAGGAACAAGCAACACTAAGTGTTAATGTTAAACGCTGGTTTGGATGTTCTCCTCGAGCATATAGAACTAAAAAAATGTTAAACTAAATACTCTTATTATTTTTATTTAAGCTAAGGAGTGAGCATGAACTTTGTTATTGTTGGCACCAATTTTATTAGCGACACATTGTTAGCCGCTGCAAATACGTTAAACGATTTTAATTTATATGGGGTGTGCTCGCGCGCAGTATCTAGCGGCGAAGCATTTTTAGCCAAACACCCACAAAATGCACAAGCAAAAATTTTCACCTCAATCGAGCAAGTTTGCCAAGATCAAAATGTCGATGCTGTCTACATAGCCGCCCCTAATAGCTTACACAAACAATATGCCGTTATGTGTCTAGAAGCGGGTAAACATGTCCTTGGCGAAAAACCATCAGCTGCCAATTCTAAAGAGCTTGCAAGCATTATAGCTACAGCAAAAAAGCATCAGCGCCTTTACATGGAAGCCATGATGACCACTCACTTGCCTAACTATGAACAGCTACAACAGGCAATGGTAAAAATTGGCACACCACGTAAATATATTGGCCAGTACAGTCAATACTCATCGCGTTACGATAAGTATAAAAATGGAGAACGCCCAAACACATTTTTACCCGAGTTTGCAAATGGTGCTTTAGTTGATTTAGGGATTTACCCGCTGTATTTATTAATTGCACTTTGGGGGGCACCAAAAAGCGTTAGTGCCAGTGGCGTATTGCTCGATACTGGTGTAGATGGTGCGGGCGATGTATTACTAAACTATGCAGATAAACAAGCCGTTATTAGTTACTCCAAAATATCGCAAGGCGACAACATAACCGAAATACAAGGCGAGCTTGGGCGCATACGTATAGAAGCCGTATCGCAACTTAAAAAAGTGGAATTTATTGCTAATAATGGGGAGGTAGAGATTATATCCCAGCCGTTTGATGAGCACTTTATGAAATACGAAGTTGAGCATTTCATGTCATTAGTGAAGCAAAATATCCTTGAGTCACCTGTTAATACGCACATTTTAGCCAGTAACGTAATGAGCGTTCTTGATGAAGCGCGCAAACAGCTTGGGGTTGTGTACCCTAACGACTAATTAAATAAAATATGGGCGTTAACCAACGACAGCTAACGCCCAGAAGAAAGCTTAAATAGCTCTCGTACAACGACACATTTTACAAAACACTTTAAAATAGCGATCCCCATCCATGGGCAATCAAATACTTCTACAACAAACTTAACACTGACAACCCAACTCGGTTTATTACCAATATTTATTACTCAATAACCTTAAATCTAACCTAACACATAAAAACATTACCAATCAAGCTGGCCAATTACATTATTTTAAACTAAATTGGTAATACAAGAATGCAACCGTTGGTGTATAGTGGTTTTTAACCCTAACATCGCGTTAGAATTTTGACATAATAGTGAATTTTAAGGTAACCTCTGATATTAACAGTTGGTTTTGACTTATAGGCCCCAGAGGCCATTATTCCTTAAGGTAATGAAGGTAAAGTATGGGTAATCGTCGCTTATTTTGGCGCATAGTTGATAAAATTGAGTCTTTAATAAATCAAGGCGAATTTTCTGCTGGGAGTCGTTTACCACCTGAACGTGAACTTGCAGAAATGTTTGATGTAAGCCGCCCTACCATTAGAGAAGCTATTATCGCATTAGAAGTACGTGGCCGAGTTGAAGTTAAAACTGGCTCTGGTGTTTACGTAGTAGAACAAAAAAATGCATCTATAAAATCAAAAGAGATCAGTGCATTTGAACTTACTCAAGCTCGCGCATTAATTGAAGGCGAAATTGCCGCTCTAGCTGCTCAAAGCATTACAGAAGAAGAACTAGAGCAACTAAATAAAACATTAATTGCTATGGAAAAAGGCCTATATGTTGAGCAAGCCGATCGTGAGTTCCACGAAATTATAGCTAGAGCAACGCGTAATAAAGCACTTGAATTTGCAGTGTCTAACTTGTGGGATTTACGTTTAACAAATCCACAAATTGTTGCTGACTATGGCAGTGTGTGTAAAAACAATAACGAGTGCGTTATGGATGAACACACCGCTATTTATACAGCCCTAAAGTCGCATGATGCAAATGCAGCGCGCAGTGCAATGCACAAACATTTTAACCGCTTAATTAACGCTTTATTTGACGCTGTAGAATCGCGTGCACTTGAAGAAATTAAACGCAAAAATGATGAAAAACGAGGCCTCTACTCGCTCGATGGCTTAGTTAATAAAAGTGCCCACTAAGGCCTTTTAACCAACTGATTAAAGTTAGCAAACGGCTGTTTGCTAACTTTACCTCTTACTTTATTTACCTTCCCTATTTAATATACTTTTTATTGCGTTATTTTTGGTCGCAAACACTTACCTATAAATTTAAAAAAAGATACTATGCCGCCATTAATATCGGGTGGGTTTAGCTTTTATACTCCCTGCATTACATAACTAATTGATAGAGTTACTCAACTCAAGGATAAAAATGCAAGCATCTTCAAAAAGTTATTTACTGGCTATCGTGTGTGTATTGCTTGCCATGATGACCATTCAAACGGGCGCGTCGTTTGCAAAACAGCTTTTTCCAATTGTTGGCCCTGAGGGTACGACGGCCCTTAGGCTTGGTTTTTCTGCCTTTATACTTTGCTTAGTGTTTAAACCTTGGAAACACTTACCCACTACGGGTAATCGTATTCCTATAATTGTGTATGGTTTAAGTTTAGGCGGCATGAACATTTTGTTTTATTACGCTATTGAACGCATTCCACTAGGCATTGGTGTAGCACTTGAATTTACAGGCCCGCTTGCTGTTGCCTTATTTTCATCACGCCGCAAACGTGATTTATTTTGGGTTGCCTGTGCTATTGCTGGTATTTTGCTTCTGCTTCCAGATATGAGCGGGCAAGATAGCCTTGATCCATTAGGTGTAGCGCTTGCTCTTGGTGCCGGTGCATGTTGGGCAGGTTATATATTATTTGGTAAAAAAACCGGCACACAAAGCTCTGGTGGTGCCACTGTCGCACTGGGCATGACTGTTGCCGCTATAGTGCTAGTGCCTTACGGTGGCATTATGCAAAGCGCCGCGTTTACGTGGGAAATTATCCCACTGGGTATTGGTATTGCTATTTTATCAAGCGCACTGCCTTACACACTTGAAATGGTTGCACTGCGTAACATGCCTTCACAAGGGTTTAGCGTAATGATGAGTTTAGAGCCTGCAATAGCTTCGCTCGCAGGGTTTATTATACTGGGTGAATTACTTACTTTATGGCAGTGGCTCGCTATTTTACTTGTGATTATTGCATCTGTTGGTAGCTCGTTTTCAAACGCAAAAAAACAGGCTACTTAATTAACTACCAAATAAGCTAAATAAAGTCACCACACAACATGGTGACTTTATTGTGTTTTATCCGGTAATTTTTTAACTCACAGCCTTACTTCGCTTTTTAGTTGTAACCAAATAGCCAATCAACGAAATAAGCGGCATGCCGGTAGCCACCAGTGCAATACCAGTCCAACCGCCTGCTTCATATAGTGGGCTGGCAATAAGCGAGCCTACTGCGCCACCTACAAATATACTAGTCATGTAAATAGCGTTTAAACGCGCACGGCTTTGTGGCTCTAGTGCGTACACTGCACGTTGACCCAATACCATATTGGCCTGCACAGAAAAATCAATAAACACACCGGTTAATGCCAATACTATAATGCCGTAAGGTAACTCAAATAAGCTTGGTAAAAAGCACAGTGCTGCAATGAGTTTGGCCAGTAACGATAACTGATGCGTATAGCCCTTATCAGCCAAACGCCCAACAATGGGAGCAGCTACAGCACCTGCGGCGCCCACTAGTGCAAACAATGCTATTTCTGATTGGGATAAACCATACTCACGGGCAAGCACAACCGGTACGCTCGTCCAAAATAAGCTGAACGATGCAAACATTAACGCTTGAAAAAGTGAACGTTGGCGCAGCACTGGCTGGCTTATCATTAATTGTTTCAGCGATTTTAATAACTTAAAATACGTTGTTTTATGGGTTGGTTGCCTACTTGGAATAGCAAAATAAATTACACTAGCAATAAACACCATACACCCTGCTGCAAAGTAAAATACAGCGCGCCAACCAAAGTGATCGGCTATTAAGCTCGATATAGGTCTTGCTAGCAAAATACCTAACAACAAACCCGCCATAATATTACCAAGAACTTGTCCGCGTTTTTCGTCAGACGATAAATGCGCAGCAAGTGGAATAAGCACCTGAACAGAAACCGAACTTATACCTATCATCAAACACAAAATAAGCATTACATTAGGTGAATCAGCAAGTGCCGTACCCACTAAACTCAAAAACGACACACCAAGAGTGACCAACATAAGCTTTTTATTTTCAACTAAATCAGCTAGTGGTACTAAAAAAAACAACCCCAAAGCGTAGCCTATTTGTGTAAGCGATACGATAAGGCTAGCACTGTGCGCACTTAATCCAACTTCTGGGGCAAGTAACTCAATAATAGGTTGAGCGTAATAAATATTGGCAACAATAAGACCGCAACACAAAGCAATAATAGTAACGAGTGTATTGCTAAGAGGTTGCGCTGAAACGCCTGTTTGGGTCATGTGTGTCTCTACTTTATAAAAATAATAAAACCCAACCCGCAAACGCGGGTTGGGTTTCTACAAAAAAACTAAACTTTATTTTATTGGTGATGGCTGCCCATGTGGGCTTGAGCGTAAATACTGTTTAGGTGCAGTTACTGTAGCGCCAAGCTCTGCAGCTGCATGCCACGGCCAGTGCGGGTTATATAAAATACCACGCGCTAGTGCTACGCCATCGGCTTGCTGCTCACTAATAATATCTTCGGCTTGTTGCGCCTGTGTAATTAAACCCACCGCTATAACAGGCATTTTAACCGCTTCTTTTATGGCTGTTGCAAACGGTACCTGGAAATTAGGTTTAACTGGTATTTGTTGCTCTGGGCTTAGGCCCGCCGTACTTACATGAATAAAATCACAACCTAGTTCATCAAGCGCTTTACTAAGCACTATCGATTGATCTAAATCCCAGCCACCTACAACCCAATCGGTTGCCGAAATACGCACACCCACTGCTTTATTACTGGGGAATACCGCTCTTACCGCTTTAAACACATCAAGTAATAAGCGCATTCTGTTTTCTAGGCTGCCACCGTAGTTGTCATCTCGCTTGTTTGAAAGTGGCGACAAAAATTGATGTAACAGGTAACCGTGCGCACCATGAAGCTCGATTAAATCAAGGCCGAGTTCATCAGCGCGTTTAGCTGCACTTACAAAATCTTTAATTAGTGAATCTATGTCAGATTGGCTCATTGCTTTTGGCACTGGGCTGTTAGCGTCGTACGCAATTGCCGAAGGTGCGAGCGTTTGCCAGCCATTTACATCATCAGGTGCAATGGCATCGCCACCGTCCCATGGTTTTTCAGTTGATGCTTTGCGTCCAGCATGCGCTAACTGAATACCAATAGGCATAGGGCTGTATTGCCTTACTGCTTTTAGGCTTTTGCCTAGTGCTTGTTGGGTTTCGTTATTCCAAAGCCCCAAATCGCCGTAGCTAATACGCCCTTCAGGGTTTACTGCTGTTGCTTCTAAAATAAGTAACCCAGCACCGCTTAAACTCAATTGGCCTAAATGAATAGTATGCCAATCGCTAGCAGCGCCATTGTTTGCTGAATACTGGCACATGGGTGCAATAATAATACGGTTATCTAACGTTACTTGCCCAAGTGATAAAGGCGAAAATAGTTGGCTCATTGTTAATCCTTAAAAACACGCACAAAAAAGTGCGGACAAAACAAAAAATAGAATACGAAGCGGCAATCAAACACGCTCACTCAATAACTTAAACTGTCACTAATAATGGCGACTTAACATCCTTAATGGGGATCAAAATACACTTTAATAGTGCTAATAAAAGTATAAGTAATGACATTATGAAATATTAATTTTAATGTAATAATTTGTTTAACGAGCACGTCATAACACCAGCTTTAAAACATGAATGACTATTTACCTTTAAACAAGGGTGTAATTTTTAACCTAACTGTACCTAATTCCACTAAGCTATTGCTTGTATTGCCTATTAACCAAATAAAAACCCTGAAAATAAGCCATATTTATTCTATAAAAGTGAATTAAAATTCAATTTAAATATTCCCAGCTACTTCACTCCCTGATAAACTACTTAACTTAATTTACTAATGTAAAACATTTGAACTGGGGATCACTTTTTATGTTTAAACCAAGCTTGTTAACCTTGGCTATTTCGAGCGCTGTTTCTAGCGTATTTTTATTACCAAATGCCGCTCTTGCTCAAGAAGAAGAAGTTGCCGCTAAAAACAAATCACTCGAAGTAATTGAAGTTACAGCAACAAGGCGCAGCGGCTCTGTGCAAAATGCACCGCTAAATATTACCGCTCTTGATGCAGATATTATGAAAGATCAAAATATCAATGAGCTTGCGGATGTAGCACGCTGGGTACCTGGTTTAACAATTACTGATCAAGGTGGCCGCTCAGGCTCGCCTATTATTGTTCGTGGTTTAAATACAAATTCTTCTGGTCCATCGTCAGATGGCGGCACAGTATCTACTTATATAAACGAAATTCCAGTTTCGGTAGATATGCGCCTAGTAGATATTGAGCGCGTTGAAGTATTAATTGGGCCACAGGGCACCCTTTATGGTGCAGGCACATTAGGCGGTGCAATTCGCTACATGCTTAAACAGCCTGAGCTTGATTTTACATCGCTTGAAGTTTACGGCGACCTGTTTCAAACAAAAGAAAGTGACTCTTTAGGTGGCGAAGGCGGTTTTATATTTAACCTTCCTATTATTGAAGATAAATTAGCAGTACGCGCCAGCTTAAACGTATATGAAGACCCCGGTTTTATCGATTACGGCTACGTAGTACGTGAGCCTGGCGTATCGTTGCCAGATCCAGATTGGAGCGATAGCTCAGCAGTTAGTAACAACCTTAAAAATGTAAAAGACGCCAACGGCGAAACCACCACTACAGGTCGTATTTCTGTTCGCTTTAAACCAAATGAATCGTTTGAAGGTACGCTTAACTACTTTTACCAAAACCAAGACAGCGAAGGCCGCTCGATTGTTCATTACAACAGCCTTAATTCAAACAACGGTTTAAGCGACGTAATAGGTAAATACGAATCGGCTTATCGCTTTGAAGAGCCGCGCGAGAAAAAAGACCAATTACTAAGCCTTGAACTAAAAGCCGATTTAGGTTTTGCAGAGCTAGTATCGGCTACTGGTATTTCGAGCTTTGATGCCGACGGTCAACGCGATCAAACAGACTTACTTATTCGCCTTGATTATGGCTATGAAGAATTCCCAGCGTTTTCATCTTTCACGCGTGAGATTGAAGAAGAAGACACCTTCACACAAGAGCTGCGTTTAGTATCGCAAGGCGATAGCGACTTAAACTGGATTGTTGGTGCGTTTTACAACAAAATAGAAACGGATGCTTCTAGTAAAGAGTTTACGCCTGGCTTTGGTGACTTTGCAGTAGAAAACTTTGGCGCTTCGCAGTCTCGCCCAGATCAACTTGAGTACTTCTCGGTAGATCGTACCGAAATAACAGAATCAGCTTTGTTTGGCGAAATAGGCTACCAAGTAACAGAAAAACTAGACGTAACTTTAGGTATGCGTTTATACCAATACGACGTTGAATCTGAGTCAGCTGTAGATTTTCCATTATTTAATACCTTATTTGATGACGCAGCACCTGATGCTATTTCATTAAACTTTGAAAAAAATGAAGCTGACGATAACGGCAGCCTCTTTAAGTTTAATGCTAAATACCAATTCACAAATTCAGTCATGGGCTATGTAACGGTAAGTGAAGGATTTAGAATCGGCGGTTCAAATGGTTTAGCACCGTGTCCTGATCCATTACCAGCTAACCAAGCAGGTTGTGGTAGTCCAGAAGAAATGCTTTACGATGCCGATACAACAACAAACTACGAGTTAGGATTTAAAAGCACCTGGTTTAGAAGCCAACTTCATTTTAACGCCGCGCTATTTAACGTAGATTGGGATGATGCACAAATTGCGGGCGCTACTGATGTAGGCCAACTACCGTACTTATCTAACGCAGGTAGCGCTAACGCAAAAGGGATTGAAATATCTACCCGTGCCATTTTATCTGACTCGTTTTCAGTTTATGCAACCTATGCTTATACAAAAGCAGAGCTAACATCAGATGCACCATTTTTGTTTAATGCTGATGGTACCGATGGCGCAGAAGACGGCGACCGTTTACCAGGCTCTCCAGAGCATCAGTTCTCAATGGGTGTAAACTATCAAACAGATGTATTTAACGACAAAACGCTTGATATTAACTACGGTCTAACCGCGCAAAGCGATGTAATTACAAGAGTTGGCTTGCATGACAATGGCGAAACACTACCAGGTTACAGCTTAAGTAATATATCAGCTAAATTAACAGCTGATGCATGGTCAACGACCCTATATGTTGATAACCTATTCAACAAATACGCAGTTACTTCAGTTCGTCGTTCAGATGCCGATATAACATCAGCAAATGGTGCCGATATACAACGTAACTACGGCCATTACATTAATCGCCCGCTTACGGTAGGTGTTAAATTTAACTACAAATTTGAAATATAATTTATAGTAATTTTTAAACAATGTTTTAAGGCTCAAATTTATTTGAGCCTTTTTATTTTCTTTCACAAAATAATTACCAAAAACCATGCAGCCAAATTTAAAGCAACTTCATCAAAGCGCAATACACTCCCTAAACCAAGGTAAAATAGAGCAAGCACACAAAGCCCTAGTGGAGTTAGTTACACTCAAACCAGACTTTGCTGATGGGTATTTTTTGCTGGCAATGGTTAATTTAACTGTTGGGCAAATACACAAAGCAATAAAGCTCATCGAAAAAGCCCTCACCCTTGGCAAAAGTATTGAATATACCGCGCAACTTGCTAAATGTTACGCACTTACTGGCGAATTACAAAAAGCAAAAAACACCGCACTATCGGTGCCATTAAAGCAAATAACTAAAGCACTTGATGCCGACACACTCGGCGTTGCACTTACTCAAGCAGGCATTCACGAACAAGCACTTAACTACTTTGAGTGCGCTATTAAACTGGCTAATACAGCCAACAAAGCTCAACCCCCGTTTTATTATAACTACGGTGTAAGCGCTAAATTTTTAGGACTGTTTGATAAAGCTCAACACGCTTTTGAAAATGCCATAGCGCTTAACCAGCTGCACCATCAAAGTCATTTTGCATTAAGTGATTTAACTAAAGTAAGTAATCAAAACAATCATATTGAGCGCTTAAAAAATGTATTTGAGCAAGCAACACACCCCGATGCAAAACTGCATATTGGCCATGCTTTAGCAAAAGAGTATCAAGATCTTGGTGAATTTTCAGAGGCTTTTAACGCGTTAGAGCAAGGTAAATTAGCAAAACGTGCTGTACAACCGTTTGATCATAAAAGCTCAACTGAGTTATTTGAACATATTAAACGCTTAAGTGAGCAGCACACACAAGCGCTAACACAAGCTAACCCAACGGCCGAACCTATTTTTGTATTAGGCATGCCCCGCTCTGGAACCACATTGGTTGAGCGTATTTTATCGAGCCACAGCGACGTGCAATCAGCCGGTGAATTACAAGACTTTGGCCTAAGTGTTAAAAAGCTGAGCCAAACACAAACACCCCATGTGCTCGACACTCAAACGCTCAGTAAAGCCTACGAGCTTGATTTTAATCAGCTTGGGTCAACCTATTTAAACGCAACACGCGTAATAACAGGCAGCCATAAACACTTTATTGATAAGCTCCCGTTTAACTTTTTTTATATCGATTTAATAACCAAAGCACTGCCAAACGCCAAAATAATTTGTATGCTGCGCGATCCAATGGACACCTGTATTGGCAACTATCGCCAATTATTTACCATTAATAACCCCTACTACGCGTACTCGCTCGATTTACTCGACACAGCAAAATTTTACAGCTGTTTTTACAAACTAATGCAGCACTTTAGTACCCTGCACAGCAATATAAAATTAGTAAAATACGAAGAATTAGTCGCACAGCCCGAGCAACAAATTAAAGAGTTAGTCAGCTTTTGTAACTTAGAGTGGCAAGCACAATGTATAGATTTTCACTTAAACACCGCACCGGTCTCTACCGCCAGTAAAGTACAAGTACGCCAACCACTTAACAATAAAGCAATTGGGCGCTGGAAAGCATTTAAGCCCCATACTGATAAAGCAGTGGAGTACCTTTTAAAACAAGGTATTAGTATTGAGTAAACGCTTTATTTTACCGGTGAGAGACGCCAAATAAGAGGCTTTGTGTACGTGTAGGTCGGATAAGCGAAGCGCCATCCGACACAGTAAAATACCTTGCCAATTATTATCTACATTTTATGTTGTGGAGTGGCGGAGAATGCCAACAGCAGATATTACCTTTCAAAGCCTTTGAGTGGGACTGCTAAGCCATGTGAACTCACACACCATTGCAGTCATTGAGGTTTAAGTTAAAGAGCCAATAAAACTAACACTTCACTTTGTCATCCATTGCTCTACTATGTATAACCAAAATCAGGATGAAATAAGGCCATACATTTCTGTTATTATGAAAAATCTATTATCCATTCGTTCTTATAGCACAAAACCAACCCGTCACTCACATCACTTTAATCAATTGGTTTTACCTTTACGTGGTGTCATAAATATATGCGTTGGTGATTTCAATGGTAAAGTTGCGCCAAGTGAATGTGTTGTAGTTAAAGCCAATGAAGAGCACTTGTTCACTGCAGATACTGAAGCTAGATTTGTAGTTGTGGACATGAAAAGCCTACCCCTAAATATTTCATCTTCTCACTGTATTGTTTTTGCAATTAACTCATCCCTTAAAAGTTACTTAACCTTTATCGAAAACCAATTAGAAAATAAAGTTAATGCTCAATTAGAACAGGCGATGTTTGAAATGTTCAGTTTACTGCTTGCAGAGCAACCTTTATTGCCAAAAGTAGATAACCGTATTGGTACAGCAATATCCTTCATAGAGCAAAATATTGCAGAGCAACTTCACATTAAACGCCTGGCTGAATCTGCTTTTCTAAGCGAAACGCAGTTTAAGAAACTATTTAAGCAACAAACAAATATGACTGTGATGAAATACGTAACCAAACTTCGTATGGAAAAAGCGCAAGCTTTACTAACACACACAGATTATCCACTATCAATCATTGGTGAAAAAGTAGGCTACAAAGAGCCGTCAGCCTTTAGCCGAAAGTTTTCACAATTCTTTGGCCTACCACCTAATAAATTCAAAAAGTAAACTTAGTCTTTATTGTCAACGATAGCGTCTTAATTGTTAAAAACTCCTTTCATCATTAGCATACAATTTCTGTATTGAAATAATAAAAAACAGGTATCACTATGCAAAGTCATCACGGAAGTTTTAAAGGTGTAATTGCTATCATTATTGCTAGTTTTTTGTGGGGAACAACAGGCACCGCAGCAAGCTATTCCCCTGATGTGAGTTCGTTTGCAATTGGTGCATTCTCTATGGGAATAGGGGGAGTGCTACTTGTTATTACAGCACGAAAAACGTTATTTATAGATTATAAGCTCATGATTTCACAGCCTAAGGTATTACTTTTAGGTGCCGCTTCTGTCGCTATCTATCCATTAGCATTTTATACTTCAATGCGTTTATCAGGTGTTGCAATTGGCACTGTAGTTTCAATTGCTACGGCACCTTTTTTTGCTGCAATCCTTGAAAGCCTAATTAGTAAAAAAAATATATCACTGGAATGGGTACTGAGTTTTGTTATTGGAGCTATAGGTATTACTTTATTAACGTTAGGTAGAGATCAGAGTAATGATCCTTCATACAGTATTAATCAACAGAGCCTGGGTATTCTTTTGGGGTGTATTGCTGGATTAACCTATGCAGGTTATTCATGGGCAGCAAGGAGTTTAATTGAAAGTGGAGTTCATTCGAAATCGTCAATGTCAGGACTGTTTGGTTGTGCTGCTTTATTGTTACTCCCTTCATTATGGTTTACAGGTGATAACTTATTTTCAAGCGCAACCAATGCATTGGTATCTTTGTATATGGCAGTAATTCCAATGTTTTTAGGATACTTATTATTTGGTTTTGGCTTGAATTATATAAATGCAAGTAAAGCGACATTAATTACCTTAATAGAACCATTAGTTGCAACTGTTTTAGCCGTTTTCGTTATTGGTGAAAGGTTTAAGATAATTGGTTGGATAGGTGTGGCTTTGGTATCACTATGCCTATTAATGCAAACCATCAAACCTCAAAAGCAATTAAGAGTACCTATTAAATCTATGTAGCTTAAGAGCATTGACAATGCTTTTAAAAGCTTACCATAGGGGATAATTCATTTATATAAAGTAAAAAACATGAACGCTCGTAACGAACGTTCATAAAATGTAATAACCAAGGAGACGAGTATTGACTTCATACATCATAATTTCTCACAGTCTGCCTCACGCTCACAGCCGAACTTCGCTAAAGTGCCATTTATAGTATTTGAATTTAGGTCTAGATTGATGATCGAAAATGCCAGCATAGCGGTTGTTCAAGTATTTATATTTAGATGACTTATTTGTATCCCCCTAATCTCTGCCATATTAGAAAGTTACTGGTTAAGATTAGGTTTTTGTATCGCTGATAAAGATGCATATCATGTTCATCACTCTTCTTTATCCAGCAACTCCATTAATCCAACCAGTGCAGCGAAAAGTACAGCCCCTACAGGCCAAATTATCCAAGTTACGCCCCAATCCATAGTCCATAAGCTCCAACCAAGAAAGATAGCGATTAGCAAAGGCCAGTAGAATGCAGCGAGTTTTTCAGCACGTTTTACACGTCTACTCTTTACAGTATCTAGAGGCCCATCTTTAAGAATATTGTTATAAGCCTCGTATTTAGCCGCAACAGGAGACACAATGTATATCCCAGCGGCTATGATGAGCATAAGTACAATTAGCATCATTAGAGTTATACTTGGGCCTCTGAAAAGCATACTAGCAAACATAAGAGGTGCAAAACTGATAATGAACATAAATATACCCAACGATAATCTTCGATTATAGGTAGGTCTGAACTTTGTTAATTTTTCATTGAAAACACCATGTACACCATAGGCTAATTCAAATGCTTCATTATCTATTACCGCTATATCGCTTTCATATTGGTTGGCTCTGAGAAAAAAATTTATTCCCATAGAGACCATAACTACAATACACACAACTCCTATCGCTGCTGCGATATTGCCTGTCAGGTTCAATCGATTGGTTTCAGCCATTGCCAAGAAGAAAAACAAAGGTACTACTGAGCATAAACAAAGTATAACTCCTTTAGTGATTAAGGCTGACACTTCCATCTTATTTTCAATATATTTTGCTGCTTGTTCTAAACTAATTTGAATGATATCAGGCTTTTTATTTTCATCATGAGAATCAAAAGCTTCATTCTCATCTCTTAGTAGAAAGTCAGTAGATACGTCAAAAAGCTCCGCCAACATAATTATCCTATTTAAATCAGGTATGCTATTAGTGCTTTCCCACTTAGACACTGACTGCCTAGAAACATTCATCTTTTCAGCCAATTCTTCCTGCGACCAACCAACTTGTTTTCTTAATCTGACAATCTTTTCTGCTAAAATCATAAAGTTCATTCCTTCATTTGTTGTTGAGCGGTAAGCATAGAAAGTCAGGTAGTTGCAGACCAGCAAGTCAAGTTGTTAATTTGTCAACCAGCGGTTGCAATTAGGCTAAACAGCTAAATTTAAACATTTTATTTGGTGCTAGCAAGTTAGTTTTTCATTTTGAGAGTCGAACCAAATCAGACATCCTAAATATAACTAAGCTGTCAATCTATGGCAAAATTTCCCCATCAGACAGGTCTTCCAGCCCAAAAGCTTTAAAGGTGCCCGTTTGATCCAATTTTGTCACTCGTTTAGGGAAGAGTTTAGTGTTTAATTGCTAAAATCACCTATAGCATAACTAGGGCATCCATAGTTAAACCACCTCAAAAAAAGAATGTTAGTAATGGGTCGATTTTGTTAACTAACGGTTGCTCGATTTAAGTAGTTAATTTACATTATTATTAATAATTTTCAGTAATTTGACATGATTAATTCATTAGAAATCTGTGTAAAAATTAAATGCTAGTGTCTTCTATACTCACAAAGTGATCTTGAAACCGAATTCATTACTGACTGCTTTAGGCTCAAATGAACATCAAGTGATGGAAGTTCAAAGGCAGCAACGAGCTTACACTAGCCCCTCAAACATGCAGTATATATTGGTTTGAATTACCAATAATCTGTTTATTCTTTTACAAAAACTAATGTCAGCTTTCGGCTAATAGTTAGCTTTAGTAAAGCAGGTTCGAACGTCAGCTATAGAGAAAAATGGATTCCAATTACAAGATGCTTGAGCGGCTGTTAATCGCTCCTAGCCGCCTTTAAAAGTCATTCAAACAAGATTAAATTTTAAAACCCTGTTTTAAAATAGGCATACCCGCCGAAGGGATCTATCGCTAATTCATAATATTTAGTTCAGTTAATCTGAGCGCACCACTACGTTTATTTACTTTAGTGTCGGTTCAACGGTAAATAATGTCGATTCAGATAAACATTAATGAAGCAGGTTAAAAAACTCGCTAAATTCCTTATCAACAAAACGCCAAATACCTATTTTGATAAGGAATATAGTCATGAACATTATTACAAAAACAGTTATAGCACTGAGTTTAACAAGCCACTTTAGTGCGCATGCCATTGACCTGCGAGTCGACAATATTCGTGTATACCAAAGTAATTCGCAAAGCTTTTCTGCGCCGAGTTCGCTTTATATTGACGATGGTAAAATTGTAAACGTTGCCAAAGCGACCGACCCACTACAAAACGCCGATAAAACTATTGATGCCAACAACCAATATGCAATACCAGGTTTAATTGATTTACATGTACATTTGGGTTCATCAGGCAGTAACTTTACTGAGTTTCAGTATTTGCCGGTTAAATCGCACTTTAATTCTAATTTGTATTTAGGCGTAACTAACATTGTTGATTTGTTTTCGTTTGAGCAAACCCTAAACGAAGCCGCTCAATTAGAAGAAGCCCAACTAACCCCTAACCTTTTTTATGCAGGTACATTGTTTACCAACCCTGGCGGGCATGGCACGCAGTTTGGTGGCAACGCTTACGAAATTGCCAAAAATGAAGACATCGCAGCGCTATGGAAAAAACATATAAGCACCCAACCCCATGTAACTAAAGCGGTTATTGAAACCTTTGGCGGTGTGGGTAAATCGTTGACTGATAGCCAATTAAGCGATCTTGGTAAGCGCTCTAAAGCGGCTAATTTACCGTATTTTGTGCATGTTTCTACACTAGATGATGGCAAACGCGCTATTAAGGCCGGTGCAACGGCTTTAGCCCACGGTATTAATAGCGAAGCGATAGATGATGAGTTTATTACGCTAATGAAACAGCATAATGTAACCTACATTCCTACCCTTGCGGTGTACCACAACCATAGCGATGAAAAGCATAACCATACTATTAGCTCACAAAACGAGTTACTAAAAACCATTCCCGAAAAGCTTCTAGAGTGCTTGTTTGAAAATGTGCCTGCGCCTTCAAAATGGAAAGAACAAGCATGGAGTAAACGTAAAACCGCTTATGCAAATATTCAAAAGTTACATAAAGCTAATATCACTATAGGCACCGGCTCTGATGCCGGAAACCCATACACAATCCATGGTACAGGGTTACATAACGAGTTAGATGCACTTAAAAAAGCGGGCCTAACTAATGGTGAAATAATTAATGCGGCAACGGTTAACGGCGCACAAGCGATCAATAAAGCAGATAGTATTGGTAAGCTTGCTAAAGGCTTTGAGGCAAGCTTTATACTGCTTAAGCAAAACCCACTTGATGATATAAACCATATTCACACAATCTCAGAGGTTTATAAAGCAGGTATACAAGTAGACCGCCCAGCGCTTATTGCTCAAAACAAAGCCATAAAGCCACAAGGCCCCACTTGTAATGAAGTAATTAAAAGCAGCCAAGCGCAGCATGTTATTGATGATTTTACCGGTGATACACCATGGCAAGCCTTAAGCGACTCGGTAATGGGTGGTCAGTCTGTGGCAACGCTTACCACGCATAAAAATAGCTTAACTATAGATACAACCATTACAAAGCCAACAAGCTTTGGCGCGTGGGCAGGCGCTGAAATAAAATTTACATCACCGGCTGATGCTTCAGCATTTAAAGGTCTGCGCTTAACGTATAAAGGGTCTACCACGCCTTTTGCTTTGTCTGTTTATCATAGTGATGTAAAGGATTGGGATCACTTTAGTGTACTTTTAAAGCCGCGCGATGAATGGACCACGCTTGATATTCCCTTCACTACACTTAAACAATTTGGTTTTGGTAGCCCAGTTACGTGGTCGGCAACAGAATTAACTGGGGTTAACTTAATGTGGCGTAAAATGCCAGGCGCAAGCAATGAGTCATTAAAAAACACACTACAAATCAAAGAGCTAACTTACTTTTAAATGAGTAGCAGTCAAAACACAAAATCATTTGGGTTTTGACTGTTTTTTGTTATGGTTTAATCACTTACAAAAAGAAGCACATACTATGCTCAAACATCCATTTTATAAATACAGCTTTTTTACTCTACTTATTGTAGATATTGCTTATGCCCTTGGGCTAATAATCGCGAACTCCGCACCCTTTACTACTGGTAGTGCACTCGCTGCAACTGTGTGGTTCGTTACTTTTTACTGGGTTCCTGTTTGGAGTGCGGCAGCGGTTATTTTTTACCTTCGCAATAAACACATTAACAAAATAGCATTTGAATGGTTAATTGCAGTTGTATTTATGGCACTTGGTAATGTGCTTACCGATATATTACTCACACAACTTTTTGATGGGCATAAATCGATGGGAGTATTTGTTGTATTTAACGGCTTACTTTGGGGATCGTGTATTTACTTTACCAGTATTTTTATTGAAAATAAAAAACGCGCAACAGCCGAAAAACACGCACTTAAACAAGCCCAACTTGCTACATTACGATATCAACTAAACCCTCACTTTATGTTTAATAGCTTAAATACAATTTCGGCCTATATTCATACAAACCCTGATTTAGCCGATGAAGTACTGCATGAGCTTGCTGATATTTTGAGGTACTCCCTTGATACCGCCGAGCAACAGCAAATACCTTTACAGCAAGAGCTTACAATAATAGAAAAATACTTAAATATTGAAAAAGCACGCTTTGGCGATAAACTTCAGGTTAATTACCATATTCCCAATAGGCTTAAAGACATATCGCTACCACCGCTACTGATTCAGCCAATTATTGAAAACGCCATTAAACACAACGCCAACCAAACTTCGCTAATACTTAATATAACCCTGAGTGAGCTTCCAAACGGCGTTAAAATACAAATTAGCGATAATGGTAAGGGTTTTTCGAGCGATGTAATAAAGCACGGGCATGGCAATGGTGTAGGGATGAAAAACATACTCAAGCGCGTCAAACAACTTGGTAAAAGTAAGGTACTACTGAGCAATAATAATGGTGCAGTGGTTACGTTGGAGCTAGCACTATGAACAGCAAAAAACAGCAACATACTATTACTAAAATGCGCGTATTATTTGCCGATGACGAGCTTCCCGCTCGCGAAAAATTAAGCCATCAATTAAGTTTAATGGAGCATGTTGAAGTGGTGGCTATGGCTACACATGGCAAAGAGGCTATTACATTAATCAATGAGTTGACCCCTGATGTGGTATTACTTGATATTCAAATGCCTGAAATTAACGGCCTTGAGCTTATTGATTTACTTAACTACCAGCCCATTATTATTTACACAACCGCGTATGACCAATTTGCTATTGAAGCTTTTGAGCACGCCTCAACTGACTACTTACTCAAACCTTTTCCTATTGCTAGGCTAAAAAAAGCTCTCGCCAAAGCGCAGCAGCAACTAGAGCAACAACGTGCACATACCCTAGTCAATCACGAACCCAACGAGCAAACGTTTACATTAACCAAAAACACTATAAATAAGCTCATTAGTAAAAACGGTGAGCGGATATTTTTACTCTCCCCTAGTAATATTAAATTTATTAAATCGGAGCAGGGCAATAGTTTGGCGTGGAATGGCGATACATTTCATCATTTAAGCGATACACTTGATCAGCTTGAGCATGCTTTAGCAGCACATAACTTTGTACGAATCCACCGCAGTTATTTGGTTAATATTGACCACATTAAAGAAATACAGCGCTGGTTTAATGGCAAACTTATGGTGATTGTAAATGACGATATTAAATCTGAACTAAGCACCAGCAGAGCCGGCGCAGATAAGTTAAAGCAATTGCTGCATATTTAACTTATCCAATATGCTACTGGTCGTTACTCGAATACACACTTAAAATAGGGAATTTATAATCGGCAAACGATACAGTTACCGATTGTGTTTCGTTGCCTTTAAAACCGAGTTTAAATTCCATTGGCATAAATCGGCTGCCGTCAGCAAAAAGTGCAAGTAAGTGCTCCTCGCCTAATTCTCGATTGCCCGACGATAAGTTAGTTAGCGTTATAACAGCCCAGCGTTCGCCCTCTTCATTGCTCATTAATACATAATTAACGATTTTAAAATCCCCTTTTTTAGGGGTTATGTTGCTATCGTTTGCAAACGATAAGTGCATGCTATTTGGTACTGCACGGTCAACATTTAGCGCTTTTATAGAGTCGGCTTGGGTTGCCCACGAAAGCACCAATAAAATGATCACTAAGGCTTTCTTCACTGTTAGTTCCTTTTTATTACCTAGTAAATTACCTAATAAATTACATAACAATAACTGTTTAAATTATATTCGCATTCCATACCTATTATGTAAACAAACAATCATCACAATTTTATCCAGCGCTTTGGCTGAACCACTACAGACTAAGCGCTCATTCAGTGTGCTTGCGCTACTTTGAGGTAATAACGAGTGATAAGAGTAAATAATTAAAGCTAACTTAAAGTAAAAAGCGCGATTAAACAGGAGTATAAAAGTATGGCAAGCACACATAAAAACTCAACAATGGATTTATCTGATCCCAGTAATAGCATTCAAGTAAGAGGGGCACGCGTTCACAACTTAAAAAATGTAGACGTTGATTTACCTCGTAACGCATTGGTTGTTTTTACAGGAATATCGGGCTCTGGAAAGTCGTCGCTTGCGTTTGGAACGCTGTTTGCTGAGTCGCAGCACCGTTATCTTGATTCAGTATCGCCTTACGCCCGAAGGTTGATAGATCAAGTTGATGAGCCCGATGTTGATTCTATTGAAGGGCTACCGCCTGCCGTTGCTTTGCAGCAGCAACGCGGCGCACCGTCGGTTCGCTCATCCGTTGGCAGCATAACAACTATTTCTAACGCGCTACGTATGCTTTACTCACGCGCAGGTGAATACCCAAAAGACCAAGGTATACTTTATGCTGATGCGTTTTCGCCGAATACGCCACAAGGTGCGTGCCCAGAATGCTCAGGAATAGGCCGAGTGTTTGAAGTAACCGAAAAGCTACTTGTGCCAGACGATACAAAAACTATTCGCCAGCGCGCCATTGAAGCGTGGCCACCAGCATGGCAAGGTAAAAACCTAAGCCGTATTCTTACTTCCCTTGGTTATGACATAGACACACCTTGGAACAAACTTTCTAAAAAAGCACGGGATTGGATTTTATTTACCGACGAAACACCTACTGTGCCGGTATACCCAGATTACACCTATGAGCAAACACAGAATGCGATAAAAAATAACGAAGATCCAAGCTACATGGGAACTTTTTCAAGCGCTAAACGCTTTGTTTTACAGTCTTTTGCTACTACCCAAAGCCCGCGTACTAAAAAGCGCGTATCGCAGTTTATGCAAATATCGCAGTGCCCTACTTGCCAAGGTAAAAAATTAAAACAAGCATCGTTAAGTGTTAAATTTGCAGGGCTCGATATTGGCGAGCTATCTCAACTTACATTAAACGAACTTGCTAAAAAATTAAGTAATGCCGCCAGCACCAAAGTAAATAAGAATACAAAAAATCCAGAGCAAGCCATTGTTACGCAGCGCATTGCCAGCGATATACTCACCCGTATTGAAGCACTAACCATGCTTGGTTTAGGATACTTGTCGCTTGAGCGTACAACGCCAACGCTCTCACCCGGAGAGCTACAACGGTTGCGACTTGCCACACAAATTCGCTCTAAATTATTTGGGGTAGTTTACGTGTTAGATGAACCTTCAGCGGGTTTACACCCTGCAGACACTCAAGCACTTTTAAAAGCGCTTGATGAGCTAATAGCGGCTGGCAATTCTGTATTTGTTGTTGAGCACGATGTTAGCGTTGTTAAACATGCCGATTGGATTGTTGATGTAGGCCCTGATGCAGGTGTGCATGGTGGCAACATTATTTACAGCGGCCCTGTTGAAGGGTTAAGTAAAGTAAAAAATTCGCACACTGCCCGCCACCTTTTTGCTAAAAACGCCAGTCAAGAGTCTACTCAAAACAGCGCGCAAAAAAAGGAGCAAAGGCAGCCAAAAGCGTGGTTAAAATTAGCTGATATTGAGCGTAACAATCTTAAAAAACTCAATGCAGAATTTCCACTGGGTGTTATGACAACCGTTACTGGGGTTTCGGGCTCGGGTAAATCAAGCCTAGTAAGCCAAGCGTTAGTAGAACTTGTTTACGAAGCACTTGGGCAAAAAGTAATACCGGAAGCCCCCACCGACGAAGCCGACTTACTCGAACAAGAACTGCAAACACACACCAGCGGAAAAATCATTGAAGGAATAAATAATATAAGCCGCCTGATTACCGTAAATCAAAAAGCGATTGGCCGTACCCCTCGTTCAAACTTAGCTACCTATACGGGTTTATTTGATCATGTGCGTAAACTATTTGCTTCTACCCAAAAAGCGAAAGAGCGCCGTTACGATGCTGGTCGCTTTTCGTTTAATGTTGCTAAAGGTCGCTGTAAAAACTGTGAAGGCGTTGGCTTTGTGAGTATAGAGCTGCTGTTTTTACCTAGCGTTTATTCACCTTGCCAAGTGTGTCATGGCAAACGTTATAACGAGCAAACACTTGAGGTTACATATCGTGATAAAAACATCAGCGATATTCTAGATTTAACGGTTGAATCGGCATATACCTTTTTTGAAAATGAGCCTGCAATACTGCGATCACTCGATGCACTTATGCAAGTAGGTCTTGGGTATTTACGTTTAGGGCAACCTGCCACTGAGCTTTCGGGCGGTGAAGCGCAGCGTATTAAATTAGCAACGGAGCTGCAACGTACGCAGCGCGGTAACACACTTTATATTCTTGATGAGCCAACTACAGGCCTGCATCCATCGGATGTATCAATGTTAATGTCGCAGTTAAATAAATTAGTTGATGCTGGCAATACCGTCATTATGGTTGAACACGATATGCAAGTAGCCCGCAATAGTGACTGGGTTATTGATGTAGGACCCGGTGCTGGCGAAGAAGGCGGCTTAATTGTAGCGCAAGGGAAACCTACAGAGGTAGCCCAATCTAAAATAAGCCGAACAGCACCTTTTTTGAATCGTGCAATTTAAAGAGCAGGTAAACACTAAATAACAAAAAAGAGCCAATGGCTCTTTTTTGTTATTAGCTTTTTAAAAAGCGTTCTATTTTAGGTTTTACCGTAACCGACATTATCAGCATTATAGTTAAACCTATTGGTAATGCGGCTAATAACCCTTCAGCCCATCCAGTTACAAATACACGCATATCTGCATAGCCAATATTATTAGTAGCGGTAACAAACGCCATAACCGACTCCATGATCAGCGCCATAAAAACACTAATCACTAAATTACGTTTTAGCTCGCTACTACTAGGCAATAACTTATTAACTAGCTTATGCATTAAGGTCATCATTACAAAACCAACAGGCGCCATAACCAATACTGCACTTATAAATGAGGTAAACCAATCTGCATAAAAATGCTCTGTAACACCCACATTCACATAAGTCATAATGCCAGTTAGAGTACCGCCAATTAAGGTAATAATACTTACCATAACCAGTATTTTATAAATTACAGGTGTTTTTTTAGGCTCAACCATTACTGGGTTTGCTGATACGGGTGTACTCATTTTTGGGCATGCCTTAAGCGTTAAATAGATGACAAAATCAACTATAACAAATTAATTGACAATATCAACCACTTTTTGAGCTAACCAAAAATAAGCCAAATTCCAACTAACCCCATTAAGCTACCAGCAATACGGTTCATCCATTTAATATTATCACCACGGCTTAAAAATAAACGTAAGCTTTTACCGCCTGTTGCGTAAGCTAACATACTTAAAAACTCGGTGGTCATTATAACACCAAGCAATACTAAAAGCTGAGGGGCTACAGCATGCTCAACACTTATAAAGGGTGGCAGTAGTGAAATCATAAACGCCCACCCTTTAGGGTTAGCAATTGCGGTTACAAAACCTTGCGTAAATAACGACTTCCTACTTACGTCACTTGGTTTTGAGGTATCGACCGACATTTTTCCTTTGGCTCGCCACATGTTAACGCCAATATAAATTAAGTACGCACCGCCTACCCACTTTAAAATAGCGAACACATCTGGGTAATTTAGCATTACGCTTGCAACGCCTAATACCGCAGCTATAGCAACACTTGCTACACCTAACAGCTCACCTATCATCATCCATAATGTGCGGCGCACGCCAATGCTCATACCGAGTGTCATGGCAAGGGTCATACACATACCTGGCGTTATCGACACAAAAAAGAAGGTAGGAATAAAAACCGCAAGTGCTGCTACATCAATCATTAATTTACTCTCATATTAAAAGCAAAAACGCGGCTATAAGTAGCCGCGCTGTTGCTTACTCATTTTTATTACTATTGACCAGCACTTACCACGGGGTCAGTAATAACCTCTACTGGCTCTGCTGTATCATTTAACAAATACTTATCTAACCACTGTTCTTGTTCCCACAACACATGTAATAAGCTTTTACGCGCACGGTAACCATGTGCTTCATAAGGGAGCATTACTAAGCGAGCATCTTTACCTAAACCTTTAAGGGCTGCGTACATGCGCTCACTTTGCATTGGGAAGGTTCCTGAATTAGGATCTTCTTGGCCGTGGATCATTAGCATTGGCTCGTTAATTTTTTCAGCATGGAAAAACGGCGACATATCAGCGTACACACTTTGTGCTTGCCAAAAATCACGCTCTTCTCCTTGAAAACCAAACGGCGTTAATGTGCGGTTATACGCGCCACTGCGGGCAATACCTGTTTTAAATAAATCGCTATGAGCCAATAAGTTAGCAACCATAAATGCACCATACGAGTGCCCTGCTATGGCTATCTTGTTTTTATCGGCAATGCCTTTTTTAACTAATACGTCAACAGCTGCTTGCGCACTTGATACTAACTGCTTTCTAAAGTTATCGTTTGGCTCGCTGCCATCAATACCCACTATTGGCATTTTAGGGTCGTCAAACACGGCAATACCTTTAGCAAGGTAAGGCATTGGGCCCCAATAACCAATGTAGGTAAACGCATAAGGCGATTCGCGTACTTGCGATGCAACCGCTTTATCTTTGTATTCAAGTGGGTAAGCCCACATAAGTACCGGTAACGGGCCTTGTGTTTTATCGTACCCTGGTGGTAAATAAAGCGTGCCCGAAAGCTCAACACCGTCGTCGCGTTTATAACGTAATTGCTCTTTAGTTACACCTTTAAATGCAGGGTACGGGTGCTCAAATGTCGTTAGTTGCGTTAACGTGTCGTTATCTAAATCACGTATAAAAAAGTTAGGTTGCTCAGTTTTAGATTCGCGAATAGTAATAAAGCGCTCACCTTCGTCATCAAGTAGTGCACGAACACGCTCATAGTATGGCGCTTCTGATTGCCATAAACGCTTGCTGCTATTTGTTTTAACATCGTACCTATCTAAAAACGGCACATTACCTTGCTCTGAAGCACCATTACCGCGCAGGTAAATATAACGCCCGCCTACAATTTTAATTACGTTTGCGCCTAAATCGTTGCGCTCGTAAATGGCATTACCCGGGTCTTTGTACGCGTCGTTGTAACTACGCTCTGAAAATAGCACGCGGTTTCTGTCGGCATTTCGAGGTTGTACAACAAAGGTGCGTACTTGGCGATCGCTAAAGCGCCAGTCTGTCAGCATGGCTACGTTTTCGTTGCCCCACTCCATTCCCGCATAACGGCGCTCTACTTTGGCAAATAATTTAGGCTCGCGTTTAAATGGTGCACGTAAGCTGTAAACATAATCATGATGCTCAACGTCGGTTTTCATGTCGCCGCCATCTTGCGCCTCGGCCCAAATAACTTCAGCGCCTTGATCGGCTCGCCATTCAAAATCACGGCGGCCAGTGCGTACACTGTCGTAACCTTGTGGAATATTATCGGCAAGTGGCTGTTTTGCCAGCTCTGCTAATGCATAGCCGCGCATGCCCCATATTTGCCACGTGCTTGCAAAGCGGCTGTAAGGCACTTGATACGAAAACGGCTCATTAATACCGGCAACTAAAATATTGGTAGAATCAGGTGATACTGAAAACGATTTAAATAAAGAAGGGCTACCTATTGCTTGAGTATTGCCATCAAGCGTTATGTAAGCCAATTGCCCTTGCCCGTAAAACTTAAACTGTGATTCATCAAACGGGCTGGTTAATAAATTTTGGTAAGTACGTGCTGGCGCTTTTTCACCAGTACTTTGTTGAATAACAGGCACTACATTTTGGCTGTTATTTTCAAGCCTTGGTTTACCAAAATTAACAGCAAGATTTGCAACAATGGCGCTGCTATCTGGCAGCCATTTATATGGCGATGCAGTTAGTACCGAATTTAACGCAGCACTAGTTAACTCTTTTGCTTGTTTGGTTTCAACGCTGTAAAGCCATAAGTTGGCTTGGGTTGGTTGCTCAACAACAAAGGCTAAATATTTACTATTAGATGACCATTTAGGTGAGCGGATAATGCCATTAGGTAAGTTGTTAATGCTAATAACCGACCCGCTTTGAACATGCTTTAGCTCCACGGCACTAAATTTGGCACTCACACGAGAGCGCGAAAAATTAGCGGGGTTTAGCTTAATACCTGCAAGCTTAAGCTCTTCTTTTGCAAGTTCATCAAGGGTTACTACACGTTTGCGCTCAAAAAGCGCTAGCCACTGGCCATCGCTCGATAAGTAACTAGTGGGTGCTAACTTAGCGTCAACCAATGCTGCAAGTTCGGGTGATGGGGTTTGATAGCCCTGCTCGGCGTAACTTGTTGGGACTAATGCCGCACAACAAATAAAGACAACTAACAGCCTAAAAGCGCTCATGTTTTTATCCTTTTGTTATTTTTTACTCTTATAGGCGTATATAAACACGTTTTGCCTTGTTCATAAAGTATTAAGGTAAGTTAAACACCTCTAAAAGATGACTTAATAGTGCTGATTAAGCTAAACTACAGCGCTATTTATTCACCACTGCGGTACTTAAAATACAATGCATAACAAAGCCAAATCAGTCACCATTTTTGATGTTGCAGAGCGTGCTGGTGTATCAAAATCAACCGTATCCTTGGTACTTACCCAAAGCGATAAAGTGGGCAATAAAAGTAAACAAAAAATACTAAAAGCGATAGATGAGCTAGGGTACGTTTATAATCGTGATGCCGCTGCTATGCGCTCAAAACGCTCTAACTTAGTGGCCATAGTAATAAATGATTTAACTAACCCAGCTATGGCACACCTTGCTACCAGCTTAGAACTTTTGTTAAACGACAATGGCTTACAAGCCATGATTGTAAGCAGTAATAATAGCCTTGAGCTACAAGCAAACGCAGTTAAAAACTTAAAAGAATACAACGCGGCTGCATTTATTATTTGCCCCGTTGCTAATACTTGCCCCAAATGGCTTGATGCGCTCAGCGCGCAACACAAAGTAATTACCTTAATGAGTGAAGTGCCCTTTAGCGCAGCTCCGTGTGTATTACCCGACTATAAAAAAGCCAGCCACGTAGCCAGTATGCATTTACTCGCACAAGGCGTGACAAACATAGCATTTATAGGCAGTGAACTTACTTTAAGTGATTCACAAGCACTGCAAAGTGGCTTTAATACCGCATGCGCGCAGCACAGCATTACACCATTAGCACCCGTTGACTGCGCAGTAAACACAGCCCTTAGCGCTAAAAATGCATTTATGGAAGCATATAAACACAAACCCACATTAAACGCAGTGGTGTGTGCAAACGATATTATTGCTCAAGGTGTTATTGCCGCTATTAACTCATTAACTCATCACTGTATTAAAGTAGTGAGTTGCCACCACATTCCTAATAGCGCGGTTATAAATAATCACTTAACCACCGTGGCTATTAGTACAACTGATATAGCTAAGCGGTGCCTTTTAATACTCCAAGAGCTACTACAAAATACAGTCCCGCCAGTAAAAACACTGGTAAATGTAAACTTACAAATTAGAGATTCTAGCCAATGAAAAAAGTGCTGGTAATTGGCTACGTATGGCCAGAGCCAAATTCGTCTGCTGCGGGAACGCACATGATGTCGTTATTAAATGCATTTAGAGCGCAAAACTGGGACGTTGAATTTGCAACGCCCGCGCAGCGCACCGACCACATGGTAAACCTTGACGACTTTGGTATAACCAGCCAAAGCATTGCACTAAACTGCGATAGCTTTGACGAATACGTTAAAGCCTATAACCCAGATATAGTCATGTTTGACCGCTTTATGATGGAAGAACAATTTGGCTGGCGCATCGATAAACATTGCCCAAATGCCATTAAAATTCTCGATACCGAAGATTTACAATGCCTACGTAATGCACGCCACGAAGCGCACAAAGGTGAGCGCGAGTTTACAACCAGCGATTTACACTCAGACATAGCAAAACGAGAAATTGCCGCTATTTTACGCTGCGACCTAAGCTTAATTATTTCAAGTTATGAAATGAGCCTGCTAAACAGCGTATTTAAAATAGAGCCAAGCTTATTACACCATTTACCATTTATGGTCGATTTAAGCTCACTGCCTACAAGTACAAAAACGTTTGAGCAGCGCCAGCACTTTATGACCATAGGTAACTTTAGACACGCACCAAACTGGGATGCTGTACTTTACTTACAAAAAATATGGCCACTTATTCGCAAGCAACTCCCAAAAGCAGAACTACATATTTATGGCTCCTACCCACCACCAAAAGCCACGGCACTAAATAACCCTAAAACAGGGTTTTTAATAAAAGGCTGGGCCGATAATGCGTTTGATGTAATGCAAAGCGCACGCGTATGTTTAGCACCACTTCGTTTTGGTGCAGGCATTAAAGGTAAATTACTTGAAGCCATGATTATGCAAACACCCAGCGTTACCACCTATATTGGTGCAGAGGGCATGCATAACGATTTACCATGGCCTGGTAAAATAGCCAACACCGCCGACGATTTTGCCAATGCTGCTGTTGAAATGTACACCAATCAAAGTGACTTTGAACAAGCACAGCAAGATGGCAACACGCTCCTTAATACGCTTTACGATAAAGCACAATTGAGTACGGTGTTAATTAAAAAAATCGATTCAATAAGTAGCGATTTAGAGGCTCATCGCGAAAAAAACTTTACAGGCCAAATGCTCAAACATCATACAATGCGCAGCACTCAATACATGTCGCAATGGATAGCTGAAAAAAATAAAAAATTAGATTAAAAATGACTAGACACACACCAATTAGTGTTTAAAATCGCGCCCATCAAACGTGGGCAGTTTTAGCTGTATTGTCTATATTTTTAGCTTAGTTATCGCAATATTTGGTCCAAAAAGATTTGAAAACTGCAACCTTTACAGAAAAACGCAAATTTATCGTTAAATTGGGTAAAATGCTTCACAAGTATGGTACGCCTGCTTACCGCCTTGAAGCCCACCTAATGGAAGTGGCTACATATTTAGGACTTAAATCGTCGTTTGTTATGTCGCCAACTTCGGTAACGTTTGTTATTTGGACTGATGGCCACGAAGACGAGTACACCCATGTTGCGCGTGTAGACCCTGGCGATCACGATTTAGGCTCACTTGCCGACACCGACGACCTTGTAAACCAAATGCTTGACGACAAGCTAACTTTACAAGAAGTTGACGCCCAGCTAGATGCTATCTACGACATGCCAAACCCATACAATAAACTTGTTACGGGCGTTGCGTTTGCAACTTCTGGTGGTGCGTTTGCAATGTTAATGGGTACTAGCTGGACTGATGTTATTTGGTCATCGCTTCTTACTTTAGTTGTTTATTTGTTTGTGCTTTGGTCGGGACGCTCAAAACGCGTAGCCCATATGCTTGAGCCATTGGTAGCCATAATATCGGCAATACTTGCCTGTGCAGTAAGCGTGTATATAACACCTGAAATAAACATACGCTTGGTGGTACTTTCTGCCATTATTGTATTTATACCAGGTTTAGCACTTGCGCTTGGCTTAGCAGAGCTTGCAGCGCGGCATTTAGTGTCGGGTACAGCAAGAGTCATGGACTCGTTTATGCTGTTATTTAAACTCTATTTTGGCGGTTTTATTGGCATAGGCATTGGCTTTGCACTCTTTGGGCAAGCTGACTTTGTACAACCTGAGCCATTACCAAAATGGACAGCATGGCTCGCCATATTTTTACTTTGTAGCAGCTTAATCGTTATTTTTAGAACCAAACTTAAGCACGCTGTTTGGTCTATTGCATCAGGCTTTATAGCGTATGGCACCAGTATTGGCTCGGCTATGTACCTTGATTACACGTTAGGTACGTTTGTGGGTGCTTTATCGGTAGGTATATTTAGTAACTTGTTTAACCGTGTTGCTAATGCGCCGGCTTCTATTGTGGCCATGCAAGGCTTAATTGTATTAGTACCAGGTAGCAAAACCTATATTGGCTTAAACTCACTCATTGAAGGCCAAGACTTTATATACGCAGAGCATATAGGCCAGCAAACGTTTTTAATATTTATGTCGCTTGTTGCAGGGCTAATATTTGCAAACGTAGCCCTACCGCCTAAAAAGAGTTTGTAACTGATACTGAGCGCTCGCTTTACTTTAATTGAGTAAAGCGAGTAAAACATTAAACTAAAAACAACTACTAAGTAGCAATTGAGGCCAATGCTAAGTGTTTTAGCTCATTACATTGCACTTGAGTCAAACTCAAAAACCTCATAGTGATTCCAACGTAAAAACAGTTCACCGCTTTCTAAATAACCTGAACTCTGGATAATAAATCTATCTCAAGCAGCTATTTTCAGCGCTAACTGCGTTGAATTTACTTGCAATAGGCTAGATATTTGCGTATCCACTGGTGCGTAAACTGCTTTGCTGAGCTTGAATAAGCCATAAAACAGCCAGCGACAGTAAAACCGATTTCCATTTCATTATTGCTCTGTTCCCTCTATGAGTAGAGGTATTTTATGCGTGCTTTTATTAATTTAATGATAAACCATATATGGTTTTCTATTTCGGTTCAATCACTTACAAACAGCAGCCTTAGCTTATTAATAATAAAAGATGATAGTGAGGATTATTACTTGGCACTTCCCTATTGAGCTAAAATACTCAATAGGGAAGTAACTAACTAGCGTGACCAGTTAGTTTTGGCAAGCTCTACAATCTCGTTTCCTTTGCCGTTTATCAGCGCCTTCATCATGTAAACACTAAAGCCTTTTGCTTGCTCTAATTTGATTTGCGGTGGCATTGAAAGCTCTTGTTTTGCAGTATCGACTTCTAAAACAACAGGTCCTGAGTGGTTCATCATCTCGTTCATTGCCGATGGTAATTTTTCAGGGTCATCCACATGAATCCCTTTTAAGCCGCAGGCCTGTGCAATGTTAGCAAAACTTGGGTTTTCTAAATCGGTATCGCTTGATAAAAACCCACTGGCTTTCATTTCCATAGCCACAAAACTGAGTGAGCGATTATTATAAACAACAATCTTTATTGGTAAATTAAGCTGCTTAAGTGAGATTAAATCCCCCATTAACATCGAAAAGCCACCATCACCACACATTGCAATGACTTGGCGGTCTCTATCAACAGATTGAACCCCCATTGCCTGCGACATCGCATTTGCCATAGAGCCATGATTAAACGAGCCAATTAAGCGACGCTTACCATTCATTGATAAATAACGCGCAGCCCACACTGTTGGCGTACCTACATCACAAGTAAAAACAGCATCGTCAGCTGCTTGCTCGTTGAGTAAACGCGTTAGGTATTGCGGGTGAATTAAGTTTTGCGAGGTTTTGCCACTGGCAAGTTCATCAAGATCTTGTCGAGACTCTTTGTAATTTTTAACACATTTTTGTAAGTGCGAACTTGTCCGTTCACCTTTAATATAATCAAGCAGTGTGGTCACTGAATTTTTAGTATCCCCTAACACGCCACAGTCAATTTGCACGTGTCGCCCGAGTGACGCAGCCTGATTATCAATTTGTAATATGGTGGTATTTTCGGGATAAAAAGCACGATAAGGGAAACTAGTACCAATCATTAATAACGTATCGGCTTCTTGCATTGCATGATAGCCCGATGCAAAACCAATAAATCCGGTCATACCAACATCGTAAGGATTATCGTATTCAATAAATTCTTTACCGCGCATGGCATGCACAATTGGCGCTTGTAATTTTTCGGCTAGCGCAACAATTTCGTCGTGGGCATCCTTACAACCAGCACCACACAATAAGGTTACTTTTTTACTTTTATTAAGATGAGTCGCCATCGCTTCAATATCAGATAAAGCGGGAGTATGTGTTGCTGGCTTTGGCACGTTCCAATTTGGTTTGATAGCTTTAGGCATATCTTTTAATGCAATGTCGCCAGGTAGCACAAGTACACTCACGCCTTTGTTTAATATTGCTTGTCGCATTGCGGTTTCAAGCAGGTACGGCATTTGCTCAGGGCTCGACACCATTTCACAATACACACTGCATTCTTTAAATAATTCTTGCAGATGGGTTTCTTGAAAATAACTACTGCCAATTTCAGATGAAGGAATATGTGCGGCAATTGCTAATACTGGTACATTATTGCGCTGACAATCAAATAAGCCATTAATTAAATGAAGGTTACCTGGCCCGCAAGAACCCGCACACACGGCAAGCTCGCCTGATAAATGGGCTTCGCCACCGGCTGCAAATGCGGCAACTTCTTCATGTCGCGTTCCTAGCCATTCAATTGTTCCCATTTTTCGCAGACTTTCACTAATGCCGTTAAGTGAATCGCCAGTGACTCCCCAAATACGTTTTACGCCTGCTTGTTCGAGGTTTTAGTGATAAAACTTGCGATATTTTGACTCATAATATAGAACTCCTAAATATTCAGTTATTCTGTAAATTGATTTTTCGTCTCTGATCTATCAGGTAAGTCATCGTTTCGAAATGCGCTCAATTATTGAGAATCGATAAGCTTAAATATTTTGATAATGATAAATATATTACTACTGAGACTTTACTAACAAACGCCTATGCTTGCTGCGACCCCATACTGATACATAAAACATGAATGTCCGCTTTAAAGTGTTTATGAATATGCGGGTGCGAGATTTTTAGTGGCTTAACTATGAATATGTTATTATGCGCTCAATTATTTTACTGAATGCTTTTCTCTTACTTCTATGTCAAATTCTGCTTCTTGCTTTACATTATTTTCTCAAAATATTGATGCTCTCGCGCTTCCTGAAAAGTTTACTTTCCCTTTTTATTACGAGCCGCAACCATTAGCTGTAGCAGCCACTAAACAATTACAGCAACAACTTGAAACGTTAGCGCATTTAAAAGCAGAAAATACAGGTAAAATGTTTGGGGTTTTAGTGGTGCAAAATGCTAAGCAACAATTAGGCTTTTTAAGTGCTTATTCGGGACAAATTGAAGGTGATAAAGGTAATATTAGCTTTGTGCCGCCTGTTTCTAGCATGCAACTTCAAGATGATAACTATTTGGCTCAAAGTAAAATAATTAACGATATTAATGCTCAAATTGAGCAATTAGAAAATAGTGAACAACTGCTTGAAGTTAATAGCAAACTTGATGATGCAACACAAAGCTACCAGCAAGCGCTATTAGCTCAACAGGCAGTAATGCAAGCCGGTCGTCAGCAACGAAAAATACAACGTACCGAAGGTGAATTAGAACTTAGCGAAAGTGATTTTGAGCAGTTAAAAAATAAGCTTGCAGTGCAAAGCATCATAGAAAAAAAGCAACTGCTGGCACTTAAATCCTATTGGCAAAATATAATCAAGTCACTGCAGCAAACACACATCAATATTTCTGATGAAATTGCTCATTTAAAAAAGCGCCGTAAAACGCTTTCTAAAAGCTTACAAAAAAAGCTATTTGCACAGTACCAATTTTTAAATGCAAATGGTGAAACTACAGATTTAAATGCTATTTTTGCAGCACTACCTGAGCACACTCCTCCTTCGGGTGCTGGCGATTGTGCAGCGCCTAAATTATTACAATACGCCTATAAACATGACTTAACGCCACTTGCTATGGCAGAGTTTTGGTGGGGAGTAGCACCTAAATCAGCAATTAGGCAGCATAAAAACTACTACCCTTCTTGTTACAGTAAATGCCAACCAATACTTGGGCATATGCTAAAGGGTTTAGATGTTGAAGATAACCCGCTACTTATCAACCCAGCTCAGGGTAAAGATTTAAGTATTGTTTATAAAGATGACGACTTACTTGTGGTAAATAAGCCCGCTGAGTTTTTATCAGTGCCTGGCGTAAATATTGAAGACTCAGTTTATATGCGAATCAAAACGCAGTTTCCAGAGGCATCAGGCCCACTAATTGTGCACAGGTTAGATATGTCGACTTCTGGGTTATTGATGATTGCACTTAATAAACGCGTGCACAAAGCACTGCAAAAGCAATTTATTGACCGCACTATAGATAAACGTTATGTCGCATTAGTTAATGGTAATGTAGCTGAGGATAGCGGAGTAATTGATTTACCCTTAGTGCTCGACTTTGATGATAAACCGCGCCAAATGGTGTGTTACAAACACGGTAAGCCATCACTTACTACCTGGCACGTTTTAGAGCGTAACAACAATATTACCCGATTACAGTTATATCCTAAAACAGGGCGAACTCATCAACTAAGAGTGCATTGTGCGCACAGTTCAGGTTTAAACATGCCAATTATAGGCGACACACATTATGGGAAAAAAGCCGATAGATTACATTTACATGCAGAATACTTAGCATTTACTCACCCAATTACACTTAAACGATTAGAATTTGAAGTAGCCGCAGATTTTTAACAAAAGCACATAAACCGCTACCACTAAAACGTACAAATATTGGCTTTTATTAATTAAATTGATATTGTTTATGGTCTTATTTTTTTCAATGATGAGTATAAGAAACAGTTCAAACCCAAGTTTATTAAGCAATGCGAAAAAGTATTTCAATAATAAAAATAAATCAGCAAAGGATTAACATGGCTAACAATACACAAATAAAGATTTTAGGTAATACTTTATGGGCAAAGTATATTGTTCTCATTTTATTTTTACTTCTAAGTAAGCTTGCCTCAGCTAACGGCGATTCATTAAGTGCAACTTTACATGCGCTAGACTTTGAAACAACTCAAACCCTCATCAATAACATAAAACTAAATGAATTAGACTATCTTCAAAATGAAGACAAACTCACTCAAGCGTTTAAAATAAGCAAAGAGCAAAATTGGGAAAACCTTCATTTAGAAGCGGCCGCTTTGTATGCGGAGTTACTTTTTAGACAAGAAAAATACACAGCGTTAAATACTCACTTATCCTATTACTTAAAGAACAAAGAGTTACCAAATCAAAAAAGTGTATATTTATTATTTCTCGAATCACAACTCAAGTCTCTAGCGAGGGATGCAAACCCAGCTCCAGCACACACGCTAGCCACAAAATTAGAAGAGAGCTTGCAACAGCATTCATCTAAAGAAAAAATTATTATTTTACGAGCACTTGCTTACTATTACACCGATACTGATGCATTGAAAAAGACCCTAAATGTTGCACTAGAAGGGCTAGAATTATCATTAAAAGATGGCGACTCAGCATCTCAGGGATACTTTTTTAGAAAAATAGCCGATGCATATAATTATCTAAACGAAAAAGACAAAGCCATATATTATGCAAAAAAAGCGGTTGCAGCATATGAGCAAACACAAGATGGGCTTTTTACTGCAAAAGCATATTGGAGTTTAGGCAATATATTGCTCGAGATAAAAAAACCTAAAGATGCCTTAATATACCTAGACAAAGCATTGCTCTATTTTAAAAAAGCTAATATGCAAAAAGGCTTAACCTTTGCCCAATACTCAATTGCTAGCATTGAGTACTTACAAGCAAACTACGATAAAGCTTTAACTTTAACTAAAGAGAACATTGAGCTTGCTCGTTCTGCAGGTGTACACGACATGCAACTCGCATCGCTCATTTTGTTAGCTGACATATATATAAAACTAGATTTACTTGATCAAGCAAATGAAGCAAACGATGAGGTATTTTTAAACTTAGATAAATTCAGCCGCAGTATTTATAAAGCCGATTTTTTAAGTAAACGCTATGAGCTAAAGCGACGCCTCAACTACACTGACGAGGCTTTTGAAGCAATTGAACAAAAGCTCCTTTATACAAAAAAACACTACGAAGCTACCAGTGAAAGTAATATAAAAACACTACAGGTACAGTTTGAAGTAAAAGAAAAAGAAGAAAAAATACAGCAACTAGAGTACGCAAAAGACATTAGTGAACTACAAGCTAAAGAAGAGTACCAACAAAAAATAATTTGGCGACTTAGCGCTGCTATAGCGTTTATTTTAGTGATTGCTTCATTATTTTTATTTTATCGGCAAGCTCGACAACGTCAAAAATATCACGATATTTCATTAACAGATTATCTAACAAATAGCCCTAATCGCAGAGGAATAATGCGCGCCGCAGAAGCAAAGCTTGATGAAGGTAAAATGACGATAGCAATTGTTGACTTAGACTACTTTAAAAAAGTTAACGACCAATTTGGTCACGATGTTGGAGATTTAGTTCTTATTTCCTTTGCAAAGGCTGCAAAAGAAACACTAAGTGGTGATCATCAGTTTGGCCGCTACGGCGGCGAAGAATGGTTGTTTGCACTAAATTCGGTTGACGAACTAGCTATTCGAGATATCTTTGACCAGCTCGCCACTAGGTTTACCGAGCATTGTAGTAATATAAAAGACCTTCCTAGTGATACAAAAATCACTTTTAGTGTGGGAGCCTCTGTAAGTAGCCCTTTAAAAAACACACTAGATGTTCTTATTAAGCATGCAGATAAATTACTTTATAAAGCAAAAGAAAACGGAAGAAACCAAGTCGTTGTTGATTAAATACAGCTAAAAGTACTTGCTCAGTTAATTGACTAAAGTCCATCTGTAACCATCTTTTTAATTTTATGTGCTTTTACAAAATGATCTAATTTATGGGTGTGTATCCACCAAGTAGCAGCTTCCATAAGTAGCTCTGGGTCGTCGTTTTTATTAGCAAAAAATGCATAAAAAGAAAGCCCTACATTTTCGCCTTTAACTGCTATTTTTTTATCGCACACGGTAATTATTTTTGCTCTTAGTTCTTCCCTCATACATACCTTATTTAATTATATTTTTACTATTAAAATACGCCATTTAAAAAGCTAACGATTAGCTGTAAAAGGCTTCTATCAACCAAGCCATGATTCTCAAGCTCTTTATTAGGCGTATTTACTTTTGCAGCTTTGCATTCATTATCTAGTGTCTCATTTTTACGTGTATCGGTTTCGTATGCAATATCTGCTTGTTCCATACATTTTGCCGAGCCTGCGTAAGGCTTCGCCGCACAAGCGCTTAGTAATAAAAAAAGTGGAATTGCTATCAATAATTGCTTCATAACTAATCCTATTTTTACGCAACTTATTTACTTTAAATTACAGTTGCAAGTTAGCCTATTTACTTTTCTACCACCATTACAAAAAATTCAAAAAAGAACGTACCGATGGCATCAAAAAAAGTGTTATTTTTTTCATCCTTTTTAATTTGTGCGCTAATGCATTGATTGTAAACCTGTGAGCTTGTTTGAGCGCCATTTCGATCAACCATTTCAGCCTCTTCAATGCATAAGTTAGGGTCAGAACGCGGGGCTGTACTACATGCACTCAGTAAAGCGCACAGCAATAATGCGGCGACGGGGCTTTTTATGTTCATCCTTAAACTATCCTATTAAGTTAACGTGCTACCTGCATTTATGTGTGAGAGTAATATAGGTTGTACCCAAATAACACTGGCACTTCATCACTGCAATAAAATAAACAACCAGTAAATATTTGTAAGGTTCTGTAGGGATTTATACTCACTTTTATAATTGAACTGCGCGAAAGCCTGAAATTATTGCATTCATATCACTGTAAAATTTACAGTGATCGCAGCCAAAGAATAAAAAATTAAATTAAATTTATTAAAATACAATAACTTAATATTTGGCATTTAGTTTGCTAGTTAATGATATAAGCAAATAAATTGTAAAAGGACTAGTTATGAATATTTTTGAAGCACTACGTCATGACCATGACAAACAACGAGAATTGGTAGATGCGCTTATTCAAACACACGGCGACACAGAGCAGCGCCACACGCTAATGGATGAGCTAAAAACAGAATTAGAAAATCACGCAAAATTTGAAGAACGTTACTTTTACAACCCACTTATGTTTGATGACTTAACTCATGAAAAAGCGCGCCACAGCGTAGCTGAACATCACGAAATTGATGAATTAATTGAACAACTTGAAGATACCGAAATGAGCTCGTCTGCATGGTTAGTTGCAGCTAAAAAGCTACACCATTTGGTACATCATCATTTAAGTGAAGAAGAACACGAAGTGTTTCAATTAGCGGGTAAAGCACTTACCGAAGGGCAAAAAGAGAGCCTTGCTGAGCAATACAACGACGCTATGCATTAGTTGTAAACACGCAAACCGACTTCCACACACTCCCTGTGTACTTATTGGTTATAAGCCTTATGGCTTATAACCAATTTTTTTGCATGTACTTTATTACTTTACAGTAAATTTCACGTCTTGGTCGCGTAATAAGTAAAGTGCAAAACACGCAGCCCACATTGGCCATGCAGTGAAGAATAATAAGTTGTTGAAGCCATCAATGTATTGGTTATAAGATGAAAGCGTAGACAAACCATGCATCACAAAAATCACACCATAAGTAATGCGTTTTTTAATACCCGCTAAAAATGCTAAAACAAGCACTAACTGCACCGCACCAATAATGTAAGCCACTATATCTGTAGAGCCACTAATACCGTAAAAATGTTCAAAAATACGTGCGCTATGCCCAGGATTAACAAACTTATCGAATGTCCACATAACCATTACAATAAACACGCCTAAACGCAAAGATAAAAGTGACCACTGCAAACGGTTTTGCACATCAGAATTCATTGAACCTGTCATAAAATTTCCTTAAATGAATATTAATAAACGTAGAAGTAACCTAGACCGTATAAGTTATTTTTTATTTCAAAAATTTTTAATTAAATTCATTAGTTAAGCCATGCAGTACTAAAAGTGAAGCTTATTTAAGTAATTTAAAAAATGCTGCATAAAAGTTAACTCTTTTAAAATGTTAGCAGGTTAAAAGTAGTCTATAATTAAAAATTCTATTAAAAGCATATATTTACATTCACTCTAGTACAATCGCTGTATTAATATTTTATCAACTAATAAAACAATACTACTTAATTACCATCTTTATAATGCATCTGTTTTGTTATGTTCTAAAAAACAAAAAGAATCAAAATTTTACTGAAAGTTATTTTTAATCCTTTCGGTCTTTATCGCCAACAACATTTTAACCGTAGAGAGAAAACGTTTGAAACACGCATATTTAGCACTTTCCCTAGCCACCATATTAAATACACCACTTAATGCTTTTGCAGCCAAAGAATCAAAATCAGCAAAAGAAGGCGCAATTGAGCGTATTGAGGTGGCAGGCCAAGTTATTAAATCTCAAGGTCTTTCGGTTAAAAATGCCACTGTAGACGGCCCCTTTGGCGACAACTTAGCTCTACGAGATATAGCCCGTTCGGTAACACCAATTTCAAGCGAGTTAATAGAACAACTCAATATTACAACTTTACAAGACGTACTTGCAGTCAGCCCTAATACCTATTCAGCCAGTGGTTTTGGGGCACCAAGTTTACCTACTATTCGTGGGCAACTAGGTGAGCTTTTCCAAGATGATACACGCCGCCAAGCAGGTAATAATGGCTTTGGTGTGCCGTTATCGTTCAACTCTATAGAACAAATAGATGTAGTAAAAGGCGCGCCACCGGTATTATTTGGTTCAAGCCAACGCAACGGTGGTTTTGTAAACTTACATTCTAAAAAAGCATCAACTGACGACAGTAAAGGCAAAGCAACGGTATCGGCAGGACGATGGGATCAGTACAGTGTTTTAGTTGATTACAGTGCACCTATAGTAAAAGACAAAGTAGGTTTTAGAGTAAGCGCTGAACACATTGATAACGGCAGTTACTACGACTTTTCGGGCACGAAAAGCGACAGCCTATTTGCAGCACTTAGGGTGTTACCTGATGACAAGAGCAGCTGGGATATTAACTTTGAGTTATACCAAGTTGAATTTACCGATAACGCAGGTATTAACCGCCCTACTCAAGCGCTAATAGATAATGGCCTTTATATTACCGGCCAAGGCGTGCAAGTAAATGGCAGTACAGTTCCAGCGGCAGGTTCTATTGTTTCACCTACTGGGCAAGTAAAAATAGACCGTAGTACAGTACTTACCGACCCTGACAATCAAAACGAAGCCACTACTTATTTACTACACAGTATTTATAAGCGTGAACTTTCAAACAACGCATCAATAAAAAACATTACGTATTTTCAGCACTTACAACGCGAAGAAATTGCACAAAATAGCTTTGTTGAAATTATAGATGGTGCCGATACCGCGCAGAACCGTACCGAACTGACTTACCAATGGAGCAACGAACAGCAAACAATTTTTGCTTTTGATGTGCGTTACAACCGCGTGCTAGGCTACAGCCAATTTACAACAGAAGCCGACCTACCTATTGATTTAACTGGCCCAATTTCAAATCGCCGCATTCCTTTAACTGATGCACAACAAGCGCGTTTAATTGAAATTAGTCCAGGTGTATTTGTATCCCCTGGTGGTCAGTACGATATTAATAACGATGGCAGCGGCGACTTTAACTTATCAGACACTACCGATTCGCGCTCATGGCAAACGGGTTTTGCTATTCAGCAAGATTCAGATTGGACAGATAAGTTTCATACAAGTGTTGGCTACCGCATTGATTTTTATGACGTAGACGCGCACGACCCAATAGCACCAGAGGGTGAAATTGCAGCGAGCGATAGCATTAACGATAAGCTACATTCGGGGCAAGTAAGCTTTAATTACCGATTAAATGGTGATTACACCACTTATGGTGCAGCAAGTTACAACGAAGCCACATCAAATAGCATGGCTGGCGGCACGTCTCTTGGTGGTGACAACACGATTAGCGCGCAAAACTTTTCAACCGAAAATACCTTAGTTGAATTCGGTTTAAAATACGCACCAACCGACAGTGATTGGTACGCCGATGGTGCAGTGTTTAGCCAACGTCGTAGTTTACGTAATCGCGATGGTAGTAATACCGGCATTCGTACTACCGGCTTTGAAAGCCAAGTATTCTATGATGCTTACCCTTATTGGTTAAGTGCCGGCTACAGCTATATTGATGCTCGCTACGATAATTCTGCAAGTAGCCAAGATTCAGCGCAAGTAGCAGATGCATTTGACAACTCACGTCCAGATATTATTGCAGGTACCAGTGTTGGCGCACCTAGCTTTACCGCGTTTGCACCTTCAAACCGCCAAGTTCAGGGCATCCCTGAGCAATCTTTCAGCTTTAACGGAAATTATTCAATTAATTCGAAATGGCAAACGGGTTTTTCAGGTCTATATACAAAGAGTTACCCATTAGACTTTTTGGCGACAGTAAAAATTCGTGATCAGTACACCCTAAACGTAAATACTAGCTATGCTTTTACGCCTAATACCAAGTTACGATTAGATGTGAACAACGTGACGAATCAAAAAAACTGGCGCCCAGTATTTGAAGGCGGTTACTTTGGTGCAACTTTAGCTTTTCCTGAGTTGCCAATTAACGCCAAGTTAACCCTTACGCATAGTTTTTAAGAGAGAGAACATGATTAAAAAAATATTTCTATTATTGATTGCAGCGGCCGCCGTCGGCCTGTTCTTTCATTTTGACTTACACCAACTACTTACGCTTGATGGCTTAAAAGGATCGATGGATCAGTTTAACCAATACAAAGAGCAGTCACCGTTACTCGTTATTGGTGGGTTCTTTTTACTATACGTAGTAGTAACTGCTCTCTCTTTACCAGGCGCCGCTATTTTAACACTTGCCGCAGGTGCATTGTTTGGCTTAGTTGAAGGCTTATTGGTTGCATCTTTTGCCTCAACTATTGGCGCAACACTTGCCTTTTTAGTATCGCGTTACTTACTACGTGACACTATTAAACAACGTTTTCCTGAGCGATTAGCCGCCATTGATGCAGGCGTTGAAAGAGAAGGTGGATTTTACTTATTTACGCTTAGATTAGTGCCGGTGTTTCCGTTCTTTTTAATCAACTTACTAATGGGTGTTACTTCAATAAAGTCTTGGACTTACTACTGGGTAAGCCAAGCAGGTATGCTCGCCGGTACATTTGTATTTGTTAACGCAGGTACACAACTGGCGCAAATAGAAAGCTTATCTGGAATTTTATCATTCAACTTAATCTTATCATTCGCTTTATTGGGTATATTCCCATTCATTGCAAAAGGAATCTTAAACGTGTTTAAAAAGCGTCGCGTATACAAAAACTACACTAAGCCTAAAAAATTCGACCGTAACATGATTGTTATTGGCGCAGGCGCAGGTGGTTTGGTAACAAGTTATATAGCCGCTGCTGTTAAAGCAAAAGTAACCCTTATTGAAGCGGGCGAAATGGGCGGTGACTGTTTAAACTATGGTTGTGTTCCAAGTAAAGCAGTCATTAAAAGCGCTAAAATTGCAGAACAAATTCGCCATGGTGAAAACTACGGCCTAGAAAATGCGACACCGCAGTTTTCGTTCAAAAAAGTAATGGCACGTGTACACAAAGTAATTGCAGATGTAGCACCACACGACAGTGTTGAGCGTTACACTGACTTAGGCGTAGATGTTGTAAAAGGCTACGGTAAATTAATAGACCCGTGGACTGTAGAAATTAAACTTAACGACGGTGGCACGCAAACACTCACGGCACGCACCATTGTTATTGCAACTGGCGCACGCCCATTTGTACCGCCACTACCTGGTATTGAAGAAACAGGCTATGTAACAAGCGATACATTGTGGAATAAATTTGCAGAGCTAGATGAGGCACCTAAAAAACTTGTAGTACTTGGTGGTGGTCCAATTGGTAGCGAATTAGCACAAAGCTTTGCACGTTTAGGTTCAAGCGTTACGCAAATTGAAATGGCGGAGCGCATCATGATCAAAGAAGATCTTGAAGTGTCTACTTTTGCTCACGAAGCGTTAACCGAAAGTGGCGTTAATATTTTAACATCGCACCAAGCACTTCGCTGTGAAGCTCGCGATGGCAAAAAATATATCGTTGTTAAACATAACGACAAAGAAATAGATATTGAATACGACGAGCTATTATGTGCCGTTGGTAGAAGTGCGCGCCTTAAAGGTTACGGTCTTGAAGAGCTAGGCATTGAAACAAACCGCACAGTAGTAACTAACGAATACCTAGAAACACTGTACCCTAATATTTTTGCAGCAGGCGATATTGTAGGTCCATACCAGTTTACACATGTGGCAGCTCATCAGGGTTGGTACGCAGCGGTAAATGGCTTATTTGGTCATCTTAAAAAGTTTAAAGTAGATTACCGTGTTATTCCGTGGACTACGTTTATTGACCCAGAAGTAGCACGTGTTGGCTTAAACGAGCAAGACGCAAAAGTCAAAGGCATAGATTACGAAATTACTCGCTTTGTATTTGAAGAGCTAGACCGTGCAATTACCGACAGCGCTACAAAAGGCTTTATTAAAGTGATTACACCCAAAGGCAAAGACAAAATATTGGGTGTTACTGTAGTATCTGAACACGCTGGCGACTTAATTGCTGAGTTTGTACTGGCAATGAAACACGGTTTAGGCCTTAACAAAATACTCGGTACTATACACAGCTACCCTACTTGGGCTGAAGGTAACAAATACGCAGCAGGTGAATGGAAACGCGCTCATGCACCTGAAAAAGTGCTTAACTTGCTTGAAAAATACCACACTTGGCGTCGAGGTTAATTATGTTTAAAACACCTCTAAAAGCATTGCTACTTGGTTCGGCTTTATTTGTAACATCGTTTGCAACGTCATTTTCGGCCCAAGCCCAAAACATGCACGATAGCTGGAATGCATTGTTAAATAAGCATGTTGTCGCTATTAATCATAATCACAGTACTGAGGTTGATTACGCTGCTATAAAACGTGAGCATGCACAGCTAAAAACGTATTTAGATTCGTTAACGGCTGTAACGCAAAGCGAATTTGACGCGTGGAAAAAGCCTAAGCAACTCGCTTTTTTAATCAATTCTTATAATGCGTGGACTGTTGAACTTATATTGACTAAGTACCCTGATATTAAGTCAATTAAAGACTTAGGGAGCTTTTTTAGCTCACCATGGAGTAAAGAGTTTGTGCCATTACTTGGCAAAACTCGCAGCCTTGATGATATAGAGCATGGTTTAATACGTGGCAGCGGTAAATACAACGACCCACGTATTCACTTTGCAGTAAATTGCGCGAGTATTGGTTGCCCAGCGCTTCGAGAAGAAGCCTATACAGCCACTGATTTAGAGAGCCAATTGCAAGAGCAAACAGTGCGCTTTTTATCAGATATGACACGCAATATGGCTCAAGAAAATACGCTAAGCGTGTCTTCAATATTTAAATGGTACGGCGATGACTTTGAAAAAGGCTTTAGAGGTGCAAACACGCTACAGCAGTTTTTCTTGCAGTACAGCGATGCGCTTAAACTGATACCCGCTCAGCAAAAAGCACTTAAGAATGATGACATGAAAGTTAAATTTTTAGACTACAACTGGGATTTAAATGTTCGCCATTAAGTTTTGGCAAACACAGGCGCGATACAGCTTTTGCTGTGTCGCGTTTTGCGTTTTTGCAATCGTAAATTTAGCTGTTTTTTCAAGCACTGCGTTTGCTAACCCCGCTATTAACTCAAATAGTAAAAGTAATTTAGTAATTAACACACAACAGGGATCTCGCTGGCAACAAGTTCAAGCACTTGGTCGCAATCAAGATGTATACTTTTATGCATGGGGCGGCGACGCGCAAATAAATGCTTATATTCAATGGGCAGCGCAGCAAGTTAAAACTAAGTACAACATTAACCTAGTGCATGTAAAATTAAGCGATACCAGTGAAGCAGTAAGCCGTGTACTTGCCGAAAAATCAGCAAACAATAACAACCAAGGCAGCGTAGATTTAATGTGGATCAACGGGGCTAACTTTGCCACCATGCGTGAGCACTCTCTGCTTTTGAAAGAATGGGCTAATAAACTCCCCTACTTTGCATTAACCGATCCGGCTAACAACCCTGCTGTAACCTTTGACTTTGGTTTACCTACCAATGGTATGGAGGCTCCATGGGGGCAAGCGTCACTTACGTTTTATTACGACAGCATTGCAATAAATGGTAAGGCAAACAATAAATTGCCGACGACATTAAACGAATTATTAAACTGGAGCGCGCAAAACCCTGGTCGCTTTAGCTACCCAAAGCCGCCTGACTTTTTAGGTATGAGCTTTTTAAAATACGCCTTAGTTGTACTGCACCAGCAAAGCAGCGAAAACATTAAAGCGCAGCTAAACCAACCAATTACAACTAAAAATACAGCGCAAGTGTTAAACCCACTGTGGGACTTTTTAGATAAATTACACCCAACTCTTTGGCGTGGTGGCACTCATTTTATGCAAAGTGGTGCTCAAATACGCCGCCTTGTGGACGATACAGAGCTGAGTTTAGCCTTTACTTTTTCTGCACCAGAAGTACCGGCAGCTGTAAAACGCTATGATTTACCAAACAGCATTCGCAGTTACGCAATGAGTGATGGCAGTTTAAGTAATACCCATTTTGTGGCAATCCCTTACAATGCAAGCCACCAGCAAAGTGCACAATTAGTGGCTAATTTTTTACTCAGCCCTGAAGCGCAAGCTCAAAAACAAAAAGCGCATATATGGGGCGATAAAAGCGTACTTATTCAATCAACGTTAACGCCTGAACAGCAAGCCTTATTTAAAACAGCTAAACCGCATCCAAGTGCACTGCCTTTAAACAGTATTAAACGCACATTGAGCGAACCTCATCCAAGCTGGGTAAACGCCATTATGCAAGGTTGGCAAACCCGTTATGGAGTAAGTCAATGAGCGTTATTTCAAAAAGTGTACCTGTAAATACCAAAGCAACAACGCAGTGCAGCACCGATATGTTTACGCGCATTGTAAAATTTAGCCCGCGATTTTTACTCGCTTTACTTATACTACCCGTACTTGGTGGCTTAATTAGCGTATTGCTGCCTGCCTTTGGTTATGCGCCCGTACTTGAGCAAACAACGTTTAGCTTGCAAGGTTTTAATGCCCTTTGGCAAACACCTGGCCTTACTCAAATGGTTACCTTAAGCGTTGCAACGGGCTTAATAAGTACTTTGCTTGCATTTATCATTACCTTAATGATTTTAGCTGCGTTTTTTAATAGCCCGTGGCTCAACCGAATTCAGCGTTTATTGAGCCCTATATTAGTGATACCTCATGCCGCCGCGGCTATTGCGGTGGGGTTTTTAATTGCCCCTTCAGGTATGATTTCACGCTTAGCGTCGCCTTGGTTAAGCGGCTGGGAACTTGCGCCAAACGGCATGTTTCCGCATGATTCATTCGGTATTAGTATTATTTTAGGCTTAACACTAAAAGAGCTTCCCTTTTTATTATTAATGGCACTGGGCGTACTTGCTCAACCTGAGCTTGGCAAAAAATTACGCCAACAACATAAGGTTGCGCTTAACTTGGGTTATTGTCCAATGACCGCCTTTTTTAAAGTAATACTGCCAAGTCTTTATCCGCTGTTGCGTTTGCCGCTTTTAGCCGTGCTTGCCTATGCAAGTGCCAGTGTAGAAATGCCACTCATTTTAGGCCCAAATACACCACCCACGTTGGCCGTTGCAATAATGCATTGGTTTAACGATGTTGATTTAAACCTGCGTATTAAAGCCTCAGCAGGTGCTTTATTACAACTGGCTGTTACAGGCGGGTTGTTAGCCCTTTGGCTTGCCGGAGAAAAAGCCATAAAAGTATTATTTAGCGACTCGCTCACTAATGGAGTGCGCGAATACGGCGGATTTTATTGGCAAAAAATAACGGTCGTACTCACCGCATTAGTAATTAGCTTTATACTGTTGTCACTTATTGGTTTAGTTGTGTGGTCGGTTGCAGGTTTTTGGCGCTTTCCAGATGCAATGCCTGAACAATTTACACTACTGCATTTTAAAAGTGCGCTAATGCAAATGGGCAGCCCGCTTTTTAATACGCTAGCAATCGGTTTAGTAACCACGCTATTTGCCATTATTCTTACTTTATTGTGTTTAGAATCAGAGCAGTTGAGTGACAAACCTATTTCTCGTTTTACCAGTTTAATTATTTACTTACCGTTATTAGTGCCCAGTATTGCCTTTTTATTTGGGCTAGTATGGATACAACAACTGGTAAATAACCAAGCCGCATTTTTTAATGTAGTACTTACGCATTTACTATTTGTGCTGCCTTATGTGTTTTTGTCACTTGCGAGCAGCTATAGACGTTTAGACCCTCGTTTTGCTCATGTTGCAGCAAGCTTAGGCGCAGCGCCATGTAAGGTGTTTTTTAAAGTAAAACTACCTCAGTTGTTTGCCCCTATTTTAATTGCAGCCGCACTGGGCTTAGCTATTAGTTTTGGACAATACCTCCCCACGCTTTTAGCTGGCGGCGGGCGTATAGCCACAATAACAACCGAAGCCGTTACGCTTGCCAATGGCGCAAGCAGACGCACCAGTGCCGTGTACGCTATTATGCAAATGGCACTGCCGCTTATTGGATTTATACTGGCATGGGGTTTACCTAAATATTTTTTCAAAAGTGCACGTGTTTAAACGTGCACATATTTAAAGCACCCATGTTTAACACTATCAGGGTTAAGGTTTTTTAATGCAGTCATCGTTACAGATTAAAAATTGTCAGCTTTATCGCCAAAATGAGCTGTTACTTAGCTTAAACGAGCAAGTTAATGGCGGTGAAATTCTGACTATTATGGGCCCATCAGGCAGTGGTAAATCAAGCTTATTAAATTGGCTTACGGGTACTTTACCAAGTAGCTTTAAGGCCAATGGTGAGGTGTGGCTTAATGGTCAAAATATCGATAACACCCCTCCACACTTGCGCCATATTGGAGTGCTTTATCAAGACGCTTTATTATTTTCTCATTTAACTGTTGCTGGTAACATTGCCTTTGCAATGCCCAAAGGTAATAAAAAACAACGCCTTGAAAAAATAGAACACGCACTTGAGCAAGTAGGTCTTAAAGATATGGGTAATCGCCACCCCGATAACTTATCGGGCGGGCAGCAAGCCCGTGTTGCATTATTACGTATGCTGCTGAGCGAACCTAAAGCCATTTTACTCGACGAACCCTTTAGCAAACTCGACACCCAACTGCGTGTTGATACACGCGAACTCGTGTTTAGCCAAATACGCGATCATAAGCTACCTGCAATTATGGTAACTCACGACCATAGCGATGCCGACGCTGCAAATGGCAAACTAATTACTTTAAATAGCGCACTTTAATTCGTGGCTTTAATACGCATAAGGCAACAAACATGCTAGACAAATTTATCACCCCTGTAATTAAGCCACTGTTAACACCTGTGGTTATGCTTATGCATAAACGCGGCATAACTGCCGATCAGCTCACTGTGGTTGGCTTTTTAGTTGGCTTATTAGCCGTGCCATTACTGGCATTTGAAATGTGGTACGGGGCATTAGTTGCCATTGCTTTAAATCGAATTTTAGATGGACTTGATGGCGCATTAGCACGCTACGCAAACCAAAGTTCAAGCGCGGGTGGCTTTTTAGATATCACACTCGACTTTTTATTTTACGCGGCTATTCCGCTTGGCTTTATTTTGGCAAACCCTGAGCAAAACGCGATAGCGGGATCGTTATTACTTGCCACTTTTATTGGTACGGGCTCAAGCTTTTTAGCTTTTGCGATTGCCGCCGAAAAATTTAAACTCGAAAAACCGCAATTTAAATATAAAAGCTTTTACTACTTAAACGGCTTAACCGAAGGCACTGAAACAATAGCGCTATTTATTGCATTTTGTATTTGGCCGCAGCACTTTGCGGTTATGGCGAGCATTTTTGCTATTGCGTGTGGCATAACTATTTTTACCCGTATACATGGCGGTTATCACACGCTTAAGCAACAAGAAGCCGATGCTAACAAAGCAGCTGAAAACATGCCTAGCAGTGCAAATTCTGAGGTAATAAATGACTAATGAAGTATGGTGGCGACTCGGCTGCTTTTTTAGTATTTTAATTATAATGATGCTGCTTGAATGGCAAAAGCCAGCTCGCCAAGCACCTATTAAAAACAGAACACGTTGGTTTGCTAATTTTGGGTTAGTGTTTGCTTCATCAGTTATTGCGCGCTTAGTGGTCCCTATTGGGTTAACCGCCGTGGCACTTTACAATCAAGAGCTCGGCATTGGCTTATTTAATCAAATAGCCCTACCAAGCAGTTTAATTATTATATTGAGCATACTTTTACTCGATATATTAATTTACTGGCAGCATAGATTATTTCATCAAGTGCCTATTTTATGGCGCTTACATCGCGTACATCATGCCGATGCACATGTAGATACCAGTACAGGCTTGCGCTTTCATCCTATCGAAATTGTGCTGAGCATACTTATAAAACTCATTGCAGTAACAGCTCTTGGCGTACCTGCCATTGCGGTACTTATTTTTGAAATAGCACTTAATGGTTTAGCACTATTTAATCATGCAAATATACGCCTACCTAATGCCATTGAAAAACCACTGCGTTTAATACTAATGACGCAAATTTTGCATCGAATTCACCATAGCCAAGTGGTTAGTGAAACTAACTCAAACTATGGTTTTAGTGTAATTTGGTGGGATAAATTATTTGGTAGCTATAAAGATAAAGCAAAAAAAGCCGACGCAGATATAAATATTGGCTTAAAAGAATACCCAAGCCAAAAGCAAAATGCGTCCCTTTTGAGGTTACTTACAATGCCTTTTAAAAACAAGTAAAAACAAGTAAAAACGAGTAAAAACAAGCATATTTTATCTCTTACAATACCAATCCACTTAAAATTGCTTTTATGTAGATTGGTATAAACAAAATACTCCTTAAATACTATAAATATACCTGTAACTAACCTTTTAATTGTTAAGTCCTTTCCTACTTTTTTGACGTAAAAAATATTCCGCTCACGCTCCCATCAAAAAACACAAACAACATAACTAATTGTATAAATTGCAATTTATATACAATCTAAAATTGGTAAACTGGTCTTACCGTAAACTAATTGTAAATAAAATAAACAAATATGTTGACCATTTGCGTACTCCACAATATCATTTGTAAGCGCTTACAAAACACAATCTAGAATGTAAGCGCTTACAGCATGAAAAACAAAGCTCAAAAAACAATTAATCTGACAATAATCTGTTGAAACCGGGGTTCAGTTATGAACATTGAAACAACGCACATTACACGTTTACTTGCCGCTATCTCTTTAGTTACGTTAGCTGGCTGTGGTGGTGACTCTGCCACTAAATCAAATTTTGAAAATGTAGATGCCTCTGAGCCAGTATCAGATTGGCAAATGGTTTGGAGCGACGAGTTTGAAGGCTCAGCCATTGATACAAACAAATGGAACTATGAATTAAACTGCGATGGCGGTGGTAACAACGAGAAACAGTGTTACACCGACAGTGAGCAAAATGCATTTATTGCAGACGGTGTGTTAAACATTGTTGCCCTACCCGCTGAAGAAGGTGCAGAAAAACCTTACACTTCAGCGCGCTTAAATACGCGTTACAACGCCGACTTTACATATGGTCGCTTTGAAGTGCGCGCCAAACTTCCATCAGGACAAGGTAGCTGGCCAGCATTTTGGATGCTGCCAACTGATGAAGTTTACGGCACTTGGCCTCGTTCTGGCGAAATAGATGTTTTAGAATCAGTAAACCTTAAAACACCAGATGAAGATGGCGGTATAGAGTCTAGTATCCATGGCACACTTCATTACGGACGCTCATGGCCAGATAACAGCTACACAGGGCAAGAATACAAATTCCCTGAAGATACTAATCCAGCAGATGATTTCCACACGTATGCTGTTGAATGGCAAGAAGGTGAAATTCGCTGGTACGTAGACGGTTACCTTTATGCAACTCAGCGTCAATCAGAAGTGCGTACTAATGCAAGTGGTGAGGCTGTAGGCCTAAAACATCGTGGTTGGTTTGCAGAATACTTTGAACAAGGTTCTGGCGAACTTACAACGCACTGGGATAGCGCACCATTTGATAAAGACTTTCACTTATTGCTAAACCTAGCAGTAGGCGGCGACTGGCCTGAAAACGTTAATGATTTAGGTGTAGACGCTAGCGCATTTGAAAATGGCCAAACCTTTGCTATTGATTACGTACGTGTTTATCAATGTGCATCAAACTCTGAAACAGGTAAAGGCTGTGAAACTATTCGCCCAGGTTACAATAGCTTAGACGATGCGTTGCTTGAAGGCGATGCACCAATCCCTAGTCCACCTTCGACAGGCATTGCAACACCACTAACTATTTTTGGTGAATCATTTAATCCAAATTGGCCTGCATGGGATTGTTGTGGTGGTTCTACTCCCGCTATTGTTGCAGATGAAACCCAAGGTGATGTAGTTGAATTTGTAGTAGGTGCAGAACCCACTGTAATGGGCTTTATTAGCCGTGAGATTTTTATTACTGACGAAGCAGGAAAAGCCAGCCCGTTTGATGCATCTCCAATGCTGGATGAAGGTTACGTTCGCTTTAAAATGAAAGTAACAAATGCACCAGGCACAGCTGATGCAGCTTGGCTTGTAAAACTTGAAAGTAATGAAGGTTCTAGCGCAGTAGAAATGCCGATTACAGATAGTCTTGAAGGCGTAAGCCCTGTTGTTGGCCAATGGCAAACTTATACATTTTTACTAAAAGATTTAGATGCTGCAGATTTAGATATTAGCGCAATTGATGTGATCATGGTGTTTCCAGCATGGGGCGCAGGTGAAGGCGCTGTTTATTTAATTGACGATGTTGAGATTACTCAAGATAACTTAGGCGTATCACCTGAGCTTACTATTTTTGAAAATGAGCAAAATCTAGCATGGCCAATGTGGGATTGTTGTGGTGGCTCAACCCCAGTTGAAGCCATGGATGATGAAGAACATGGTCTAACCGCAGAATTTAGCATTGGTGCAGAGCCTACTGTAATGGGCTTTAATAGCCGCACATCGTCAGGTGGCGCAGGCGAATCGTTTGATGCTAGTAGCATTTTAGATGAAGGTGTTATTCAATTTGATTTAAAAGTAACCTCAGCGCCTAGCGATCCAGCTACACCGTGGTTGTTTAAAGTTGAGTCAAATGAAGGTGACTCTGCAGTAGAGCTTGAATTAACGGCAAGTGTTGAAGGCGAAGCACCAGTTACTGGCGAGTGGCAAACATATACATTTAAACTCTCTGATCTTGCAGCTGCTGGCTTAGATGTAAGTACTATAGATGTATTAATGATTTTCCCAGCATGGGGTGCAGGTGAAGGCTCTGTTTACCGTGTAGATAACGTTAAAATTTATAATCCAAATGCAGCGCCAGCTGCAACGGGTGAGCTTACTGTATTTAAAGATGCAGCGGCCGAGCAATGGAGTATTTGGGATTGTTGTGGTGGCTCTACACCAACAACAGAAACCGATGATGACGCGCATGGCGCAGTAGCGCAATTTAGCATTGGTTCTACTGCTACAGTAATGGGCTTTATAGCTGATGAAGACGTATCGTTTGATGCCTCTGCAATACTTGAAAATGGTGTAGTTCAATTTGATATGAAAGTTGTATCAGCCCCTTCAAATATTGATGCTCAGTGGCTATTTAAAATTGAATCAATTGGTACATCAAGCGCAGTAGAGCTTGCTTTATCAAGCAGTGTTGAAGGCCAAGCACCTGTAACGGGCGAATGGCAAACATACACCTTCCCTCTTCAGCAATTGTTTGATGCAGGCTTAGACATTAGCGCATTAAACGTAATTATGGTTTTTCCTAGCTGGGACATGGGCGATGGCGCGCTTTACCGTATAGATAACGTGATTATTGCAAATCCATAAAACACACACCAATGGGCGCTTAGCGCCTATTGCTACACAACAACATTTTATAAAGCAGAGCTATTATGAACACATTCAATTTTAAAAAAAGCCAACTTGCGGCTTCTGTGTCTCTCATCATTGCTGCGAGCACATTAAACACAGCTATCGCTGCAGAAGCAGACATATCAGCAAAGCCTGATGTAGAAATTATTGAAGTAAAAGGTATTCGTGGTTCACTTATTCGTTCTATGGATATGAAACGCGACTCTTCGGGTATTGTAGATGCTATCTCGTCTGAAGAAATGGGTAAATTCCCAGATACAAACTTAGCAGAATCATTACAGCGTATTACCGGTGTATCGGTAAGCCGCGCTAACGGTGAAGGTAGCCAAATTACAGTACGTGGTTTTGGTCCAGAGTTTAACTTGATTACCTTAAATGGCCGCCAAATGCCGGGCACAGGTTATACACGCTCGTATAACCTTGAAAACGTTGCCTCTGAAGGCGTAAGTGCGCTTGAAGTGTTTAAAACAGCTCGTGCAGACGTGCCAAGCGGTGGCTTAGGTGCAACGGTTAATATTTCTACTGCGCGACCTTTTCAAAAGCCAGGTCAAAATTTTTCAGCAACCGTTAAAGCAAACCACGACTCGTCGAACGAAGCTGGCGATGACGTAACACCAGAGTTTTCTACTGTTTACAGCAATACCTTTGTAGATGACACTTTTGGCTTTGGTTTTTCGTTTTCGCACCAAGAGCGTGACTTTCAAAAACAAAGTGCCAATATTCAAGGCTGGCAGGCAAACGTAGACTTACCTGAATTAGATAGCAGCAACGTAGTTGATAACCGCACAGATTCTGCAGGTAACTACTACTTCCCTAAAGACATGAACTACTCTATTGAAGATGTAGAGCGTGAACGTACAAATGGGCAAGTTACTTTTCAATACGCACCGGTCGATGGCTTTGTAGCAACACTTGATTACACAGCAAGTAAAGCTGTTACCGGCTCTCAAAGCATTGGTTGGGGTATTTGGAACGACTTTGGTAGCAATATAAATGGCTACGAACTAGATGAAAATGGCACTGCAGTATATGCAGACATTAGCGGTAATGACGCGTCATTCACAGCTAATAAAGGCACTACAGAAGTAAAAGCCCGCTCTCTTGGTTTAAACCTAGATTGGGAAATTAGCGACACGTGGCACGTAGAGCTTGATTACCACGACTCTAAAAACGAAACCGATAACGGCGCCGACAACGGGCTGGGAAGTGCAGGCCAAGTAATTTTAGGGTCTGATCAGCTAGCTAATAAAATTTATGATTACCGCACGGGCGAAGTACCTAGTGCACAAGTTAATTGGTTAAATGGCACAAGTGAATTAACGCCTGGCGAAATTGATTCAAACTTTAGTCAGTTTACTCACTCGCCGGGTGAATCAAACATTGAACAATTACAGCTACACACAACATGGTATAACGAAAGCTATGACATTGGTTTAGTTAAAGTTAAATTTGGCGCATCACGTACAGAACAAAACACAGGTGGTTACACCGCTTGGAGTGGTTTAGTAGGTGGCCCAGGTTTTAACCCATCATATACAGAAATATTCCCAGACGGCATGTTTACCCGTCACGATACATCGGGCCTTTTAGATCAATTTGAAGGGGGCGGCAGTGACTTACAACCTGGTTACTACTATACCTACGATTTTGACGAAGCTGTTGCGCGCCAAATTGCTTACTTAACAGCTGATGTGACAGGCGGCGATGCATACGCCGCAAATGCATATATGGATGGTATTGACAGCGAAAGCTACGTAGAAGAAATCACTAATAGCTTTTATGTTCAATCAAGCTGGGAGTTTGACGTAAGTAACTACTACGTAAAAGTAAATGCAGGCCTACGCTATGAGCAAACAGACGTAACCAGTACTGTACGTCAACGCGTTGAAGATCAAGTTAACTGGATCAGCGCTTCAGAGTGGATCATGCAATACGCTGCGGGCGGCGATGATAACTTCTTAGAACAACAAGGTGATTACGATGTTTTACTACCTTCAATCGACGTAAGTGTTGATTTAACTGAAGACGTAGTAGCTCGCGTATCTTGGGGTAAAACAATGTCGCGTGCACCACTAGGTAATTTAGCCGGTGGCCGTAGTTTAACAGGCAGCCCAAAACCAGGTTCTCGCACAGGTAGCCAAGGTAATACAAACTTATTGCCGTTTGTATCAACAAACCTTGATTTATCATTTGAGTATTACTACGCAGAAGGTAGCTACGCGTCTGTTGGATACTTTAAAAAAGATGTTGATAACTTTATTCAAACCACCATTACGCAAACCACTATTGATGGCTTGCACGATATTTTAAACGGCCCTCGTTACTTACAAGCCGTAAGCGATATTGAATCACGTGGTGAGCAAGCAACAACCGACGCTATTTTTGCACAAATGATTGCCAGCGGTTACGGCAATGCAAATGGCGTTATTGAACCAAACAGCGACGATCCGCTAATTACATGGAATATTAGCCAACCACAAAACACCGACAGTAAATCGGTAGATGGTTTTGAAGTAGCTGTTCAGCACTTAATTGGTGAAACCGGTTTTGGTGTTGGTGTTAACGCAACGTTTGTAGATGGCGACGTTGAATTTGATAGCGAAAGCCTTGATCAACAAGCACCGCTTACAGGCTTAAGTGACTCAGCTAACTTCCAAGGCTTTTACGAAAAAGACGGCCTATCAGTTAAAATTACTTATGCATGGCGCGACTCATACCTAATTGGTGTTGGCCAAGCGCAAGGTTCAGCTGATGCGCCTCCGCAATATGCTAAAGCGTATGGCCAATGGGATATGAGCGTTAACTACGATGTAAACGAAAACGTAACGGTATTTTTTGATGGCATAAACTTAAATAATGCAACCGAAGAAGGTTACGGACGTTACGAAGAGCAGTTCTTATTTGCTAATCAATACGGTCCTCGTTACTCAATTGGTGCTCGTTACACGTTCTAACTAAATTTCCTTTAGTAAAAAATGCAAAAAACCGCTCACTGAGCGGTTTTTTATTGTCTAAAGTCATAATTTTTTAATAAATGGTACCAATCTGTTTATATATGGGGTCTATTTAACGTTAAGAAAATTACGCTATAACTAGGCAAAAATTTTTGTACCTAGGGTCTGTTGATCTTTGCGGATTAAAATTTTTTCAAACTAGGGGCTATTTAATCGCGGCGCGAGGTTTGTAACCTAGTGGGCTAAGTAAAAACCGAGCAACAAAGAGTAAATAGCCCCAAGAAAGAACCCTTTGGGCAGCGCCTGTTTGGCATTAATGCTACGTTATCGCCCATTTATGGGGAATAACCACACCACATAGGCTCTGCCTTGCCTAAATACCAAACAGACTGCTGCAAATTTAACCTTGAAAGATCAACAGACCCTAGTTGTTCTAAATAAAAATTTCAGCGACGTTATAGTGAAATTTAATTCACTAAATTGCTCAAAGATTCCTGCCGGTTGGTATGATTACATATACATACCGCCCGATACCTCAAGCCGTTGACCTGTCATCCAACGGTTTTCGTCCGCTAATAAGTTAGCAATCATAGGCCCTATATCGTCTGTTACACCAACTCTGCCCATTGCCGTTTGTGATGTAATAAACGCATTTACTTCATCGTTATCACGAACGGCGCCATTACCAAAGTCGGTTTCAATTGCACCTGGGGCTACAACATTTACCGTAATATTTTTAGGTGCAAGTTCTTTAGCTAAATACCTTGTCATTACTTCTATTGCACCTTTGGTCATTGCATAAGTAATATGACCGGGTAATGAAAAACGCGTTAAACCACTTGATAAATTAATAATACGACCACCGTGTTTTATAAAGGGTAACAATGTTTGGGTAACAAAAAATACTCCCCTTAAGTTAATATTTATTAACGTATCAAAAGTTGATTCACTTGTGTCTACAAAACTGCTAGTAAGCCCCACCCCTGCATTATTAATTAAGTAATCAAACTCACTTTGTTGCCAATGAGTCCGCAGGACATTTTGTAGTTGCTGTGCAAAATCCTCAAAGCCGAGCATATCACTTACATCTAATTGCAATGCAACCGCTTTAGAGCCTAGCTCCTGTACTTGCTTTACAACCTCTTTTGCTTCTTTTTCATGACGACGATAAGTAAAAATGCAATCGACATTTTGCTTTGCAAGGCAAAGCACCGTGCTTTTACCAAGCCCACGATTACCACCGGTGATCACTGCAATTCGTTTGTTCATTGTTATATCCTGTTGAAAATAAATGCGGGGAGTTAAATAACTGCCAAGCCAGTATATTTTTTCAAGCAACAAAGATAAACAGGCTGAAAAGAGTTACACTGTTCAAAATAAACGAACAATAAACGGTATTATGAAAGACCTAAATGCAATACGTATTTTTATTAAAGTAGCGCAACTCAGTAGTTTTTCTAAAGCAGCAACAAGCTTAAATCTTCCTAAGTCAAGTGTATCGCAAGCAGTAACCATGCTCGAAAGTACATTAAATACGCGTTTATTACACCGTACTACACGCACCGTAAATATGACTTCAGACGGTGAGCTATTTTATCAACGTGCACTGGGAATTATCAGCGACGCTGACGATTTAAAAAATTTATTTGTAAGTGAGGATAAAGGTTTAACAGGCCGAATACGTGTAGATATGCCACAAGCTGTTAGTCGAGATACCATAATTCCAAACTTAAGTTCGTTTTTAAAAATGCACCCAAATCTTGAAATAGAACTTGGCAGCTCCGATAGACGAGTAGATGTCATTAAAGAAGGATTTGATTGCGTAGTAAGAGTGGGCGAACTTACCGACTCATCGTTAATTGCACGACGTTTGGGCAGCTTTAAAGTTTTAAATTGCGTAAGCCGTTATTATGTAAAAAATCATGGTTTACCTAAAACTCTTAACGATTTAAAAAATCATTACATTGTTCGCTACAGTCAAACACTTGGTATCCCTGATCCGGGTTTCGAATATTTAGATAGCAATAATCAATTGCAATCAATAACGATGAAAAGCCAGCTTACTGTTAACTCCTCAGAGGCATATTTAAGCGCAGTACTGAGTGGTTTCGGGCTTATTCAATCACCTATTCACGGTATAAGTAAATACCTTGAATCTGGCGAACTTATACAGGTTTTGCCTCAATACGCGATGCCCGACCTACCAATCAATATTTTGTACCCGAATAGGCGTCACTTACCCAAACGCGTAAGTGCATTTATGCTTTGGCTTGAAGAACAATTGAGCGTATTTACAAAGTAATAACCTAGTTGCTAGCTTGAGTTACTAAAACAAGTTACAGGTTTTTAATCTGCTCAAGTAACACATTAATTGTCCAATCAATGCCGTTATACGCAATATCTGGCTTGTAGTAAGACCCTGCCCCTCGCGCTCTGTTTACGTATACTTTGTTAGGTACAATCACTTTCCCCAACCCTGAAGGTAAATCAGCTAAGCGTACTTCCATATACATAGAATCAGCACTGCTTGGCGCACCGAATAACGTTGTATTTTCAAAAAGCTTAAACTTATCAAGCGCATCTAAACAAGCACTGGCGCACTGCGGCGGAACAATAACAAACACCTTGGTTTTAAAGTCACTAGTTAAAGGATTTTGTGGCATATTATTTAGCGTATTAGTTTCTTGTTCTACATAAAATGGGGCATCATTTTTAAGTGATAAAGCCATACCAGCTGCTACGGTTTTAACTATTTTCAATAATTCAGGCTGATCTTTTACAATCTCTAATAAAGACACTACATGATCGGTATTATCTTTTGATGCTCTCCACCACACTTGCGTGTTTTGAGATTTATCATTTGCTTTTTGTTCTACTACCTTTTCACCCCATAATTCTTTGGCTATTTGTGAGCTCCAATAAGATGAGCCACCTTGGTTATGACGCAAATCTAATACCACGGCTTTTGCAGTAAGTAACTTGCTACGCTGCTGTTTTATTTTTTCAAACACTTTATTGTATGCAGCAGTTTGTTTATCTGTTGATGAAAAGCTAGGCATAGCAATCCAAGCAATGTTTTTTTCACGCCACGTTAAATCAATGGGAAGCTCATCACCGTTATAAGCATTTTCTAAATACTTGCTTGCTGACTTAGGCCTTACTGACCAATTTAATACGTGTGTATAGGTATCGCTATTGGCTTTAACAAATTCACATTTTTTTAGAGGGGTTAAAAATGGATTGCCCTCGTCAATTAGTAACCGCCAACCTTGCTGCCACCAATGCCCAGGTTGTGCAACTTCACCATGAAACTTAAATATTCTCTCACGCATTAAGGTATCAGTGCTTTGCCCATCACATTGGCTTACAACGTCGCCTTTACTAATATTGTTGGTTTCGCTGTAATACACTTTTAGCGCATCACCTCGCCATACAACTCTAAAGCCGGGCCAGCGGCGCGCGGGTCTATCTACGCTTGAAAACGCACCAGCATGACCATCTTGTAACACAGTACTAAAACGTGCAATTGACGCAACATGCGCCTGCGGCCCACTCGCTTGTGACGAGAGTGCAAGCGCCTCTGCTTTTGCTTGTTTTAATAAATCAGGAAAAGTTGGGTTATTAACATCAAACATACCTGGATGATTTTGTGCAGTAATACTATAAGCCGCGTTAATATCGCGCTCTGTTATGCTGCGCCACTGCTCAGGTGTAGTAGGTAGAGTGGGTTCTTGTGCAGCATTTATAATTGGTGATAGTAGTAAAGCGCAGAGCAATACATGATTGGTTATAATATGGAACGAAGTAAAATTAGCCATTTATATTTTTCCTTTTAATCTTCTTGCCGGTGCAATGTTATTGCAACTCTGTACCTTAATGGCCATTTTCTATTATTACTTTATCGATCCATTCATTAAAGGATGACACTCTGACAAAAACTGCGACTGAATCATATTTTCCGGGAATGAATTGATTTAACGCAGAGTCTATTTCCACCCAGCTGGCTAAACCTACTAAGATTGGCTTATCTTCGGTAAATATGACTGCAGGACCTCCACTATCCCCAGAGCCAATAGTCCCCTCCAAAGGTAGAGCAGTTTCGTCTGCGTCAAATTTAAATCTAATCCAGCGTTCATCAACTTTAGTGATAACATTGTTGTAATAATTAAGCTGCCTAAATTCTTGAGTCGGTGCCAAGTCTGTAAATTTTTGTCGAAACCAGTTGTAAACTTTTTCTAAAAAACCGGCGTTTTTTGTCTCTCTTAATTCTCCAGTTAAACCATTACCTACCGCTCCCTTACCGTATACAGTAACTTCGAGGCCTAATTCAGTTTCTCCAGAAAAACGTCTAATTGGATTAATATGATCTACTGAATCGGTAAGTTTAATTAATGCTATATCGCTATGGCTATTTAAAAAATCCATCAATGGTTGAGGATCATTATCCCCCCAGTCAGTTTGGTCTTGGACATATTCTGGGTGAAAAATTATTTTATCGATTTTATTTTCGATACCACCTACTTCTATAGGTTTTCCAAGATAATCATAATAAAATGTGTAAATTACATGTGCGGGAGCTAACAACCAATTTTTATCTATTAAAACAGCTGTCCCTTCAAAGGGCATATCTACATAGTATTCTGGAGCATTTTTTAGTTCGTACAGCTCAGGCTTAATATCATGGCGCTTAACAACTGCCTGCGAATTAAAAGCAATCATCAACACAAAAATAATAAATTTTTTCATTTAAACATCCTTATCATAAGTGACAGAAAAAACGTCAACCCCTTGAGCTTAACATTCGTACCTATCGCCCGCTTAAGCGGACAAAAGTTGTTGGCTATAACTGTTTAGCGGAGCGAAACAGCCAACTGTTTTTGTTCCGTTTAAAGTGCTTGTTAGCACTATATATATTGCGATGCACTCTCTTTTAAGACTTCTAGCATTACTAATATTTCTGATGGAGAATAAACAGTAGCATTACCCTCAAAACCATAACGCCACGAAACAAAATGGTCACGGTATTTTTCAAAAAATTCTTCTGATGTTATTCCACTTATACGCTTTTCAAATGCACTACTGATTTGTTTGCGGTTAGCATCATTTAAATGGTTAAATAGTTTGCCAAGGTCATGCCCTCTGTTGCTACCTTCACTAGTTACATTCTCATATTTGGTAACACCCTCGCAGTACTCTGATGGTTGATTAAAAACAGTTTGCCCATCAAAACATTTTAGATAAAGTTCAATTGCAAAGGTGGCATTTACAATAAATGGAGATCCTCTATATTGCATTTCATTAGCTTGATTTAAAACCTGAGCAGCAATATGAAAACTTTCTGCTTTGTAATAGATATTGGGTTCCGCTTTTCTTAAAACCTTCATTTATGCAACCCACTCAACTTATAGTGCTATCAATTTTATCTACGACATTGTCGTTTATTAAACCGACAAATATCCTAATATTGCGATACATTTATCTTAGCCATCAAATAAATATGTGTAAACAAATAGTTAAGTGCGAATTGATATGTTAATTGTAAAAATACACCAAAATGGAGAAGAGCAATAATATTCCAGATAAGCAAAATTTCCTCTTGAACAAAGCGAATAAACTATAAAAACTTGCTCATATAATCATCTTTGCACACTTTTCAAAAAGCGCCTGTGCTCTAAGGAGGTATTAAACGGGCTGTAAAAAGTACGATAAAAACACCTAAGGTAAATACTCTTAATTTTTACTTTGCTAACGCCCTGAATATGTTAGTTTATTAACATGTGTATTTAGTAAAGAATTGGTATGAGTAAGCAAACCCGCTGGACCCTAAAAAGTATTGCTAAAGAGTTAGGTGTGTCTAACGCGACAGTATCTAATGCGTTTAATCGCCCTGATCAGCTATCGGCTAAACGCCGAGACGATATTCTTGCAGCGTGTAAAACTTTGGGCTATTACGGGCCCAATAAGGCCGCGCAATCGTTGCGTAATGGCACATTTAATATTGTCGCTTTAGTGTTGCCCGATAGTGTGGAATACATGGTGTCGGACCCTGTGGCTAGCAGCTTTATGCGCGGTGTTACCTCGGTGCTTGAAAAAAACGGCATTAATGTTTTATTGTTTTCAGGTAATAGCGGTAACCTTAACAACGTGGTCGACTTGGTAGATGGCTTTATTTGTTATGGCCGCCCTCGTAATAACGCGTTAGTTGAGCAGTTAAAAACAGTGTCTAAACATGTAGTGACAATTGATTTTGATATTGCTCGCAATGCCTCTGTAAATATTAATAACGAGCAAGCAAGTTACGAAATTGCTAAACACGTACTGCATAATCAAAGCGATAAAGTGGCTATATTAGGGCTTAGATTACTTGATGAAAACGTATTATGCCGCGTGTATGAACACCACGAATTTGAAACCGGACAATCTATTTCGCATCAACGTTTACGTGGTTATCAACGCGCTTTAAGCGAGGCAAATATTACGGTAGCTGACGATCGTATTTGGAACATTCCTGAAAGTAGCGAGCGTTTTGCTAATATTGCTGCTAAAGAGGTTTTAAGTGCCTCCCCTCGTCCTAACGTTATTATTTGTATGAGTGATTTAATTGCGCTTGCCACAATGCGAGAAGCAATAAAACAAGGCATAAAAATAGGTGAAGAACTGCGTATTGTGGGCTTTGATGGTATTGATGAAGCAGCCCGGTTTGTGCCTCGCCTCACCACCATTCATCAAAACAGCCAAGAAAAAGGCGTTATAGCCGCCGAATTATTTATTTCTAAAGAAGAAAAAACTCAGGAAGTCAGTTACGAATTAGAGATTGGTGCGAGTAGTTAGCTTACAAACCTTGTAATAGTTTTATGTGTTAAAAAGCCAAGCTACTTAAGCTTGGCTTTTGCTTTACATGGCGTTTGTAAATTACTTTTATAACATTAAGCTAAAAATGAATTTAAGTTAATCGTTGTTTCTTCATCACCATTTACCTGCGTAATAAGTGCATGGCGTAATTTAAAATCAACAGTAAGTGAAATAGTTTGCTCATCTAGTTGCCACGATAAACAACACATACTGCCTTCACCTTGGGCGCTAAATTCACCTGCAAATGCAGGGTGTGAATTGCGAATTTTAATTAATTCAATTAAACCTTTTACTACAGGCTTATTTAAGGCTTTGTCGATTATATTTGCATCTAAATATGGGCGGTTAATATCACGGCCTACATTTGTATTTGTCAGTAATTCCATGTCGTTTTCGCAAGCAAATAGGCCGCCGTAATAAACTTGTGGTACACCTGGAGCAAAAAATTGAATTGCACGCGACAGTAAGTAATCAAAGTCTTTAGCGCCTAATGCGTTGTAGTACGTACAGTTAACTTGATATAAGTCGACATTACTCGCCGCAGCGCCCGTAGCTTGGCGGCTTTGGTTGTTGCTGTTGGCGTGCATTGTTTCTACTAGGTTATCAATCTGCTGTGCATTTAATAGCCCTGGTTTGTCGCCCATTGGACCTGCGTCAATAATGCCAATACCGTCATGTGTATCAAGTACAGTTAAGCAATTACGTGGCGAAATTTGTAACCATTTGAGCAGTGCATCTACATCGTTGTTAAATAAGCTGTGTAAAATAAGCGGTGGTAACGCAAAGTCGTAAACCATATTTACGCGTTTTGCCACTTCTACCTGAGTTTGATAATGGCTATGAATTTCTGCAATGGTTTCCATGCCTAAATCGTTTGCTTGCTTAGATAAGTTATCTAGGTAGCCAAACGTTTCATCAAGCATAAAGCAGTTAGTGCCAGCTTGCTTAATAGCGTAACCCGCCGCATCTAAACGAATAATATTTACATTGTTAGCCGAAAATTTAGTGAGTACGTTATTTAAATACGCAACACCGGCTTCTACTTTTACGTTTATATCAATTTGGTTATCGGTAAAAGTGGTCCAGAAGTCATACGTTTTACCATCACCACATTTCATTGGGGTAAAGCAACTACCAGGACGTGGGCGGTAAATTGCTTTTTGCTCAGCTTCGCTCATACCATTTGGAAATACATCATCTTTGGTTAAAAACAAATCCCAAAATTCTGATTGCTTACCTTTAGCTAATACATCTTGAAACTGAAAAGACTGCGCCGATACATGGTTAACAATTAGGTCAGCCATTAAGTCGAGATCTTTACCTAATACTTGTATGTCTTCCCAAGTGCCTATTCTAGAATCAACTTCACTATGGTCAATAGGGTCAAAGCCAGCATCGCTGCCATCAATAGGATTGTAAAATGGCAATAAGTGCACACCACCAAATACGCCTTTTAAAGGGCCGTTTAAAAGTGTGGTTAGCGCGCCTATATTTTGGCCAGTGATTCGATCAGCATATGTGATCAATTGAACTTTATTCTTCATCATTGTGTGATTACCATGTTGAAACTTAATCGATTAAGATATATCTTTAACTAGCGAGTAAGAATTTACAAGTAATTTTTAATAATTTTACATACAAATTTCGTGTCTCACGTAATACTACAGTAAGCAACTGACTGACTTACGAAGTATTAATAGAGAATTTAACGAGGAATAAACACATGACAAAATCACACACTCACGTAAGCAGCGACCCACTGCAACAAATACGCTGGCTTACATACATGATGTTTTTTATGTTTGCCATGACCTCTGACGCAGTCGGCATGATAATTCCCGAACTTATAAAAGATTTCGGTTTGAGCATGACTCAAGCTAGTGCATTTCATTACGCTCCTATGGCACTCATTGCCTTTAGTGGATTATTTTTAGGCTTTTTAGCTGACAGCCTTGGCCGTAAAAAAACCATTATGCTAGGTCTATTAATATTTTCCGCGAGTTGTTTTTTATTTGCATTTAGCACCAGTTTTACTTTCTTTTTAGTATTGCTTTGCTGCATAGGCCTGGCCATTGGTTTATTTAAAACCGGCGCACTGGCATTGCTTGGCGATATTTCACATAGTAACGACGACCATACTAAAACTATGAACAAGGTTGAGGGCTTTTTTGGCATTGGCGCTATTGTAGGCCCTGCCCTAGTTGGTGTTTTATTAGTGCAAAACGTTAGTTGGACATACCTGTATATTACTGCGGGCGTAATGTGTTTAATCCTTGCTTTATTAGCATGGCGCGCAGACTACCCTGACGTAGTTAAAACAACTGAAAAGCCAGCCTCTTTGGCCACGACCATGAAAATGGTAAAAAACCCTTATGCACTTGGCTTTTCTTTAGCTATTGCACTTTATGTAGCGACTGAAGTGGCTATTTATGTATGGATGCCAACGCTATTAAAGGACTACACAGGCTCTTGGCCACTCCTTGCCACTTATGCACTTACTATATTTTTTATACTACGTGCTGCAGGTCGTTTTATTGCCGTATGGTTACTAAATCGTTATAGCTGGCAAGGTGTTATGGCTTATTTAAGCTTAGGTATTGCGCTTTGTTATGTGGGTACACTTATTGGTGGCGTTGACTGGGCTGTAGGGTTACTACCTCTTTCAGGTTTATTTATGTCTATGGTTTATCCAACTTTAAACTCTAAAGGTATATCGTGTTTTCCTGCTGAGCGCCATGGAGCCGTAGCCGGCGTTATATTATTTTTTACCGCATTATCAGCTGCTTTAGCTCCTTTATTTATGGGTATGATCAGCGATTACTTTGGCCATGTGCGCTATGGCTTTTACTTAGCAACAGGGTTTGCCGTGATTTTATTTGTAGCTATGTTGTTCAATTATTTACGCGACCCATCAATGAGTGCTTTACAAGAAAATAACCCAACAGCTTGATAAATTTGTATTTCAATACAATAAAAAATACTTTTAAAATCAACATATAAATAATAAAAGAGCAAATTAAACACAAAATAATTTGCTTATTGTAAAATATTTGTTATTTTTACTTAATCGATTAAGTGAAAATAACAAATCCTACTGGGATCAACACAACGAGGCGTTCACATGACAACACACAATACACCTTTATATTTAATCAGCGCTTTAGCACTTGCCGTAAGTCAAGGCGTTAACGCACAAGAAACAGACCAAGCAACACCTGAAGCATCACAAAACAAAGGTCTTGAAACAATAGTTGTAACCGGCGTACCACGTCGAACAACAATCATGGCTTCAAGCGTTTCAGTTAGTAGCGTATCACTTGAACAAGTTCAGGTGTCTACTCCTCGCTCAACAGCCGAGGCTTTTAGAATCATTCCTGGTATCCGTGCAGAATCGACAGGTGGCGAAGGTAATGCAAATATTGCTGTTCGTGGCCTGCCAGTTGCTTCAGGCGGTGCAAAATTTTTACAATTACAAGAAGATGGTTTACCTGTACTGCAATACGGTGATATCGCTTTTGGTAATTCAGATATTTTTATGCGATTAGATAACACTGTGCAAACTATCGAATCGATTCGTGGTGGCTCAGCATCTACTGCAGCAAGTAATGCACCTGGTGGCATTATTAACTTTATCTCTAAAAATGGCGAAAACGAATCTGGCAGTGTATCTACAACACTTGGCTTAGATTACGACAGCGTTCGTACAGACTTTGAATACGGCACTTACTTAACCGATAGCGTGCGTTTTCATGTTGGTGGCTTTGTTCGACAAGGCGAAGGCCCGCGCGAAACAGGTTACACGTCTAATAAAGGTGGCCAAATAAAAGCTAACCTTACAAAAGATTTCGACAACGGTTACGTTCGTCTTTACTACAAACACTTAGACGATAAGAGTGTTGGCTACCTTCCTATGCCAATGTACTCAAATGGTGACTCTATTGCTGGCTTTGATGCGCAATCAGACACACCTCACTCAGCGTTATTTACTAAAACAGTACGTTTAAATGGTGAAAACCAAATCAGTAGCGGCGATATTCGCGATGGTATGAATCCAAAGGTTGACTCTGTTGGTTTTGAAGCTGTATTTGATTTAGATAACGATTGGCGTATCGAAAACCGTTTTCGTAAATCATCAATAAGCGGCAACTTTAACTCGCTTATTCCTGCAGAGGTTGGCAGCGCATCATCTATTGCACAGAGCATTGGTGGTGTAGGCGCAACACTCAGTAACGCAAACACGGGCGCTGCATTTAACGACGACCTTGCTATGCGAATTCATACGTTTGACGTAACAATGAACGACTTCGATTCATTAGTTAACGACTTTAAACTAACTAAATCGTTTGATGATGACACCAGCATTACCTTTGGTTATTACGCGTCAACACAAAACATTGCTATGTCGTGGTTATGGAATTCATACCTTATGGAGCTTAAAGGCGACAATGCTGCATTATTAAATGTTACTGCAGCTGACGGTACTGAATTTTCAGAAAATGGTTTATATGCATATGGCACACCTTACTGGGGAAACTGTTGCCAACGTGATTACGACACAGAGTACGACACCCGTGCACCATACGTTGCATTCTCTACTAAATTAGGCGACGTAAGCATTGATGCAAGTGCCCGTTACGACAGTGGCGAAGCTCGCGGTAACTATGCAGGTGCCGTAACATCAACTGTAGATATGAACCGCGACGGAGAAATATCAATCCCTGAGCAAAACGTTGCAGGTATTGATATTGCCAACGCCAGCCCAGTAAACTATGACTGGAACTATTCTTCTTATTCAATTGGTGCTAATTATCAAATTGACCCAAGCCTTGCTACGTTTGCACGTATTAGTAAAGGTGGGCGTGCAAATGCTGACCGTCTTTTATTTGGTAAAGTACGCGCCGACGGCTCTGTTGCAAAAGAAGACGCTGTTGATGAAGTAAACCAGTTTGAGTTTGGTGTTAAAAAGCGCTTTGATTCATTATCAGTGTTTGCTACTGCGTTTTTTGCCGAAACTGAAGAGCAAAATTTTGAAGCAACATCACAAACGTTTTTTGACCGTGAATACGAAGCAAAAGGGATTGAAATAGAATCTACTTACTTTATTGATGCATGGGATTTTCGCGGTAATTTAACTTGGACCGATGCAGAAATAGCAAAAGATGCGCTTAACCCAGATGTTGTAGGTAATACACCACGTCGTCAAGCGGATTTAATTTACTCATTAATGGCACGTTACAACTATGAAAAAGGCGCTGCAGGGGTAAGTTTCATTGGTACTACCGATGCATACGCTCAAGATAATAACGATCTACAATTTGACGGCTACACACAGGTAAATGGCTTTGTAAGCTATGACTTATCTGAAAACCTTAATATTGCGCTTAATGTGAATAACCTCTTCGATACAGTAGGTATTACAGAAGCAGAAGAAGGTTCAGTACCTGAAAATAACATTATTCGTGCCCGTACTATTAACGGCCGCACAACGTCGGTAACTTTAAAATACGCTTTTAACTAAATGTGTGTATTGCGCTGCGGTGAGTAGTCACTGTAGCGCCTTTTAAAGTATGAATAAATAACACCCTTCACGTTTTTTAGCCTAGCCTTGCTAGGCTTTTTAGGATATTCCAAATGACTAAACTCCTGTGCTTAGGCGAGCTATTAATTGATATGCTGCCACAAGATGCTAATAACTCAGCCTATTTACCTATACCAGGTGGCGCGCCTGCCAATGTAGCTGTTGGCTACGCAAAACTCGGCGCAGAGGCTGCATTTTGTGGTGGTAAAGGGGACGATCATTTTGCCAATCAATTAAGTAATGCATTAGCGCAATACAATGTAAATACAGACTATTTATTTACCATTGCAGGCTCACAAACCGCCATGGTTATAGTAAGCCTTGATGAAACCGGCGAGCGTGGTTTTGGCTTTTATCGCCATAACACAGCCGATGTACTATTAACGCAGGCGCATTTAGCGCATATAAATTGGCAAGAAATAAGCACACTACACTTTTGTTCAAACACATTAACCGAATCAGCAATTGCCAACACAACGGTTAAAGCGCTAGAACTTGCAAAAGCGAATAATAAGCTCGTCAGTTTTGATGTGAATTTACGCTACAGCTTGTGGGAAAACACAAACGATATAGCAAGCAATGTAAAAGCCTGTTACACCTATTGTGACATAGTAAAACTCTCGCGTGACGAACTTAATTTTTTAGCTCAGCATAGCGATATAACGAGCGATGATTACATTCAAATGCTATTAAATACCGGAGTAAAACTGGTGTTTTTAACCGATGGACCAGAGCCTGCCACGGTTTACCACAGCGCATTTACACTTAACGAATCGGCACCAAAAATAAACGCCGTAGATACAACAAGCGCAGGTGATGCATTTATAGCGGGGGTTTTATACTACTTAAATAACTTAGGAAGTGATTTACCACTAGCAGATAAACTAAATGATAAAGCGAGCGTAAAAGGCGCCCTGCACTTCGCTCTTAAATGTGGCTCTAAAGCGTGTTTAGCTAAAGGGGCATTTCCGGCATTACCTGTGCTGGCTGATGTACTTTAATAGACCTAATGTTTTTTAAGTTCAAATATATGCAGTAACGCGTAGTTACTGCATAGCATCAAACACCATTTTACTATCCACTATTTGTTCAAAGTGCGTTATTTTTTGATTTTTAAGCTGCCAAATATGCGCGACCCTAGCTTGCATTTTTTTACCCGTTTTAATATAAGTACCAGAGTACGTGCCATACACTACAACAGTATCATCTTGGGATAAGTAGTTTTGTGGCGTAAACGTGTAGTTATACCACTCGCTTGCAAGCTTTTGAAAAACATGTTCAGTAATGTCATTCATACCATGGTATGTACCAGCATAAGCAAAACCGTCAGCCTCTTTCCAAGTAATAGTATCACTTGCATGAGCAACTAAATTTTGCCCATTCTCTTGTGATGTTTTGCCTTCATACGTACTTTTAATTATGTCTATGTTGTTCATTTTTGCACACCCTTGCACTATAAAAAGGAAGCTCAATAAAGCTGTAATATAAACAGCTTTATTATTTAGAAATTTCATCACACTATACTAGCGCAACTGATTGCTGTAAGTAGGTAACCCACTGCTCAGTTTTTCCATAATAATGGGCTATATCGGCTTTTTGCCACTTACCTGTGTTAAATTCAAATGCTGCACTAGGAAAGCCTTGCCCATGAATATCGTGCAATAAGCCTCGGCTTTGTGCTATATGTTGATCTGTTGCACCGCCTTCTAGCGCATTAAAGTGGGTTTCAAATAAGGCCTTGTTTAAACCCAGCTCCAATGCAATATCAGTCAGTACATGCAGCTGCATAATGTTTTTACCCTGAGCATAATAAGCATGTTGAATACTATTAAGCATTTCCCCACCTGATATACCAAGCTCTTGCGCTGCCAATATAGCGGTAATAGCCGGAGCCGAGTTGAGTATAATATCGTTGGTTTTTAAAAGCCCATCAGTATAGTTACTACCAAATACCTGACCGGTTTTCTTCGCTATGACACTGTCGTTTTTAAGTGCAAATTCACGCCATGCAGGAGTCACAGGTTTGACATTATCACCTGTTAGCATACCTCCACTGTGTACTTTTACAATTAAACCATCAATATTTTCAGCAGCGGTGATCAAGGGCACGCTGCCGTAAGTCCAACCACATAAAGGGTCAACAATTATATGTAACGTTACGTTTTTCATTAATATTTCCTATCTAAATAATTGCTTAACGCAAGGGCACTTAGTGCCATTGCATCTCACCCATAACCACTTTTGAGCCCAACTCTAAGATGCTTCTTGCACCTAAATCAGGGTAAGCTTGAGTCATTATCTCTACAAATTCAGTTGAGTTTTTTGCATTTTTTGCAGCGCTATCCGCTTTATTTAAGTACCCTTTCATGAATGACACACCAGAAAGGTCTTGTTTACTGCCCTGTAAAAAATGACCTGGAATAACAGTCTGTGGTTTTAAATTCTCGATGTTATCTAATGTTGACTGCCAAGTTTGACGCTCTGCAGCTGTGCTCGAATCGGCCAACCACACATGCATTTGATCAAATACTACAACCCCACCCAGCACTGTTTTTATAGAAGGGATCCAAAGGTAAGTATGCTTTGGATCATGCTGTAAATTTTTAATAATAATTTCTTTCCCATCTATAGTTAGGCTATTTGATAGCATTACTTCTGGCAAAATAAGTTCTTTAGGTGCATTGCTCTTTAAAATAGGCCCCCAATAATTTAACTTTCCTTGCATTGAGCGTTTAATATTCTCTACTGTTGATTTAGTCGCTAATAACTTTGCTTTTGGAAAAGCAGCTTTAATTACATCTAAACCAAAGTAAAAATCAGGGTCGCTGTGACTAATATAAACAGCTGTTAATGTTTTACCGCTCGCTTTTATTTTTTCAACCAATGCTTGTGCATCATTACGCTGAAATTGGGCATCCACTAATAACACTTCGTTATCACCACTTATAATGCTTGATGAAACAGCAAAAATACTTTTGTCTTGTGGGTTATATACATCAACAACTAATTCACTTTGCGCTAATACCGGTTGCATTAATGTGCTTGCTAATAAAGCTGTTGCTGCTAATACGTGTTTAACTTTTTTCATTCTCAGTAGCCTGTTTGTTATTTCGTTAAGATGAGGCTATTGTATGTTGCAATTTAAGAATGAAAAACTAGGCAGAATGCAACCATCTGTTGCATAAATCGAACATATAGGCAAAGTGAATGGATAGAATTATTGCAGCTGATGTATTTATAAAAATTGTAGAGCAGAAAAGTCTAGCCGGTGCTGCCCGTGCTTTAGATATGTCTAGATCTATGGTTACACGGTATTTGAATCAAATGGAAAAGTGGGCAAATACCCAACTACTCCATCGGTCAACAAGAAAAATAACACTCACGTCAGAGGGTGAAAAAGTACTTAATCATAGCCGAGAGCTCATTGCCATCGCCCAAAACATCAGTGCGCCGATAGAAAGTAATAACAAATTAAACGGGCAAATTAGGTTGTCGTGCTCGCCTTTTTTAGCACATGATGTACTACCAGATATGTTGCAACAATTCTTGCACGCTCATCCCGAAGTCAGTATTGATGTACAAATTAGTAATCACGTTACAAATTTGGTAGAAGAGCGAATAGATTTAGCAATTAGAATTACCAATGACTTAGATCCTAATATAATTGCTCGCCCACTTGGGAAATGCCATTCAGTATTATGTGCAAGCCCAGAATATTTAGAAAAAAACTCTAAGCCTATAACTACGGATGATTTGAGTCGCCATAACTGTTTAAACTATTCACGGTTTGAAAAAAGTATGTGGCATTTTTCACACCCTGAAAAACCCGTATCTGTAGCGATTGCTGGTAACTTCAGTGCTAATGATTCGAGCTTACTGTTAAAAGCTGCTCTTAATAATCAAGGAATAACTCTACAACCTAAGTTTGCTGCGCAGAAATATATAAATAATGGAAAGTTAATACATTTACTACCACACCTTAAACCACAAACTTTGAGCATATACGGTATTTACCGCTCTAGGAAACATCAGTCACTTGCACTTCGTTCATTTATTGATAGCTTAGTAACGTATTTTGATAAAATTGATACTTAACAATAAGCGAAAACTATTAAACGTTCGCTATAAGTCCTTTATTTAAGAGTTAAAATAGCGCTTTGTAAGCGCTATTTTTTGAAAGAAGGGATTTATTATTCGTCTAGCCAATCTATGGCTGCGGTAGCATTTTCAAAGTATTGAACCTCACCCGATATGAACCAGTTACCTATTTTGGCCATTCGAGCTTGCCACTCTTTATTACCGTAAATAGCTACTTTTTTAAATTCTTCAGAGTGTTTAACACCTAACTTGAGGTCATCCCAGGCTGCGCGTAATTCCCAACCTTCAAGCTCGCTACCATCTATTAAGGCGTTTACAACTGGGTGCTTAACTTCGCCAAGAGCTGAATTTATCATTGGGGTAATTATTTTGTAGTCGTCGTGAGTAAGCGTACCAACGGCTTTAAGTTTTAAAAAAAACTCTCTTCCTGCACGTTCAAGACCAATCGATAAACCATGTGTTGTGTGTACCATTACTGCTCTCCTTAAATAGGCTGAGTGGTAAAAGTACACCTTCTAAAATTAATTAGTCCTGAACTAAATCAATAAATAGTCTTGAACTAAATTAATAAATAGTCTTGAACTAAATTAATAAATAATCTCAAATAAACGACTCAATTACACATTTTGTACGCGAGATATCTGGTTTTCTACGTCAGTCAAATGACCCGTTTTAAGCCATACTTTTGCACCATTACTTCCCGCTTTAACGTTAACGGAGCTATTAATAGGCACTCTTAACCAACTGTTTTTTATAAGGGTATCTGCTTGCTCATCAAATGAGCCTTCAAGTACTAGCAGCTCAGCTCCGCCTTTTGCGTTTATAACCATGCAGGCGTTGGGCTTAAAGTGCAACAAGCTTACCTCTTCAAAGTCGTCTTTGTATAAAGGGGTTACGGCAACATTTTTAAAACTAGGATGCACCGTACTTTGCATCAAGTTTGTTTGCAAACGCACGTGCGTTCGGTCATCTGGTTGAAACTGCCATAACTTTACAAATATAACGCAGCCATTTTCAGACCCCGGCTTATGCTTTGATTGCGGTGGATTACGGATATAAGAACCTGCCGCAAAGTCACCATGCTCATCTTGAAATACCCCTTCAAGCACAACAAACTCTTCACCGCCTGTATGTACATGCGGCGAAAATTCACTCCCAGGTGCATAACGAACAATGGTCGTTGCGCGAGCAACTTCGTCGCCCACTCTATCGAGCGCTCGCCTATCAACGCCCGCCATTGGCGATGCAACCCACGGAAGTGATTCGCTATGTACCACAACTCGTTTACTAAAATCGGCAGCTATTTTCATATTTGGCTCCTAAGCGTAACTTCACTTAAATTTTAAACTAATAACCTAATTAAGCTGCAACACTTGGGCGTTTTGCTACTTTTTCTTGCCATGCAACTAAATGGGTTAACTCATTCGGGATTGCTATTTGTGCAAATCCAGCAAATACCATCCCAGCATACAATGTAATATCAGCAATACTAAACTGCTCGCCGCCAACAAACGCCGATTGCGCTAGTACATCATTAAAATAGCTAAACCCTTGGCGCGCTTTTTCGCCTTGTTTTTCACCCCAAGCCACATTTTGATATGTTTCAAGCTCAGGACCTAAGCCATCAGTTGCATGATGAAAGTAAGTTGCCACAGCGTCAAGCACCATAGATTCTGCACGCTTTTGCATCATGTTAATTACTGCACGCTCTTTTGCGGTTTCACCCATTAAAGATGGGCCTTCAAATGCGGTATCAATATACTCAGTAATAGCGGTACTTTCTGATATAAACGTGCCGTCATCTAGCTCTAATACGGGTACACCTGCTAATGGATTTTTAGCTAAAAAAGCTTTTGTTCTGTGTTCACCATTTAATAAATCAACAGGTACAAATTCAACATTTGCAGTGGCATTTTTTTCAGCTAAAGCGATACGAACACGAAGTGGATTTGGAAAGTTTTCTACATCATAAATTTTCATAGCAATCTCTATCTTTATTGTTTAAAAGTGAGCCAATGGCGAAACCTACCTATCGATAGGTAATTTATAATATTAAACTAAATTTAAGTCAACGTTTAAATTTTTCTGATTTATGGGATTTAACTTAATTCATAATAAAATTAGGGAGTTGCTTAAAAGTAAAAACACTTGTAAATAACTACCTACTGGTCGATAATTTTGCTGTACCAATTGCATTAAATAAGTGATCTATTATTGCGCTAGGAAAATAGCGCAATAACGAGGCGAAAATCATGACATCTAGTTATTCTGTATGAATAATTTTTAACGCAGTTAGTGTGTTATTTAATGCGATACAATGATCATGTTTTTAATAAAACTGGTGTTACTGCAGATAGGAAATATTAAAAGTGAGTAAAAAAGAAGCTTTATTAAAAGCAGCTGAAAACAAGGTGCGCCTTGGCGGATACAGTAATTTTAGTTTTAGAGAGCTCGCCTGCGAAGTCGGTATTAAAAGCGCCAGTGTGCACTATCACTTTGCGACTAAGGCCGATTTAGGTGCTGAGCTTGCTCATCAATATACTAATTCTTTTTTAGCTGCGTTAGGCGAGCCAAGCGAGCTTAAAGCAAGCGGTAAAAATCCTATTGATGTGTACACTCAGCTTTTTAGACGTGCATTAGTAACCGATAAAAAAATGTGTTTATGTGGGTTACTAGGAGCCGAAAGCGATAGCCTTCCAGATAAAGTACGCCTTGAAGTAAAACGCTTTTTTAATCAAAACCTAACATGGCTTAGCGCTGCACACTTAACTAATGGTGAGCCTAACCCCGCTCAAGCAGCTATTCAAACAGTGAGCCTGCTTGAGGGCGCTATGATGATAAGCAAAACGCTCGACGATAATAGTTACTTTGAACTTGCAACTCAGTAATACCTAAATTTAGTACACAAAAAAAGCGAGCTATTGATTATCAATAGCTCGCTTTTTTAATGCTTGAAATAACTTATGTGATTATTAAACCGCTGTTGGTTTAACTTTATGCTTAGAGTGCACAATTGCTAAAACAATTAAGCCAATCACTGTTACTACAGCGCCAATAGGTTTACCTAAATCGCTTGATAAGTTAAGACCAATTGCTGCAGTGCCAATATAAGAAACCGTTACCGCTGTTGCTATAACAGCAGGAACACTGGCAATCCAATGGAATGTACCACGGTCAAACAAGTACTTAGTGGCAAGCCATAATACGCTTGTAGAAAGCAGCATGTTTGAAAATGCAAAGTAGCGCCAAATTAATGAGAAATCGAGCTTCGTCATAAAGTACGCTATAGCAAGTATAGGCACCGCCACTAGTAAGCGATTACGTAAGCTTTGTGGAATATTAAACGCATCAACAACAGTTAAACGTAATGAGCGGAACGCTGTATCACCAGAAGTAATTGGGAATACGGCTACTGCAATAATTGCCATTATACCGCCAAATACGCCTAAGTAACTGTTAGCTACATGGTTAACAACTAAGCCTGGACCACCTTGGTCAAGCAATGCTTTTAAGCCTGCGTAACCATCTGGGAACGCTGCAATACCAGCAAGTGCCCATACACAACCTACAATACCTTCACACATCATAGCGCCGTAATAAACTGGACGTACGTATTTTTCGTTAGTTAAACAGCGCGCAATAATAGGCGCTTGAGTAGAGTGAAAACCACTAATAGCACCACAGGTAATTGTTATAAATAACAATGGCCATGTTGGTAATCCATCTGGGTTTGGCTCTAAAAAGTCATGTGCGTGATCAGCTTCAAAGTAAGCTAAAAAGTCACTTGGTACCGGTAAGTGCGGCGCATTAATAAGTAATGAAATAGCAATTGCCACTGTCATTACAATCATTAGCGCACCAAAAATTGGGTAAAACTTAGTGATAATTTTATCAATTGGTAGCAAGGTAGCTAAAAAGTAATACGCTAAAATAGCAAGTACCCAAAAGGTGTTGTTTGCCAGTATTGTACCTTCAAAAAAATCAAGGTTACTTAGCAAACCTGCAGGGCTCATAATAAATACTACACCTACAAAAAACAGTAGCATGGCAGTAAATACAAGCATAAAGCCTTTAAATACGACGTTGTAATAATGGCCTGCGATTTCTGGTAGGCTTTTACCGTCTTCTTTTATACTCATTACACCTGAGAAGAAGTCGTGTACAGCGCCACCTAAAACATTACCAAGTACAATCCATACTAGTGCAACTGGTCCGTATAAAGCACCTAAAATTGGGCCAAATATTGGACCTACGCCAGCAATGTTTAAAAACTGAATTAAAAATGCTCGTACAGGGTGAATAGCTACGTAATCAACACCTTCGCTAAAGCGTTTTTGTGGTGTGTCAGCAGTTGAATCCAAACCGGCTTGTTTTTCAACAAATGGGCTGTAAAACTTATAGCCCAGTATTAAAATAGTGAGGCAGATAAAAAAGATGATCATAAAGCACGTTTCTCTTTTTGTATTTTAGTTATAGAGCGCATTGTGTGTCGCCCCGCCTTTTCAATCCGTGAATAATCGACGAACGATAACAAAGCTTTAACCCTCAAACAATAAGACGTTTAGCTAATACAATAATCGATATAAGCCACTATTTACGCAACCTGCGCACTTAACACTCACTTATCGCCTATGTCTTATTTTAGGCACAAAAAAAGCGGTTAAACTTTTACGTATAACCGCTTTCACACACAATGTTTTTTTAAAGTGGGTTCATAAACTCACTAATTTGTTGATGCGTTAAAGTAGGTGTTGCACCAGAACTTTCGGCGACCATTGCTCCAACGGCACATGCAAAGTCAACGGCATATTGCGCGTCGTCGTTGCTACAAAGCTGATAAATTAACGAACCTAAAAACGAATCCCCTGCGCCAACAGTGTCAATTACGCTAATTAAATAACCTGAATTATAAAAATTCTCGCCTTTGATTGTTAATAAAGCACCGTGGCTACCTTTGGTTACACATAAGTAATCGGTATTTGTTTGCTGTGCTATAAACGCTAAATTTTGTTCAAGCGAATGAAACTTACAACCCATCGCTTTTGCAATTTCGTATAGCTCTTCATCGTTTAACTTAATAAAGTCTGCTTTATTCATTAAATCTACAAGTGTTTCTAGCTTGTAATGCGGTGCACGTAGATTTACGTCAAATACTTTAAAGTTTGCTACATCAACTAGTTGATTTAATGTTGCTAAAGACGCTTCGCTTCGCCCAATTAGGCTGCCAAATACAAATACATCGCTACTTTTAACTTTACTAAGTAACTCATCGGTAAGCGCTATATTATCCCACGCAGAGTCTGCCACTATTTCATAACTTGCAGAGCCACCACTGTCGAGCGTTACCTCAACCGTGCTAGTTTTTTTGTCACTATTAATAGCAATGTATTCGCAGCTTACGCCTTTGCTAGTAATTTCGCCAAGTAGCTCAGCGCCTAACTCGTCGTTACCAACAGCGCTGATCATGTCGGCTTTAATGCCAAGTGAGTTAATACGCACACACATGTTAAGTGGCGCGCCACCTAAGCGTTTACCTGAATCAAAACAATCCCACAGTACTTCGCCAAAACAGCTAACACTTACGTTTTCGCCTGATTTATGATTAATTAAAATGCTCATAATTAGTTACTCTTTTGATCAAGTACAGCCTGCATAATGGCTTTAATTTTACTATTAGGTGCATACAACGCAGCAATCAACTTTTTATATTCAGCAGTAAACGTTTCGTTATGCTCAAGCTTACCAAACAAGCTCGTTAACTTTAAAAATGCAATCGGGCTAGTTTGAGTCTCTTGCGCGTAAGAATTAAGCTCTTTGTGCATAGCATCTTGAATTTCAAGTTGCTCGCCGTTTTCACTTAAACCTTTATCGCTGTACAAACACCAAGTAGCAATAACAAGCGTTGCCAGTGATACATCTCGACCTTGTACTAGGTTTTCGTTAATTGTGGCAATTAAAAACTTAGGCAGTTTAGCTGAGCTTTCACTACAGATACGCGCTAGGCTGTCTTTAATATTAGGATTAGCAAAACGCTCTATTAACGTATCTTTGTAGCTTTCAAGGTCAATGCCTTCAAGTGGTTCAAGATTTGGGGTTACTTCTTTATCCATAAAAGCACGTAGGTATGTGGCAAATAATTCATCCGATACCGTTTCGTCAATAGTGCCGTAGCCATGGATTGAACCTAATAAACCAAGTACAGAATGCCCTGCATTAAGTAAACGTATTTTCATGGTTTCATAAGGCGTTACATCAGTAACAAACTGAGCACCAACAACATCCCAATTTGGACGAGAGTCACTAAATGTGTCCTCTATTACCCATTGTGTAAACGACTCACAGGTAATTGGCCACTCGTCGCTAACACCATATGCATCAACCACATAATCAATATCACTCTTTTTAGATACCGGTGTAATACGGTCAACCATCGCATTTGGAAACGATACGTTTTGCTCAATCCACTCGCTTAGGTCTTTGTCTTGTTCTGTAGCAAAGGCTAAAAGCATTTTGCGTGTTACGTTACCGTTGTGCTGAATGTTATCGCACGACTGTACTGTAAACGCGCCTAGGCCTTGCTCTTTACGAAGTTTTAACGCAGCAGTAATGTAGCCAAACGCTGTAATTGGGTCGTTCGGGTTATTAATGTCGTTAATAATATCTGGATTACTGTAATCAAACTCGCCCGTTGCAGGGTTAAAGTTGTAACCGCCTTCGGTAATAGTAAGCGACACAATTTTAGTATCGCTGTGCGCTAGCTTATTAATTACCGCTTGTTTGTCCTCTGGAGCAAACAAAAAGTCGATCATTGAGCCAATTACTTTGTTATCTATTGTACCGTCTGGGTGTCTAACAGTAAGCGTGTAAAGGTAATCTTGCTGCTTTAAAATATCACGCAGACCACGGTTACCCTCTAAAAGACCAACACCGCATATACCCCATTGCTCAGAGCCCGGAGTTTTTAAAAGCTCGTTAACATAGACTGCTTGGTGAGCACGATGAAAACCGCCCACACCAATATGTACAATACCGGCTTTAACTGCGCTACGGTCGTAGGTTGGTGTATCAACATGGCTTGGTAATTGAGCCAAGCTCTGTTGGTTTAGCCCTGTAACTAGAGCGTCAGTGTGTTGGTATTGTGTCATGGTGTGACCTTACTAAACAAAGATAAAATATAAATTACGATACTGTATTACGATGCTGTGTTGAGTACTTTATGGCGTTTTAACGACCAGTACGCAGTAACAAAATAAATAACAGTACAAATAAAACAGGCTATTTCGAATTGCGATTTATTAGCGCTGTACATACTCATAGTTTCACTGAAAAACATCACTTGGCTGGCAAATATGAAAATAATAACCAGTGAAACCGTAGAAACTGCGTTAAGTACTTTTGTAAATACAGAGCTGTCAATTACTGGCTTTGGAATGTCTTTAGCCTCAGCTGCTTGATATTCTTTAATATCACGTTGCTCTTGTTTTTCTGCTGCAATTTCTTGTGTGTAGTCGTCACCAGCGCCGTATTTTTTAGCTAAAAGCGTGTAAACAACAATGGTGAAAATCCATGTAGGAATAAACAAGTAGTAAAACGACATTACATCAATTGCGTTTAAGCCAAAGCCAAACACAAGTGCTAACGCCCAAGATGCTATAGCCGGTACGCTGCGGGTAATATTTTTATATTTAGCCCAGTAACGTGTTAGGCCAATTTTAGGAAATAACACATGCTCAGCAAACACAATGCCGCCTACTGGTACAACTAATAAGCCTGCGTATGTAAGTAGCGGAAGCATTTGAGAAAATACAAACGGGAAACACGCAATAATTACGGTTACAACACCTACAATAGCGGTGGTGCGTTCACGTGATTGATTAACAAATATAGATTGCGCTGCAAGGCCTGCACGGTAAAGGTTTGCGTTAGCTGTAGTCCAACCGGCAATAATTACAATAACAAAACCAGTCCAACCTAATGCATGGTATGCAACATCGCCCGGATCAAGTGATGAAATAGTTGTTTTAAGTAATACCGCAACACCTGCGCCCATAATACCGGCAGAGATCCACGCTAAGTAATGACCAAAAAACATGCCCACACCAGAAAACAAACCATAGCTTTTGCGTTTAGCAAATCTAAAAATAGCCATGTCGATTAAACCAAAGTGAGTTATTGAGTTAGCAGCCCATGCAAAGCCAATCACTTCTAATAGGCCAATGCCCTTTTCACCATCGGCATTGGTGCCCGTCCATATGGAGGAGTCACCTATGGTCATAAAGTCGCTAAAGCTAGTTAAAGAGGTAGAACCTAATACGTGATTTGAAAGCTCAGGGAATAACGCAAACGAGCCTGCAATAAATATAACAAATAGCCACGGCGCACACAGCTTTGAAAAGTCAGCAACCGTAGAAAAGCCATACATCGCAACAAATACAACAATGGAGCCAACAGCTAAAACAATGGCTACAAACCAAAAGCTATTTGGATACCAATCAAGTTGCGCAGGTATATCAAACAAAAACCGCACGGCGGTGGAGGATACCGTGATCATCGCGGCCGATATAACACTAAAAATAACCACGTTAGCCCAGTTATAGAGCTTGGTCATTGAGTTACCAGCAATTTTGTTTAAGTAGTTATATAAACTTAAGCGGGTTTCTACTGCAATGGGTGCAGTAATCAGCCACCAAGAACACATTGCTAACAGGTTACCTATTAATAAACCCAGTAGAATGTCGATGGTTGAAGCGCCTAATGCAACAAACGTTGCACCAATAACAAATTCAGTAGCCGCAACATGTTCGCCGGCGTATAGCCCTGCAAAATGCTTCCAGCCGTGAAGCTTATTATTAGCAACAGGAAGTTGCTCTTCGTTTACATCTTTAAATGTTTGTGTGTGTGGACTCGTTGCCATGGTATTTCCTATTGTTAACAGCAAAGCATTTGATACCAATCTGCATAACTATTTGAATAATTTAACAAGTTAAATCACTCTATATTTAAGCAGATTGGCATAGTACCTACATACTTTGCCTTTTATAATTTGGCTTATAAACGCATGATCTTTTGCCATGTTTTGTTTTATTTTTAGTAAAGCAAAACCATCTACATTTATATTTTGCGTTTGCTTGCCTGTCAGTGTGTAAGGCGAGCAAATCGCGTTTAAAACTTTGTTTATTTAAAAAGCTGCGTGTTTACTGCTTTTTAAGTGCAGGGTATGCACTAAAAAAATCTTGCCAATGCGTTAAATGATCAACATTTGGGTAAGCACTGTGTACATGATTAACAGAGCCTTGCATATGTTGCCCACCGCTGTAATGCAGTACTTGCATATTGGCGTCAATTCCTGCATTTACGCCGGCTTTACTGTCTTCAATTACTAAGCAATGCTCTGGCTTTACACCCATTTGCTTAGCTGCATGTAAAAATAAATCAGGCGCCGGTTTACCACGCTTAACTTCGCTGCTGGTAAAAACCGTATCGCTAAAGTACTTACTTAAACTCACTACGCTCAACGCTTTTGCGGTGCGTGCTGGGCTACTGCTTGTAGCTATACAAATAGGCACAGCTAAATTGTTAAGTACGTCTTCTATACCATCAGTCGTGGTTAGTCCGGTTTCAAATTCGTTTAATAGTGCCTCGCGGTAGTCACCTTCAAAGCTTTCAGGAAGAGTGACATTAAATGCATCCGCTATTTTTTGGCTTACTGTTTTAAAGTTGCAGCCTAAAAAGTGTTGCTGTACATAAGCGCGGTCAATCTCAACGCCTTTTTCAACAAGCATATTAATGAGTACTTGTGCGCTTAAAATTTCGCTATCAATAACAACGCCATCACAATCAAATATCACTAGCTCAATATTAGTATTCATCTTGTCACCTTATTAACACTGTTTGGTTTAGCTAATTTAAGTATAACGAGTTAAGCGCGATTAATATTGTGCAACTTTTTAGTGCAACTCAGTAATGGGCATAAGCTCACTGGTTGAGCATATTCCCTTTATTGTGCGAATATGTCAACACACTGTAAGTATAAAACGCACCAGCTTGGTGAAAATACCGCCAGATAAAACTAAAAACCTTTGTATTTAATAAATTTTATAAAAGCATATTGCGACTAAGGTCGTAGTAAAAAAATTACATTAATGTAAAAAGTGTATCTGCAAATTCATTTCATCTGTTTTACAAATTACATCAATCTAATTAATCAGTTTTACCGAAGTTAATAAAATTAATACTATCGTTAACAGATTAACAGCCTGCACCACTGCCGGCACTTTTAAATAGATGAGGTCGACAATGAATACTCAAATAAACAAAACAAAATTAACACTAACTGCACTGGCACTTGCAATGGCATTACCGGCAAGCGCAGCAGCAACTCTTACTAAAGATAACGGCGCAGCTGTTGGCGATAACCAAAATTCAATTACTGCTGGCGAACGTGGCAGTGTATTACTAGAAGACGTGCAACTAATTCAAAAACTGCAACGCTTTGCACGTGAGCGTATTCCTGAGCGTGTTGTGCATGCTCGTGGTACTGGCGCACACGGTGTGTTTGTAGCATCAAAAGAGCTAGATGATTTAACAATTGCAGCACCGTTTGCAAAAGCTGGTAAAGAAACAGACGTATTTGTTCGTTTTTCATCGGTAATTCACTCAAAAGGCAGCCCAGAAACACTGCGTGACCCACGTGGCTTTGCAACTAAGTTTTACACAGACCAAGGTAACTGGGATTTAGTAGGTAACAACTTACCGGTGTTCTTTATTCGCGATGCGATTAAATTTCCAGACATGGTTCACTCTTTAAAACCATCTCCGGTTGATAATATTCAAGATCCTAACCGCGTATTTGACTTTTTCTCGCACGAACCAGGTTCTACACAAATGCTAACGTGGGTTTACAGCGACTACGGTACACCAGCAAGTCTTCGTAAAATGGACGGTTGGGGTGTACATGCATACAAAATGATTAACAAATCGGGCGATGTTAAATACGTTAAGTTTCATTGGGTAAGCCAACAAGGTATTGATAACCTTGACGCAAAAGAAGTAGCTAAAGTGCAAAGCCAAGACTTCCAACACTTAACACGCGACCTTTACAGCGAAATTGGCAAAGGCAATTTCCCTAAATGGGATCTGTACATTAAAACGCTTGATCCATCGCAGCTTGATGACTTTGATTACAACCCGTTAGATGCAACAAAAATGTGGTTAGACATTAAAGAAACTAAAGTAGGAACAATGACCCTAAACCGTATGCCAACTAACTTCTTCCAATCTACGGAACAAGTAGCAATGGCACCGGCAAACATTATTCCAGGTATTGAGCCATCAGAAGACAGACTATTACAAGGTCGTATGTTTTCTTACGCTGATACACAAATGTACCGCCTAGGTGCTAACCACCAGCAACTGCCAATTAACCGTGCAAAAGTTGAAGTGGTTAACTACAACCAAGACGGCGCAATGAATATTGGTAACACTACAAGTAATGTGAACTACCAGCCAAGCCAAGAAAACGTAGCTGAAAACCCAATTGCACGTAGAAGTAACACAGAGCTAAAAGGCTTTGTACAACAAGCTGCGATTAAAAAGCAGCAAAACTTCGCGCAAGCTGGTGTTATATACCGTGGTTTTAGCAAGCAAGAACGTACAAACCTAATTAATAACCTAGCAGGCGATTTAGGAAAAGTGCAAAACAGCAGTGTTAAACACAAAATGCTTAGCCACTTTTATAAAGCTGATAGTGAGTACGGTACACGCTTAACTAAAGCTGTAAACGGCGATATTAAAATGGTTAAACAACTAGCCGCTAACTTATAAGCAACTAGTTAAAAGCAATTAGTCCCAACTAAATAGCTATTTAAACCACAATCATGAGGAAGGAATAAACCCTTCCTCTTTTATAAGAGACAATTGTTATGCGTAATTTATTAATTATAGTCGCTCTATTTCTGAGCTTTACCAGTAGCGTTTACGCTCAAAATACATCAGATACACAAACACCCAGTACGCAATCTGAAACCCAACATTCTGCAAAAACTCAATACGATAGTTTATTTGCTTATTACTTTGCCGCAGCACGCACAAACGACACAGCTGTAATAGAGCAATTTGTAGATGCCGGTATTCCTATCGACAGCTACAACAATAAAGGCTACACCGCGTTAATGATTGCTACTTACCATGGTAATAAAAACACGGTTAACACACTTTTACACTTAGGCGCTAATGCCTGTCTAGAAGATAACCGTGGCAACACAGCGCTAATGGCCGCTATTTTTAGAGGTGAATTTAGTATAGCTAAAACACTCGTATCACTTGATTGCGACAACGCGCATCAAAACAAAGCCGGTCAAACAGCAGAGCAATTTGCACAAACATTTGGTCAACAAAAAGTTATAGAGTTACTAGCGCAGGTAAATAATGCAAAATAATCTGCACGCAACAAAAAGCCCTAAAATAATAGGGCTTATTTTTAATAAAATTAGCCTTATGTTGCAGACGCTATTTGAGGTTGTTTAGGCTTTTCTCGCGTTACAAAATAGCAAATTAGCGAGCCCACTGTTACCAGTACAACCCCTTGCCAAAACGAAGCGCTCAGCGTAATAGATAAATACAACGCCGAAATAATAGTAGAAAACACCGGTGTAAAGTACGAAAGCGTCCCCAACAGCATTAAGTTACCGCCAATAATAGCTTGATTCCACAGTGCATAACCGCTCCCCACTACTACACCAGCTAATAGCAACGTTATGCTTGAGCCCAGTGAAAACGTTAATGGCGCTTCATTACTAAAACCATATTGCGCCCACAAACTCATTGCCGTGACAGTAAAAAATAACGTAATAGCATTTTTACCATTACTCAGCTTTTGTGTAACTACGCAATAAATAGCCCATATAAACGCTGCAGCTAATGCCATTAAGTAAGTAGCAGGATTATCAGCAAAGTTAGTAACAAGCGTATCGAGTGACATTTTTTGATCGCCTGTAATACACCAAGCAACGCCTAAAAAAGCAATGATCATGCTTGGGTAAACCCAGAAACTTACTTTTTTACGACCAATAATAATAGAGAGCAGTATAGTCAGCGTGGGCCATAAATAATTAATAACCGCCATTTCCATTGCCTGATGACGGCTGTTTGCCATACCAATAGAAAGCGCCAAGCAAATTTCGTACGCTACAAATAATAAAGTACCTACTCCCAAGTAACGTTTCGAAAAACCACTAAACTTGGGCACTCCCATAACCAAAATTAAAAATATCGCACTGACAGAATACATAGCCGCCGCACCACCAATGGGGCTAAACAACTCAGAAATATCCCGTAGTAATGCAACTAAGCAACTCCACAGTAATATGGCCGCGACTCCATAAAGCGTGTATTTATTTTTGCTTAAAAACTCCATATTAACCCTAAAGTACTACTCGTAAATTTAAAACTAAACTAACAGTAATTATTTAATTAAACAATAAGGGTCTGTTGTTCTTTCAAGGTTAAATTTGCAGCAGTCTGTTTGGTATTTAGGCAAGGCAGAGCCTATATAGTGTGGTTATTCCCCATTAATAGGCTATAACGTAGCATTAATGCCAAACAGGCGCTGCCCAAAGGGTTCTTCCTAGGGGCTACTTACTCTTTGTTGCTCGGTTTTTACTTAGCCCACTAGGTTACAAATCTCGCGCCGCGATTAAATAGCCCCTAGTTTGAACAAATTTTAATCCGCAAAGATCAACAGACCCTAAAGTTAATAGCTTAAACCTCTCGTTTGTTTTTAGCATTCACCCTTTTTAGTAATTGACCTTTTGGTCAGTAAAGCTACAATCAATCAATACGTTAAACACGCAAACTTTATAATGACCACACAAATAAAGCCAAATAAAAAAGAAGTCACACGCGAGAAAAACCAAAAACTAATTTTAGATGCCGCCGAGCAATTGTTTTCGCAATTAGGTTACGACGGAGCAAGTATGAGCATGGTTGCTAAAGAAGCGCAGGTGCCAAAAGCTAATATTTTGTATTACTTTAAAAGTAAGGATGGTCTGTACGAGTCTGTGATTGACCGCATAATAGCTAATTGGAACTTAGGGCTCGATAACGTCACAATTAACGACGATCCAGCTACCGTGCTTTATAACTATATTAAAAGCAAAGTAATACTGGCCGTAAATCAGCCAATGCAATCTCGCTTATTTGCCAGTGAAATACTGCGCGGTGCACCCTATTTACAAAACTACTTTAGAACCAATACCCGCCCTTGGGTTAAACAAAAGGTTGATGTACTTCAAGCATGGATGGACGCTGATAAAATGGATAAGGTTGATCCCTACCATTTGCTCTTTACTATTTGGTCTACCACGCAATATTACGCCGACTTTCAGGCTGAGGTTTTACTCGTAATGAACAAATTAGAGTACGACGAAACCGATGTGGCACAAATTACGCAATCAATTGCCCACATAATTTTAAAAGGTATTGGTCTTAAAATACCTGAGCAAAGTGAGACTTAACCCATGACATCCTTTACTACACCCGATTTATTTGACGATCACCGCGATAACGTGCAAGTAGCAGACAGCGGCCTTTATCACTTTGGTAAAAAAACCACGTTTTATGGCAAAGTAGTTACCGTTACCTGCCCAGAAGACAACTCTTTTGCCGCCGATATATTGCATGAAAATGGTGAAGGTAAAGTATTGGTTATAAACGGGTTTGCGAGCAAACGCTTTGCGTTTATAGGCGATATTATGGCTGAGCGTGCCCTAAATAATGGCTGGGAAGGCGTAATAATAAATGGCTGTTGCCGAGATATAGAAATACTTGCCACGATGAACTTACCTGTAATGGCGCTAGGCTCTACACCGCGTAGTACCTTAAAGCGCGGCTTTGGTGATAAAAACCAAGCTGTTACCATGCTTAGCACCACTATTGAACCTAACAATTGGGTTTACGCCGATATTAACGGTTTAATCATCAGTAAAACGCCCCTTATTTAGCACTCAAAACCATATAAATAGAGACCAACTTGGTGCATCTGCGCACCAAGTTGGTTTGTTTTAGCTCATTTTAATCTCACTATTTCTACAGCCCACATTTACAAATCTCATACAACCCAACAAAACCTGACCAGTTGGACAGGATTTTAATTTATGGCATTCCTCTTGCTTAGTCTAAGCAATATAAAATCAAAACTACCGATTAAAAAGCGGAGCCTTAGCAATTGCATTAAATTAGTGATCTATTATAACGCGAAGAAAATGACGCAGTGAGTGCGCTATTTAATCCGATAAAATGATCATGTTTTTAATAAAATTGGTATTCATAATAATAATAACCAGCCCGCTTTTTAATCACTCTTAACTTAATAAGTAAGTACTTGGTCAGTTTTATAATAATGAGCTGCAAATGAGTGATAAAAAAAACAACAAAGGTATATTTTGCAATCACGGTCCTACCCTGTGGCAAACAAACCACTCTGGAGTGCTTGCAAACAATCGCTTAGCTGTAAAAGATGTATTTGCAGTAAAGGGCGAGCGTAACAGCGCAGGCAACCCACACTGGTTTAAAACAGCTAAACCGGCTCAAAATACGGCAAGCTCGGTTAATAAGCTCATGACCGCTGGTTGTAACTTTATAGGCTTTACCCATACTGACGAGCTGGCTTATAGCTTAGAGGGTAATAATATACATTATGGCGCTGCGCAAAATCCTAAATTAAAAGGGCATGCCTGCGGTGGTTCGAGTATGGGGTCTGCTGCATCCGTTGCTGCTAACTTAGCTGATATTGGCTTAGGCACCGACACTGGCGGCTCAATTAGAATACCCGCCAGCTATTGTGGTTTATATGGCATAAGGCCAAGCCATTACGTGATTGAAAAAGACGGCCTAATACCGTTGGCTCCCTCTTTTGATACCATAGGTTGGCTTACCCAAAGCGCTGAGCTATTAAGCGATGTAGGTAATGTACTGCTACCAAATCAAGCTATTAATAACGTTGATACCTTAGTTATTTGCGAGCCGTTATTTGAACTCGTTGACCCTGCTTTACAAGCCCCACTTAAACAATTGCTTGAAAAAACCAAGCCTAATTTTAAGCACCATAAAGAATTTGAACTGCCTAACAGCAGCTTATTAAATGAACTTGCGGATAGTTTTAGAGTACTGCAAGGGCGAGCAATCGCAAAAACGCATAAAGATTGGCTTCAATTGCAGGGGCAACTTCCCCAGTTTGCTCCTGCAATTGCAGCACGTTTTAATATGGCGCTTGCCCTAACTGATCAAGAAGAACAAGAAGCACTAAAAGTACAAACCCAATGGCAAACACTAATAGCTAAAAACCTAAATACAAACAGCTGTTTATTTTTGCCAACCACCCCCACAACCGCACCTAAATTAGGCGCCGACACAAGCGCCTTACGCATGCAAATTATTACGCTTTCGGCAATTGCAGGGCTTAGTGGCTCAGCGCAAGTGCATTTACCACTGGCTGATTTAGCAAATGATCATCCGTATGGTTTTTCATTAATGATGAGCCACGGTAACGATAAAAGCCTACTTGCTTGCGTTAAGCACCTAGCTGCACACTTTAAACAGGACACACCGGCATGACCACACACAACATTGCATTTACCGCGTCTCATTTTTCGGCAACAGAGGCGGGTATAAATATACTAAAACAAGGCGGTACAGCTACCGAGGCTATGGTAGCGGCTGCCGCTGCTATTAGCGTTGTATATCCACATATGAACTCAATTGGTGGCGACAGCTTTTGGCTTATCGATAACCCAAGCCAAAAAACGCCTACCGCTATTGACGCCTGCGGCCGCGCAGCAACTAATACAACGGCGTATAACTCGCTCACGCAAATACCAGAGCGCGGCGGATTAAGCGCACTAACTCAAGCGGGTACAATACGCGGCTGGCAAAAAGCGCTTGAACTAGATGAGCACGCAGCACTACCACTGTCAAAAATTTTAGCGCCCGCCATTGCACTTGCTCGCGAGGGCTTTACCGTTACAAAAAGCTTGCAAGCAGGCTGCGAAAAACTAGCTGCTGCAAATAATACCAATGACGCGTTTAAAAACCTCTACATACCCAATGGCAAGCCCTTACAAGAAGGCCAGCATTTTAAAAACCCTAAACTTGCAGCAACGTTTGAATACCTAGCAAAGCATGGTTTAAACGCATTTTATGAAGGCGCACTTGCCAACTCATTTGCCGCCGACTTAGCAAAAGCAGGCAGCTCAATTACCGCAGGTGACATTGCAAATACTAAAGCCGAGGTAGTTACTGCGCTAAATGCAAACCTCAGTGGTATTAATTGCTACAACTTACCCGCGCCAACACAAGGCGTGCATTCACTACAAATAATTGGTGCCGTAAATAAGTTAAAGCATTTAGCTAAAACCGATGCCGACTGGACACATTTAATTGTTGAAGCAACTAAACAAAGCTTTACCCATCGCCCTACCCTTTGGGCTGACCCTGAAGCATTAGGAGACGATTATAAAAACGCACTAACCGATAATCGCTTAAGCGAACTTGCTAATAATATTGATATGAGTAAAGCCAAAAAATGGCCATTTAACGCAGAGCCTGGCGATACTGTATGGATGGCAGCCAGAGATAAAAACGGGCAATTAGTCAGCTTTATCCAAAGTATTTACTGGGAATTTGGCAGCGGAATATTAATGAGTGAAGGCGGCTTTGTGTGGAATAACCGTGGTTTAAGCTTTAGTTTAAACAATGAAGATATTGATGCGAGTAATAATACCAACGCCCTTGCGCCAAATAAAAAGCCCGCTCATACACTTAACCCAGCACTGGCAAAGTTTAGCGATGGTCGTCGACTTGCTTACGGAACAATGGGCGGTGAAGGGCAGCCACAAACTCAAGCCGCTGTTTTTGCAGGCTACGCGTGGCGAAATAAATCAATAAAACAAGCAATTAGCGACCCTCGTTGGTTACTTGGACGCACATGGGGCGATACGAGTACAAATTTAAAAATTGAAAAAGAGTTAGTTTTTCATATAGAACATGAATTAAATCAACGTGACCACGATTGGGTAAGCGTTGATAATAATAACGAAATGATGGGGCACGCTGGGGCTATTTTAGATACACCTACAAGCCTTGAAGCTGCAACAGATCCTCGTTCAGATGGACGTGCAACAGTAACTACAGCAGGAACACAATGTCAGAAATAATAAATCAATGGCCAATTATAGTAGCCTTAATAGCAACCGGTATTTTTGCCGGTATTTTAGCAGGACTTTTTGGTGTAGGCGGCGGTATTGTTATCGTCCCTGTGCTGTATTTTTTACTGCAAGGTTTTGGCGTAAGCCCAGAATCGGCAATGATGATAGCCACCGCTACATCACTTGCAACCATAGTACCTACTTCGCTTTCATCTATTCGCTCGCATAATAGCAAAGGGAATATTGACCTTGCGCTAATAAAATACTGGGCACCATTTATTTTAGTTATGGCCGTTGTAGGCAGCTACTTAGCGCACTCAATACGCGGTAATGCACTGGTACTTATGTTTGCCTGTATTGCTATTTTAGTCAGTTTAAACATGTTATTTAGAGCCGGCGCACCCGCGCTTGTAAAACAACTGCCAGGTAAATTTGGTCAAGGCGTTATGGCAAGTATTGTAGGTGGTTTGTCGGTAATGATTGGCATAGGCGGCGGCACTATTGGCGTACCTATGCTAAACGCATTTAATGTACGTGCCCATGTTGCAGTAGGTACTGCGGCCGTTTTTGGTTTATTGATTGCGCTACCTGGCGTTATTACCTTATTAAGTATTGGCACAACGCCAACCGATGCTCCCCTAGGTACGTGGGGGTTGGTTAACCTCCCTGCCTTTTTTCTTATTATTCCGCTAACTATTTTATTTGCGCCTATTGGCGTAAAAATTGGTAGCAAGCTGGATCAAAAACAACTAAAACGCGCCTTTGCCGTTGTATTAATGATAACCGGCATACGCATGCTTATTCAGACTCTGGGAGCCTAAAATATGTTTAATAACACGCAAGTTCAAACCTTAAACCCACCACAGCGTTTATTAATGGGACCAGGCCCAATTAATGCCGACCCTCGTGTTTTACGTGCTATGTCGGCGCAGCTTATAGGCCAATACGACCCAGTAATGACCGGTTTTATGAACGAAACCATGGCACGTTACCGCGAAATTTTTAAAACCAAAAACGAATGGACCATGCTAATAGATGGCACATCGCGCGCAGGGATTGAAGCCGTATTATGCTCAATTTTACGCCCAGGCGATAAAGTACTAGTGCCAATTATGGGGCGCTTTGGCCACCTACTTGCTGAAATAGCAGAACGCGTTGGCGCAAAGGTGCACACAATAGAAGTACCGTGGGGCGAAGTGTTTACGCCAGAGCAAATCGAAAAAGCCATTGTTGATGTAAAACCCCATGTACTTGCTATGGTACAGGGCGATACATCCACCACCATGAACCAACCTCTTGAGCATATTGGCGATATTTGCCAAAAGCACGATGTACTATTTTATTGTGATGCTACCGCATCTATTGTGGGTAACGAACTTCCTGCCGATGAATGGAAACTCGATGCACTTTCGGTTGGCCTGCAAAAATGTTTAGGCGGTCCTTCTGGGTCTGCGCCATTAACACTAAGCGATAAATGCGCCGATTGGATCCAAAAACGTAAAAAGGTAGAAGCAGGTATTCGCACAGCCGATCATACCGACGGCACAGAGCCCTTTGTGCGCTCTAACTACTTTGATTTAGGTATGATCATGAATTACTGGGGCGAAGAGCGCCTTAACCACCACACCGAAGCCACCAGCATGCTGTATTGCGCCTCAGAATGTGCTCGCATTGTTATTGAAGAAGGCGTGGATAACTGCGTAGCGCGCCACAAATTACATGGCGATGCCATGCTAACAGGCATTCAAGCACTGGGCTTAAATGTATTTGGTGATTTAACACATAAAATGAACAACGTACTGGGTGTGTATATACCCGAGGGCATTAATGCTGACCACGTACGTGGGCAAATGTTAACCGACTTTGGTATTGAAATTGGCACCTCGTTTGGACCACTTCATGGCAAAATTTGGCGTATTGGCACTATGGGCTACAACGCCCGCAAAGATGCTGTATTACAAACACTCGCAAGCTTAGACGCTTGCTTACATGCCAACGGTTACAAAGGCCCTAAAGGCGAAGCCGCTATTGCCGCCCTTGCTCACTATAAATAAAAAAAGGATTTAGCATGACGATTGTAAGCCCACAACACAGCCCTTTATTAGATAAAGAACTTGCTGATGAATACGCAACACGCGCTTTATCTCGCTGTAAAACCCTCAGCGCACTATCGCAAATGCAAGGCGGTATTCACCGCGTGTACTTATCAAAAGAGCACAAAGACTGTAACGCCGTTACTGCATCGTGGATGGTTGAGGCAGGCATGCAATCGTGGCAAGACGAAGTGGGCAACCTTTGGGGGCGACTAAAATCATCAAACCCACATGCTAAACGTTTAATTATAGGATCGCACCTCGACACCGTTCCAAATGCAGGTGCGTTTGATGGTATTTTAGGTGTACTACTGGGGATAGAAATTGCAGCGCTTGCACATAAGTTAAAGCTCGACCTGCCCTTTCATTTAGATGTAGTGGGCTTTTGCGATGAAGAAGGCACCCGCTTTGCCACCACTTTAATTGGCTCAAAAGCCCTCGCTAACGAATTTGACCCACAGTGGCTAAACATTGAAGACACAAACGGCATAACTATGCGCCAAGCCATGCTGGACTTTGGTTTAAACCCCAACGACTATGCAAAGGCCGCACTAAACAAAAACGAATTACTAGGTTACTGGGAAACTCATATTGAACAAGGTCCTGTACTCGAATCGGTTAATCATGCGTTAGGCGTTGTAACTGCAATCGCAGGAGCAAAGCGCGCCATGCTTACCCTAACAGGCCAAAGCGGTCATGCGGGTACAACCCCAATGAACTTGAGGCAGGATTCACTAGCAGGCTGCGCTGAATTAGTAACCGAAATTGAAAAACTAGCAAGTAATGCTAAAAATGGCGAAGTTGCCACCGTAGGGCAAATACAGTCTCGCCCTGGGGCTACAAACGTGATTGCAGGCAAAACAACCATAAGCCTAGACGCACGCGCACAAAGCGACACCGATCTCGCTAACTTACTAAGCGTCATACAAAACAGCGCTCAATCTATAGCAAGCAAACGCAATTTAACGCTTGATTGGCAATGGACGCATGCCGCCGATGCCGTTGCGTGCGACACCACTATTCAGCATTTGTTTTCAAGCGCATGTAAACTCAATAACCAAGCATCGCCTTCACTTGCCTCAGGCGCAGGGCACGATGCAATGGCAATCGCTCCAATTTGCCCCGTTGGCATGTTGTTTATACGCAGCCCTGGCGGTATAAGCCATCACCCAGCAGAAGCGGTTATCGACAGCGATGTAACAAAGGCACTCAGTGTAATGTACAGCGCGCTTTTACTTTATGTGAAAGAGTGTGAGTGATTTTAAGGTAATCGAGTAAACCAAGTATATTAACTTGGTATGCTTAGGGGCTTAAACCTCCTCAAAGTCATTTGGAGGTTATTACTGAAGGCAGGTAAATGCAGGAAAACACAGGAATATACGTTATTTAAAGTAGCTTTATCGAGCTGCCCTTTGCTCTTTTAGGCTAAGGCGTTTATGTGAGCTATATACATGTTGAATGTTTGTACCATTGACCAAATATGCATCCATTTCAACGGTAATTAGCCCCGATAATGGCTTGATTTCTAGAACACCCAACTCACCTAAATTTGCAGATAGTAAAGTATTATTCCTAATAGCTAACAAAGTTTTGTCAGTATCTCGTAAGTCACCATTCACATATAATTTAGCACCACTAAACCAAGAGTTAATTATTTTAACTTTGATTGATTTAACGGTAAATTCAAAGGATTTTCTCATCAGATCTCCATATTCAGAAAATGTAATTATTATACTTTATGTTTTTATGTGTTTGGCGAACAAGCACTTTCTTTTAATACCCGTCTAGTCGATGCTGGGTAATTTTTTAGTGCAGCCAAAGGGCGAATTGGCCGCTGAACCAAATTACCTGAGCAGTTTGGGCACACGTTATTTAATAACGTTTGAGCACAGCCAGAACAAAATGTGCATTCAAATGAACAAATAAAAGCCTCTGTGGACTTTGCAGGTAGATTCTTATCACAACATTCACAATTAGGTCTTAAATCTAGCATTTAGCGCTCCCTTTTATCCACCCAATGCTGAGTAAATATCTATTACCTTTTATAACTTTTGATACCTGATGCTCACTTACATCAGGGCGGAATAGCTTAACCCGCTTTGTTTCAAATATCGGATTACTACAAATAAACTCACCACCCAAATCTGCTTTTTTCAGTACTATATTCAATCGATAGTGTTTACCAGATTCAACTTTGTCTGTGTGTGGTGCTATTTCACTTCCTTGTGGGAATTTAAGCAAATATGTATCAAATTTAATTGGCCACGTAGCACCACAAATCAACATTTTATCGTAGCCTGATTTTTGTCGGCCTCGCTCCCAACAAAATAATTTACTCAAAAAAAACATACAATCCCTCGAAACAGCTAACAAGCTGCAGGTTAACTCGTTTTTTTATTTTTATTGATAAACAAACCATAGCCGAGTTCATATTTTGATTCAATCGATTACTGTATTTTACGTGGGATATAAAAGGGAGTTTTAATGGTGTTTTGATTGGCGTTTTAAAGACATTATGGTGGCTATAATTGACAGAAAATCAAAATATAGCCACCCGTTTTACTTTAATGCTTATTTAAGGGCTTATTTAATCGTTACCTTTGCATCACTTACCCATGTTTCAGTTATAGCTTCTTCATTTTTATCAACTAAATACGCGCGTATGTTCACCGGATTGTTGTTAGCTTGTTTGTAGTCAAACGCTAATCGCCATTGGTTTGTACCAACTACCGGATAAACCCCAATAGGTTCTAGTATTTCACCGTTGCTGGCTTCAACAATCGGCTTTATACCACTTTTGTTATCTAATCCTTTAAATGCTGGACCTTCAAAATCAATCACCATTTTGTTAACGCCTTTAGGAATAGGCTGGCCGGGAATTCCGCCTAAGCCTTGGCGAGTATTTACAACGCTTGCAAGCGTTTTTGATTTTGGATCGAGTGGACGCCATTCAATATCATAAGAAAAGGTAAACTCGTCGCCTTTGCGCGCCTCTTTTTCGGGCACCCAGTAGGCAACAATATTGTCGAACGTTTCATCTTTTGTAGGAATTTCGATTAACTGTACTGCGCCTTTGCCCCAATCGTCAGTAGGTTTTATCCACGCTGATGAACGCTTATTGTAAAATACGCCGTCGTCTTGGTAGTTATTAAAGTCACGATCTCTTTGGATTAAACCAAACCCTTTTGGGTTCTCATCAATAAAGCTATTGGTTGACACCGACTGAGGATTATTTAATGGGCGCCAAACGTATTGACCCGATCCTGTGTGAATCGCAAGGCCATCGCTATCGTGAATTTCTGGGCGCCAATCTTTAGCTTCTGTTTTATCTTTTTGTGAGTACCAATACATACTGGTTAACGGTGCTACGCCTAAGCGTTCAACATCGGCGCGCATATACAAATTAGCCGTTACAGAGGTAATATGGCCTTTGGCTTCTTTGTTATCTTTACTTAAACCAAATCGATAAGCACCAGTGATAGAAGGCCCTTCAAGCAATGCCCAAACAGACACACTTTCACCTTTTTTCTCTGCGGGGCCAATCCAAAATGCAGAAAAGCGCGGAAATTCTTCTGGCTGATTCATACCCGTATTAATTGCAATACCTCGAGCCGACAGTCCATATTGCCCCTCTGGCCCGTCGGTACGAAAATAAGACGCGCCTAAAAAAGATATCCAATCGGGTTTCATATCTGGGCGCATTATTCTAAAGCCTGCAAATCCAAACCCTTCTGGGAGATCGTGAGCTGGGCTGTCATCAGGCATATCAAAAATATCATTACTAAAAGGTACATTTTGAACCTGATTTTTATCGTCTCTGATGTAAATACTTACTGGCTCAGGAAAATATCGACCAGGGTAAAATAATTGTACGGGCGCCTTTTTTCCACTTGGGTATAAGGTTTCATCTTCTTTAAAGCGTATTTTCCAGTGTTCGTCATACGTAATTTTATCGATTAACTCCGGCGCTGGCACCTTAGTTGGCGTATAGGGCTTTTCGGCTGAGGCTTTTGCTAGGGCTTTTAAGTCTTCGAATGAAAACTCCGTTTTATCTACTGCTTCTGTCGCGTAAGACGACATCGAAGTGCTAAAAATAATTGCGATAAATAACTTTAATTTCATAAAAAGAATATCCAATAAATTGAGTCAAATAAAAATGGGAATGCTGCACGAGCGTATGTTTAACTTAAAGTTCTGTATGGATATTACGTGACGTAATATGAACTAGCGTTTACTAAAGTATCGTTATTTGACTACAGAACCTCCCATAATTAATTTGTTTTTACGAGAATTGGTTTTAAGGGATTCGCGCGCGTTTGATGATATCGCTGAAGTGAAAATAAGTGGGATAGCCCAATTTATTATTAGATCGCTGGTATTCAAATGGATAAGGGTTGTATTTAGGTGGTGGAAAACGAAGAGGCTCACCCCTTTTAAAACTTGCAATTAATGGCTGAGTTTTATTTGGCCCTCACTTCAGGGCATGTTTTTATGTTTTTGAAGTTAATTTTTCAATAGCATCTTTAGCTTCTTTCAAACTTACACCATGAACAGATCTATAATATTTTATTGCTCTAACTTTATGACCTGATTTTAAAGCAACAATAACATCACCTTCGGTTACGCTGCCATGCTTAGGTATTGAGTTACCAAATATTAATATAAATAAAACTGCAATAACCGCTAAAACACCCCAAATATATTCAATTTCCATAAATATCCTCGATGTTCGAAAAATAATGAGCCTGTAGGTTAACTCGTTTTTTATTTATTTTTATTGATAAACAAACCATAGCTGAGTTCCTCTTTTGTTTGTAATAATGTTCACCAAGAGCAAAATGTATTTTTATTTTATCTTATTTTAATTATTCTTATTGGCTACTGGTTAAATAGCCTTTCGCATTTTATTTAATAACTCGTAGCATGCTTTATACAACAGTATTTCCATGTCTTCGTTATGGTACAAAGGACCCCAACGAAAAAAGCCTCTTAAGCTAAATTTTTTAGCTATGAATTCGCGCCACGTAACAGATTTAGAAACGCTAAACGTTTTAATCGTCTTATTGTGTTTAATATTATACAAGCGCGATACTAACTTAACTTTTGGTCGCCAAAATAGCGGAATAATAGCTGTATCAAAATCTATAGTGAATGCATCACCACCATGCAAAGTAACTATAACAACATCTAAACCAATATCTGACTTTTTAGGCTCTTTAATAGACGAAATACTGTGAAGACAAAAAATATCTTCAAGCTTCTTGTGCATATGATCTTGTAGTGAATCGCCCGTTATATAAAAAAACGACTCTACCTTAGAAAAATGGCTGTTATTAGCTACAGCTAACGATCCCAAATAAACATTTGGCTTTTCAGAGCTAAACCAATCGAATAGCAAATTTAAATTCCTTTTTTACTTATGCCGAATAAATAGGCCGTAAGGTTGTTATCTAAGGTTAGGGCGAAAAAGCAAAAACCAGCTGTTTTTGCTCTGCTTTACGATTTTTTATTATGCTTAATTATTTTACTACGTAATTGAACCCCAAGTAACGTCCCTAATAAAACAGCAATAACATGCAGCAAAGCCGAAACCAAATATACTAAAGGCTCCATTGATATCTCTAATAAAATGTATAGTAAGGCACCGACACTTAGATCAATAAACCAATAAACCGCCGCAACTAAAAAGGCTTGTTTATACGGACTCACTGTTTGCTTATAGCCTAGGTAACAATAAACGATTAAAGAGGTTACAAATCCGAGGACGTAATAAGTAAAAGTTAATGAGGTACTTTGAGTCATTTCATCAAAGCCAACAATCTTTGTTGCTATTGTTGATAAAGCAACTAGCAATAAATACAAGCCTAATGAAAAGAGTACTATCCTAGAGTATTTCACGATAATCCTTTAGTAATAAAACGAGGCTGCAGAATAACTTCTATAGCCAAATTCAATTAATTAGTTTCTTTAATTAACTCTAAGCACTTTAATACAATGTGTAATAAATGTATTACCCATTAAACAGGTTGTTTTCTTAAAAAGAGTAATTCTACAATCTCAACGCCCGCATAAGGGGCTGATAATAACTTGTCGTAATATGTAGCAAAAAGAACTAAGCAAACAGTTAGTAGTCGCTTGTTAGTAGTTTATACCACTAACCTCACGTAGAAATTTTTAATAAAAACAAACCTAACCCGCCGAATAAAGTTAAAAATACCACCAACATTATAATCAGCGTTTTGGATTCACCTAATGATTGCATTAATCCCATTTCAGTCGGTAATACTTGCTCAAGCAGACTTGGCTGTTTAATTTTGTTTTTTTGACCTCTATCCATAATACACATTCCATATAACTAATACTGCTAACGAGCTTGTAAATTAACTCGTTTTTTATTTGTTTTTATTGATAAACAAACCATAGCTGAGTTCCTATTTTGGTTCAATCTTTTACTGTATTTCACGTGGAATATAAAAAGAGTTAGCTGTTGTTTTAATTGGCGTTTTGGAAGGAGTTACGAGTGCTTGAGTGTCTTTATTTTAGGTTAAAAGGGCTTTCCCTTTTCAGTACATCGTGTTTTGCAGCTTTTCTATATTATGAACAGGGCAATACAGTTGCCATTGCGTAAAATAAAGGCATTCACATTCGTTTTACCCAGTAAGGTCAATTTATTCATATCTTTATTGACCGTATTATTCCGATTTTTATTTAAAGGAAAGCAGACTTAACAAAGCCGAGTTGTTTACCATTTTTTAATAAAAATTGTTGTCGTATATCGGGCTACCTATTACTACTTTCATCTTGTCAACGTAGCTCAGCTTTTTTGCGTGATGCACTTTCATGGATTAAACCTAACTCACTGCTATCATTAATTATTTCCGTAAAGTTAGAATGGGTGTCATCCTAACTTTTAGCGCTTGCTGCCCACTTCAGCGCGTGTTGTTATATGCCGCTTTAAACTTACTATAAAGCAACTTCCATTTTAAAGTAAGAAACATCAGCCTTATAAAAACGTTCCCCGTATGGCTGCATACCGAAACGCTGATAGAAACTTAAAGCTGATTCTCTAGCATCACACCAAAAAAAATTTACAACCGTATTATTAAGAGAGTGAAGAATAAACTTTAGCATTTGAGAGCCAATGCCTTGCCCTTGATAATCAGTTTTAGTAGCAAATTTACGTAGGCGAGCTTTATCTGATTTTATGTATACGGAGGCAACACAAACAAGCTCGTCATTAACAAAGGCACCAAAATGCATTGCGTCATGATCGCCATCAACATGGCAATATTCAGGAGGTTTGTTTGGCCAAAGAACACTTTGTCGAAGCGGGATTGTTTGCTCCCAGGAAATATTGCGAATTTCCATATGATTTTGCAGAGCCCCCATAGGCTTATAACGAGCCTGTAGATTAACTCGTTTGTTATTTGTTTTGTTAGGATACGCGTACTACCACTGGCTCTTTGTGTGTAATGACATGAATAAAGTCCATACCTGTCATTACTGAATAATGCTTGAGACCCCAATTTGGCCTAGTATCCATGACTAAAGTTTTATGACCAACATAGTCTAATAGCGAAGACTGAGAATAAACACCCACGATTCCAGAGTCTCTATACTTGTGATAATCGTTGAAATGATCACATTCATCGTAAAGTGCAAAATACTGAACATCATTAAATGAAATCAAATAATCAACAACTTTATCTTCATCAATCTTTGTTGATAGTGTTAGCGTCAGTAACTGTTCTCTATAGCTAAGATTATCCATATACCAATTCTGGTAACTTTTAGCGATGTCATCGATGCTACTAATCATGAAAGTATCCTAACACCGCAATATGCGGACTAAAATGGTTAGCTATACTTAGTGGGCACAAACAAAAGCCAACTGTTTTTGTTCCGTTTAATTGCATAGTTAGAGCTCAGCTACCGAGTAACATTCATTGTGATCATACTCTATTACATTTTGAATAAATTTAAACGCTTCAAAAAAACTAGGATCATAATAAGACACTGAATTGATCTGTGAGTCAAAATGTGTTTTATTTCTGCGAGACTTTAGGCTTTCAAGCCCCCTTTTGATGGTATCGCTAGGATTAAGAAGTTTTAGGTATTTATCTGATGTTAATAGTGATGCGTTGAGTGAATTCGGTCTAAAAACTGTCCCTACCGTAACTTCACTAATATTAATCGGCTTCCTTTTTTGTTTATTTCCCAAGCTCTTCGTTTTACTTTTATCTTTATCTATAACATGAACAACAAAACCGCTTCTTAGCAAGCAGGAATTAATATATTGTTCAAACGCTGCAAACATTATTAAGTCATCAGCAAATCCGTTATAGCATTTAGACCTTTTCACTCCGACCTCAAACAACTTAAATGAATTCTCTTCGAATGTTCCTACCCCATTGTTCAGTTCTTTATCTTGCTTTCTAAATTCTGAATCTAGGTTTTCCATCTCTAAAACCTTTCCATATATGTCCGCTTTTTTCAGCAACCTGTATGCATTGTTCAATGCAATTAATCCTGCGGATTTAAGAACACTTTCATCTTGACTAATATACGCTTTATGAATTTCTTCGTGATTAGGCAAAGTTACCTCCTAAAACAATACTACGTGAGCTATGACAACTTATCGAACTACACTTTGAGAGTTATACCCCCCAAAACGGCGTTTATTACATAGCTCAATAATTCCACTAAATAACTTTAATGTAAACAAGTGATTAGGCATGTTATAAAAAGGCCTTTGTTATTTTTCACCAAAACGACTTTTAATAATGTTATTGGACAAAATTAAAATAGCTGTTTATTTAAACAGCAGGCTCTGTAAGTTAGCTTTATTTATGTAGCTACCTTTTACGACCATAATTAACAAACACACGATGACCAAGCGCCATATATGGACATATAAAGGCTTACTTATTACAGAATAAGCATTTTTATACGCTTTAATAGTTGGCGTTTAGCCTTATTCGGTGGAAAAACTCGAGTTAAGAACAAAAGAAAGTTGCAGGAAGATTTTGGCTTTATGTATTTAGCGCGTAATTAGCTAACGTACTGGTTAGATAAGCGAGCCTTAACATATTAATGATACAGGCTCGTTGAGATGTTTATAATAAAACGAATGAATGAGGTGTTTACTTTATATCAAAGTTCACGTGGTCAAAGTATGGATTTTGTTCACGCGCTTTAAGTACGCTGATTGTAGTTAGCACAATGAGTTTCAACTCGCTATTTACATTAAAAACTATGCACTCGTCTCTATTAGCATTGCGTTTTGTGTCAGTTGCTACGCCACATACACCATCACCATTTTTTAATATAAGCTCAATGCTTAAATGGTGCATACAAGCAATTTCGATGTAGTCGTATTGGTTGCAACTGATCATAACGCTCTCTTTATTTAGTCGGCTTAAAAATCATTAAAAAAGCAATAACAACAAGGTTGGCTATATACCACAAATCTTTAATTACAAATTGCCCTAAACGCTCCAATAAAGTGGAAGAACTAAATGCACCGGTGGCGGTAATTAAGAATGTTTGGGTCATCATAAATACACTTAAACACGCTAAGCCACTTATAATAATTAGCTTTTTATTATTTAAAAATAGCCCTAAGCCCAATAACACAGCAAATAATACATCAAACCCGCCAATCATGTTAGACGCGCCTTGTACGCTAAATACCGTGTATAACCACGACATAAACGGTGAAGTTTCTACTAAACTTACAATGCCTTTTGCTTCAAACTCATAAAACTTCATGCCGCCAATCCACAATAAAACCATGGCAACAGGTATAAAGTTTAAAAGTACGTGTTGTTTGTCGGTAAGTTTGTCTTTATAAAATAAAAACAAATACAAAGGCACTACAGCAAAGTATTTAATTATGCCCTGCCCACTACCAATGATTGGAAAGCCGCCAAATTGAGCCATCCAACGGTTACTGGCAAACAAGGTAAGTAATGCAACTAAACTTATAATTGCTGCAAGTAAAAGTGCTGGTGTAGGTTTCATTAATTTAAGGCGAGCGAGCACGGTGGCAAACGCTAAGGCAATCATAAATGAGCCACTAATTAAACCTAACGCAGATACAGACATTAGCGAATCAACGCCGTAAAAGCTAAATGTAGCCGTTAACGTATTAGGGTTTGCTCCTAACGCAAACGATAAGCCAAGTAACAAAAAGCTACTCGCTAATAAAAAAGTAATCACGTTGTTGGTTAATTTTAAGTTCATTGTATTTCCAAGTATTCGTTAAGACTTACAAAGACCTTGCTAGTCGATAAAACAATTCAAGCTAACTCTTAAAAATATAAGAGTTGATTAAGCACAACGTAAGCTCTCATAGGGTAATGTAATCAATCACTTTAGTTTATGGTTTATTACCTCTTTATTAATAAAATTAAATAAGTCTAATATTCATATGATGTGCGTCATCTTTTTTATTATTAAATGAAGTAGAATAACGTCGCCTTTTCAATAAACAGAATGCATGCATTTCTAAAACTTAGGGACATTTTTAATGAAGGGTACTGATATTCGAGTTACCTCTGGACTGATTTCTATAGCCATTGTTTTACTACTTTGGTTTGCTGTACCGCCTCCGCAAGGTGTTACCGAAAACGCATGGCATTTGCTCGCTTTATTTATTGGTACTGTAGTTGCCATTATTGGTAAAGCAATGTCTATCGGCGCCATTGCTATTTTAGCTATTACTTCTGTTGCGTTAACCGGCGTAACTAATGACAGCCCATCTGGCGCTATTAAAGATGCATTAAGTGGCTTTTCTAATTCATTAATTTGGTTGATTGGTATTGCCATTATTATTTCTCGGGGTTTAGCTAAAACTGGTTTGGGAAATCGTATTGGCTATAATTTTATTTCTCTTTTTGGTAAAAAAACAGTTGGTATTGGCTATGCACTCGCACTTTCTGAACTTGTTATAGCGCCTGTAACGCCAAGTAATACCGCGCGAGGCGGCGCTATTATTCACCCAATTATGAAGTCGATAGCAACAAGCTTTGGCTCATCCCCTGAGGAAGGCTCCTCTCGTAAAATTGGCCACTACCTTGCTTTAGTGAGTTACCATATAAACCCTATTACATCAGCTATGTTTATTACCGCCACGGCTCCTAACCCGCTAATTGTAAAGCTGATTGCTGATGCTACTGGTGCAAATATTAGTATTACTTGGAGTACGTGGGCGCTGGCAGCGCTTGTTCCTGGTTTGCTATGTATTGCCCTTGTGCCTTTGGTTGTTTATGCCATTTACCCACCTGAAGTTAAAAGTACGCCCGACGCTAAAACCTACGCAGAATCTAAATTAACTGAAATGGGCCCAATGAGTTATGGCGAAAAAATAATGGTGGGAGTTTTTGCCATGCTGCTTGTTTTATGGGCCGGCGTACCTGCAATGATTTTAGGGGCTGACTACGCAGTTAATACAACCGCAGTGGCTTTTTTAGGTTTGTCGGTTTTATTAGTGACTGGTGTATTAAGCTGGGACGATGTACTTAAAGAAAAGTCAGCGTGGGATACCGTTGTTTGGTTTTCTGCATTAGTAATGATGGCCACTTTTTTAAATAAACTAGGTTTGGTAACGTGGTTTTCAACACTTGTTGAGAGCAACATTGCGCAACTGGGCTTTGACTGGATTGTATCGGCTATTATATTGGTAGCTGTGTATTTTTATGCTCATTACTTTTTTGCCAGTACCACAGCACATATTACTGCTATGTTTGCCGCATTTTACGCCGCAGGTTTAGCGCTTGGCGCTCCGCCTTTATTTTTAGGTTTACTGTTAGCTGGCGCTTCATCACTCATGATGTCGTTAACGCATTACGCAACAGGCACATCTCCCATAGTGTTTGGCTCAGGCTATGTATCGTTAAAAGACTGGTGGGTAATGGGCCTTATAATGAGCGTTATTAATTTAAGTGTATGGGGAATTATTGGCGGGCTTTGGTGGAAAGCACTTGGGTATTGGTAGTCTTGCCTTTGTTAGTTTGGCTTGCACATTTAATACTGCGCACTTATTTTAGTTCGTTCTACAAATATAAACATTGAGGCTGTTGCAAGGGAGCACTATGGTTTTTAAATTTATAAAGGCAGCATATTCAGACCAAGACTACTTATTAAGCCTCAGAAAACTAACTATGGTAGAACACTTAGAAAATGCCGGGTTATTTTTAATACCAATTCGCTTAATTAAGTGATCTATTTTGAGGCTGGAAAAACGTGTTGATAGCTAGGCAAAAAATTCGCTATTTAGTTGTTCTAAATGAGCATTTTTTAACGCAGCTAGCGACACGTTTAGCCCCGCAAAATGATTAAGTATTATTGCGGATTGGTATAACAGATCAACAGCATGTTTTAAGGCTTAATGATCAATATGACTGATCCCATCTTATAGTTATAAATGAGGTACCAATTGGTACTTTAAAATACCAAACACACGCTCAATACGTTGAAATAATGCAATTACAAATACATCCATTGCACCAAAATAAAGGGTATGGGAAAGCGGTTATTGAACAAGTTATTACAAATGCGCAGTCAAAACCCATTAAACTCACCGTGCTTAAAAACAACCCAGCATTAGGACTTTATAAGCGGCTGGGTTTTACTATAACGGATGAGGATAATTACGAGTACCACATGCAAACGCGAGCTACTCGTAGCTAAAATTAGTCGCTTTGATCTCTGAAGTCTTTTTTTCTGAAAATAGTTAAATGCCAACCCCAATGCAAAGAGCCTAATCTTAAAAAGATAGTCGTGAAAAATGAGCCTAAAATACACCAAATGTAATCTACATTAAGGCTAAATAAAGCAGCATAGACTGCACCACCCGCTAAACACGCAGAGGCGTATGGTTCGCTGCGCATAACAGTTGGTACCTCACGGCAAATTACGTCACGTATTAAACCACCAAATATACCTGTAGTGATACCCATGGTAATTGCGACCACCATACCAGAGCCATTAATGAGTGCTTTTTCTATCCCCATAATATTAAATAACGCCATACCCACAGCGTCTACTAATAAAAAGTAGTAATTATTAACGCGCGGTAAATATCGAATAAATGCAATTGTTGCTATAACGGCCCCATAGGTTGAATATAAATACTCTGGGGTAGCAATCCAAAATACTGGTTTGTTTAAAAGTATATCTCTGAGGGTACCGCCCCCTAGTGCAGTAACGGTTGCAACCACTACGACGCCAAAGCCACTAATGTTTTTTTCATACCCAAGCAATGCCCCTGCAACAGCAAAAAATGCAACACCGAGTAACCCTAGTACCATAAAGTATTCAGCAGTCATGGTAATTCCTTTTTAAAGTTTATTAGGAGCTGTATCAACTTACGTGCCAAAAAACTGAGTAAATATAAATAAACCCACAATTTAAGTGACTGAAATTTATAAGCTTATTTCATTTATTAAAAAACGTTAGCTATGTGGTATTTAGTGAAGGATTAACAAGAGTAATTATTTTAATTATGGGTAGTTTTTACACGTTAAAGTACAGAGGGATTTTGTTAAAGAGTTGCAGTCGAGCGCTTTTAAATTTTAAGCAAAAATTAAATGAACAATAAAGCTATTACCAATATTACAAAAATAATGGGCAATAATGCATGTTGCCAGTTTTGTTCTTTATTTTGATTATAGAGTGTTTGCATTGAGCTTTTATCATTATTGGTAAAACTATGCTGGCACTGCATACAGTTTTGGGCTTTTATGCTCACCCAAGTACCACATTTAATACATGCGTAACGCCTCGACAGTTTATCAAACTCGTTTGTTTTCCTAAATATTCTCATTTATCACCTCATTGATTTTCGCCGCGGTAAGAAAACCAGTGAATAATATATGCTCTTTAAATTCATTGTTACTTCTTTACTTTATTCAATAATTTTTACATTTGGAATGTTTTGTAAAAGGTAGGATTTTAAAGATTCAAACGCATCTTTATTGAAAATAAACTCAGTTGTTTTACCATCAACTTGATTATATGGTAGTGCAAATATACCGTGCCTCTTAGTTTTGTCGATGACAACTTTGTTAATATCGTTAATATTAAACACTTGCTTATAAACGTATAATATTTGCCCCTCAACGCGTACAGCCTTTAACGGGCTTTGCTCAACATTGCGCGAACGAATAAACACAAAATATAAAATAACGGGAAATAAAAACAGGTTAAGCGCTTGCAAACTAAAAGGCTTATCTATCAATACAATATATGTTGAGTAACAAATTAAAGAGGCCGCTAGTGCTAAAATTAGCTGTGTGTTGTTTTTCATAATCATCCTTGGTTACTAGTCAAAAAAATCGGTAAGGTTTTTTAATTATATTACCAATTTAGTGAAATACGCCATTTTGTAACTTTTGCTAATCAAACTTAAATCCGGGCAAAGCTGCCATAATTAATATCCTGATTAATCTACATAACTCACTTTTGTTCCCGCTAAATGATCATGTAAACATCGTTTATCTTTTCCAAATATAAATAATGGATTAACAAAACCAGCTATAAACTGACCTACCGAAGGGACAAGTGATAATAGTTGCATACAAAGCATGCGTTTAAAGTAAATTGTAGTAAAGCTTGCTTGTGTACCATCTAAATTTTCAATACGGATAGACATTAAAGATTTACCAATTGTTTGTCCGCGTTGGTACATAAGGTAACCATGAAGTACTAACGTGCTTAATATGCCATAACCTAGCAAACCTGCAGATAAACTAAGTGTTGGTTGGCTTAAATTATCAAACCCTACGAGCATGAATACAGGTATAAAACAAACAACACCTAAAACGCCATCAGCAATAGCAGCCACTAGCCTATCTGAGCGCGTTGCTTTTTCTCCTGCTACTTTTGATACAATATTTTCAGATGGGCTCTGTGCTTCTCGCGTTTTAATTAAGTCGTCTATTTCTTTTGCTCGATCTGGGTAGGCTTCGCGATCTATAGCGCTCGCTGATGAGTAAAGCTCATCTAAAGTGTAGGTAGAAAAATCTATTTCAGAGTCCATGAAAAAATCCATATAGCGTTATTAAAAAGTAATCTAACACAACTAATTTAAGCTATTCAATTATTTAAGATTATCAAATAAAAAAGCTACTAAAAAGTAGCCTTTAATTATTAATTAAATACCATTCAATTTGCTGTTAAAAATGCCATTTAACTAGCAAGTTTGGATTATGTTCGGTTTGACCATCTACACCAAATTTATTTTTCCAATAAACATACTCAATACCCACATCAAGGCGGCCTGTATCTAAGCCGAGCATAGGGGCAATATTGTATTTAATCTGCGAAGTAAAGTTAAAGCCACCTTCACTTTTACCAAACATTGTGTCGGTGCTATCTACAATATCTAAAAAGCCATCGTATCTAAAGTTACCTTTGTTGTAGCCCCACGTGACTGTTATTTGGTTATTATCTTCACGTTGAATACCTATATCATCTTGAAAACGACGATAATAAGCCACATTAAAATATTGAAAGCCAGGTACATCAAGTGATACACCGCCCCCTAATAAATAGTTATTTTGATCCGTATCTCCCGAGCCATACTCTGTTTGTAGGCCTAAAAACACCTCTTTAACAAAGCTATTTTGTGGCTTGTAAAGAGTAGGGTTTATGTTTAGCTCACCGTACACTTCATCGGGATTACTTAGCCTATCCATAAAGAAGAACGTACTGCCCCAAGTATGCCCCGATGCATGCTCTATAGTAACAACACTTCTATCATCTTCCTCCCCTGAAAACGGCTCTAGGTAGTCGGCTCCTGTCATTGCGGTAATACTAAAATCAGACCAAAGCTCTTTAGCCGATACACCTGTTGAGCACATTGCAATTGCAGTTACTAATGCTAATTTTTTTATTGTTTTGATTTTCATTGTTAATCCCTTTTATGATTTTTATTAGTTTAGTTAAGATGATCCGTACTTGCTGAGTAATTTTCTGGTAGTACCAACGTCATTATTATTGCGGTGATACCCGACACCGTCACTGCACTACCAAATATGGCAGTAACTAACTTAGGTGCGTTTGCAAACAACTCCGGTACAAAACTAACACCTAGCCCGAGCCCCAAACTCACCGCAATAATAAGTAAACTTCTGCGATTTATTTTTTCGCTGGCGAGTATTTTGACCCCAGCGGCTGCTACGGTGCCAAACATTACAAGCGTTGCACCGCCCAAAACAGGTTTAGGTATATTTTGTAATACAGCGCCAATCACAGGAAACAAGCCAAGAATAATTAAAATACTGCCTATCCACAGGCCAATATATTTGCTGGCAACTCCAGTTAGCTGAATAACGCCGTTGTTTTGACTAAAAGTAGTATTAGGAAAAGTATTAAATAAAGCGGCAATCATCGAGTTAACACCATCACCTAAAATACCGCCGCGAATACGTGCTAAGTAACTAGGTCCTCTAACAGGTAACTTAGAAACCGCACAATTGGCAGTAATATCGCCTGTCGATTCAATTGCAGTAATAAGGTATAAAAAACCAAAGGCTATGAGTGCACCAAAATCAACATTAAAGCCGTATTTAAAAGGCAGTGGGATAGCAATTAGGTCAAATTCACCTAATTTAAAATTAGCGATACCTAATACAAACGCAAGTAACCAGCCAAGTATCATTGCAACTACCACAGCCGTTAGCCTCACCCATTGGTTTTTACTTGCATTAAGCAGCACCACTAAAGCCACAACCGAAAAACCAACAATTAAGTTGCTCGTTGAAGCAAATTTTTCAGGCATATTAGTAAGTAGCCATTGCCCGCCACCTATATCAGTCATACCTACTTTAATTAGGTAAATACCAATAGTAGTGATGACCACACCAGTAACTACTGGCTTAATTATTTTGCCTAATTTACTAATAAAAAAACTAATAAATACTTCAACAAAAGCGGCCAAAAAGCACACTGCAAATATAGTGGCAAGGACCTCGTCGTTATTGCCTCCGGTGGCTTTAACGGTAAAGCCTGTTGCTAAAATAGTCCCTAAAAAGGCAAAGCTTGTACCTTGCACACATATTAATCCTGAACCCACAGGGCCAACACGCCGCGCTTGTATAACCGTGCCCACACCAGATACAAATAATGCCATACTAATTAAATATGGTATTTCAGCAGCTAAACCAAGCACACCGCCAATAATAAGCGTGGGTGTAATAATACCTACAAAGCTTGCGAGTACGTGCTGTAGTGCGGCAAAAAATGATTCAGTTACGCCTGGTTTGTCATCAACTGCATATATAATATCGTCAGACGAGCTTGTATTTATTGACATACAAACCTCTACGTTTTGCAAGTTAGCCACTGTATTTGTCTAAGTGATTAACTCATTGTTATTGCGTTAACCGCTTATTTAAGCTGCCCTTCAACGCCCTCAACATAAAAATCCATACCCAACAACGTTTTGTCGTCTATTGTTTTACCCGCATCAATAATCAGCTCACCTTGCTGATTTTTTATAGGGCCAGTAAATGGATGAAATTCACCTTTACCAATTTTGTCTGAAATCGCGTTCACTTCACTCACAACATCACTTGGAATGTCTTTACTTAGCGGCGCTAAGCGAGTCATCCCTGAGCCTATACCTTTCCATATATCTTGCGATTGCCATTTATCGTCAAGTACTTGCTGTACGCGCTCTGCATAAAATTCATCCCAATGATGAACCGCCGCCGTTAAATGTGCTTTTTTTCCGTATCCGCTCATATCTGAGTGGTAGCCAATAGCGTAAATACCAGCGGCTTGCGCTGCTTGAAGTGGTGCAGGCGAATCAGTATGTTGAGTTATAATATCAACGCCTTGATCTATAAGGCTATCGGCAGCTTCGCGCTCTTTACCCGGATCAAACCAGCTATTAACCCACACTACTTTTACTTTTGCATTAGGCTTAACTGAGCGCAGGCCAAGCGTAAATGCATTTATACCGCGTATTACCTCCGGAATAGGAAACGCAGCAATATAACCAATGCTGTCGGTTTTACTCATGTGCCCTGCAATAACACCTGTTAGGTAGCGTCCTTCGTAAATGCGATCAAAGTAAGTGCTTACGTTTTTTGCGCGTTTATAGCCTGTAGCATGCTCAAACTTTACATTAGGAAACCGTTTAGCCACTTTAAGTGTTGGGTTCATGTAGCCAAACGACGTGGTAAATATTAAATCGTGCCCGCTTTTAGCCAGTTGCGTAATAACACGCTCAGCATCGGCTCCTTCTGGTACGCTTTCAACAAAAGTAGTTTCTATTTTGTCGCCAAACTTTTCTTCAAGGTAGTGGCGGCTAGAGTCATGTGTATAAGTCCAACCGGCCTCACCTATGGGGCTTACATATACAAAGCCAACTTTTACGCTATCTTTTGCAATAGCAGATGCGCTTATGCCTAAACTCAATGCAACCCCGAGTGCTGTTATAAGTTTTTTCATTATTATTCTCCGTGTTATATTTTTAATATCCTGTTGAAGCAGGTGATTTACCTTATTGATTTTGTAATTAATTTAATGACCCTTGTGCCAAGACTTACCTAGCCACATGGGTTCGTACATTTTTAATTTTTGTTTATTTTTGCTGAGCATAATCAGTACTATAAGCGTTGCACCATAAGGCAACATGGCCAGTAAGTTAGACTCCACAGCCCACCCAAAAGCCTGTGCCACTAAGTGCATAATGCTGGCAAAGCCAAATAAATAAGCGCCAAGCATTACGCGCTCAATACGCCAGCTTGCAAACACCACTAAAGCAAGGGCTATCCAACCTCGCCCTGCCGTCATGTTTTGAGTCCAAAGTGGTGTATAAGCCAACGACAAATATGCGCCCGCAATGCCAGCCAGTGCGCCGCCAAACATTACGGCTAAATAACGTGTACGCATTACAGGTAATCCTAAGTTATTACCCACACTTGGGTTTTCGCCAATAGCTCGTACTGCAAGCCCTGCTCTGTGGTATTTAAAAAACAAATACGCACCAAGCACTAAACCCCAACTTAAATACACAATGGCGTCTTGCGAAAATAGCGCTTTGCCTAAAACCGGAATATGCTCAAACCCTGCAATTGCTAAAGTAGGTAACGCGTTAATGGTTTTTCCCTCATAGTCAGCACCTAAAAATGCCGAAAGGCCTGTACCAAAAATAGTCAGCGCTAAACCTGCCGCTACTTGGCTAGCATTTAAATTAAGTGCTACAAAAGCAAAAATAAGTGAGGCCATAACCCCGACCAAAGCTGCTATAGTAAAACCAATAAATAGGTTGTCGCATTGGTACATAGTTATAAACCCTGCCACCGCGCCTAAGAGCATCATGCCTTCTTGCCCTAAATTTAAGGTGCCGCTTTTTTCGCATACCATTTCACCCAGCGCCACCAGCAATAAGGGGGTGCCTGTACGAATAGTGGCGTATAAAATATTAGTAATTACATCTAATTCCATGATTTAAGACTCCTGTGCAATATGTATTGGCTGCGCTTTTTGTTGTTTAAATGGCAGCGAAAATTTAAGGCGATAAGTAATAAGCACATCGCACGAGAGTAAATAAAACAGCATTAACCCCTGAAAAATACCGGTTATAGCGTTAGGTAATCCCATGTTAATTTGCGCAAGCTCACCTCCCATATAAATAAGCCCCATTAATAAACCCGCAAACGTAATTCCTACTGGGTGGAGTCGCCCTAAAAAAGCAACAATAATGGCGGCATAGCCATAACCGGGTGATATTTGCGGAACCAGCTGCCCAATAGGCCCTGCTACTTCGCCCGCTCCAGCAAGCCCCGCCAAGCCCCCGCTAATAACTAGCACTCCGGCAATTAATAATGCTCGCTTGTAACCCGCCATTTTGGCCGCGGATGCATCAAGCCCAAGTACTTGTATTTGAAAGCCTATAAAGGTTTTACTAATAAAAACCCATGTGGCGCATAGCGCTAATAACGCAAACGCCAGGCCTAAGTGCAATCGAGTACCTTCGAATAAAACAGGCAATAACGTGCTATCGCCAAACAATGCACTTTCAGGAAAGTTATAACCGTGAGGATCTTTGAGTGGCCCATGAACAGCCCACAGCAATACATTTACTGCTATGTAGTTGAGCATTATGGTGACTAAAATTTCATTGGTGTTTAAACGCAGCTTCATAAAAGCAGCAAGCCCCGCCCACAACATGCCACCAGCAATACCAGCGAATAATGTAAGTGGCATTGCAAAAGCACTTGTTGAGTCAACAAAGTTAACGGCTACAGCACTTGCACATACACCACCAATAAGCAGTTGCCCTTCTGCGCCTATATTCCAAACCGATGCTCTATAACAAAGCGCTAAGCCATAGGCGCATAGCAAAATAGGAATGGTCATTACAAGTAGCTCTGTTACACCATACCAATCGGCAACAGGTGCTATAAGCAATGTATACAGGGCATTTAAAGGATCATGCCCTAATAAGGCAAACACCACGTAACCGGTTATTAATGTGAGTAAAATAGCTAAAACAGGAGAGAGATAGCTCCACGCTGGTGAGCGTTCAACACGTGGTTCTAACTTAATCATACGAGTGCCCCTTGTGGTGTGTGTACTTTAGGCTGGTTCTTAAAAACATCGCTAAAGTCGCCAGCCATCCACTGCCCTAACTGCACAAGCGGTACGGTATCGGTATTTAAAATAGGAGACAGTTTGCCATCACAAATTGCGCCAATGCGGTCGCAAATTTTATAAAGTTCGTCTAAATCTTCTGAAATAACGAGTACCGCACACCCTTCGTCGCGAAGCTTTAAAATAGCTTCATGTATCGCCACCTGTGCACCTATATCTACACCCCAAGTAGGGTGCGACATAACGAGTAGTTTTGGACTTTGCTCTACCTCGCGACCAATAATAAATTTTTGTAAATTACCACCTGAAAGGCTAGCTGCATGAGTGCGAAAACTTGGCGTTTTAACCTTGTATTTTGTAATGATTTTATTAGCAAGCTCAGTAATTTTTTGTTTTACTAAAAAGCCATTTTTAACTAGTCCACTATCAAAACTAGTAAGCAATGCATTTTGTGCCAAATCCATAGTGGGCACGGCTCCTCGCCCAAGCCTATCCTCTGGCACACATGCAAGCCCAAGGCGGCGCCTTTTTAGCGGGCACAGTGCATCAACTACGGTATTTTTAAATTTAATGGCGCTACTACTAGCTTGAATTTGTTCCCCCGAAAGCACTTTTAATAACTCTTCTTGTCCGTTGCCTGCAACACCCGCAATCCCCACTATTTCGCCTTGCTGTACTGCAAAGTTAATGTTTTTAAGGGGTGTTTCAAATAATGCTTGTGCGGCGGTGGTTAGATTATTAACGGTTAAAAAATCCGCAGTACCCAAAGCTCTGCGAGTTTGGTTACTAATTGGCGTGTTGTCGCCTACCATCAGCCTAGCAATTGACTCACTAGTTTCGTTTTTAGGAATACAATGCCCGCTTACTTTCCCGCCTCTCAAAATGGTCGCACTGTCACATAGCTCAATCACTTCGTGCAGTTTATGGCTGATAAACAGCACAGAGCAGCCTTCTTTTTTAAGTGACTTTAGGGTTTTAAATAATGCATCGACTTCTTGTGGAGTCAGTACTGAAGTGGGTTCGTCTAAAATAAGTAACTGAATATCTAATAATAAGCATCTAACAATTTCTACTCGTTGGCGCTCGCCAGTTGAAAGTGTTGATACCAGTCTATGGGGGTCTAATGGCATACCATAACGTGTTGATGTTTTCGTAATTCGACCCGCAAGCGTGCTGCTATGCCCTGCTAAATCACCTAACGCTAGTTCAATATTTTGGGCGACCGTAAGTGTTTCAAATAACGAAAAATGCTGAAACACCATTCCAATGCCTAAATCACGCGCATCAGCAGGCTCTTTTATATTCATTATACGGCCGTTGAAAAACATGTCCCCTTGGTCAGGTTTAATCACACCATAAAGCATTTTCATTAATGTGCTTTTACCTGCACCGTTTTCACCTAATAAAGCATGCACTTCACCATGCTTAATTTTTAAGGTTACGTCATTATTGGCTATACATCCGGGATACTGCTTTGTCATTCCCTGCATAGTAAGGCGGTATTTATTATTCATTATTAGGGCCTATTTGTACTTAATGAGCAATTTAGCCTACTCAAAACATCAACTGACCAACCGGTCAACAATGGCATGGTAACTGCAATATACTTACCAAGATGAAAAAGTATTTTTCTTACCCGTGCGCAAACAACAAGAAAAAACATACGCCAAGCCTTTATGTATCAGGGCTTTATAAAAATTAAGGGGGTCTGTGTGATTCAATTTTTATTAAATAACACGCCAATTGAAGTACAAGAATGTTCGCCAAGTCTCACCATTTTGGACTGGCTACGCACCAAAAAAGGGAAAGTGGGCACCAAAGAAGGGTGTGCAACTGGCGACTGTGGTGCGTGCACAATTTTAGTGGGTGAAGAGCGTATAAATGCAAACGGGCAAACTAGTTGGCAATACAAAACAATGAACAGCTGTTTATTGTTATTAGGTAATGCGCATGCAAAACATATAGTAACGGTAGAGGCTGTGACTACTGGCTTATACCCAAACTTAACCGATTTACATCCCGTACAACGTGCACTGGTAGAGTGCCATGGTTCGCAATGTGGTTTTTGCACGCCCGGTATAATAATGAGTTTGTTGGCTCTTTATATTAATGAGCCAACGTACCCTGGTAAAAAAGCGGTTATTCATGCACTTGGTGGTAACTTATGCCGTTGTACAGGTTATAGCCCTATATTACTTGCAGCCGAAAAAGCCTATAGCTATGAGCGTAAAGCTGAACCGTACTCAGCAATGGCCGCTCAATTTAAAGCATCACTTAATACGCAATATGATGACGATATTCCATTTTTAAAAAATGGTCCTCGTAAATTTTACTTACCACAAACTGCCCAGCAACTTGTTGAGCTAAAAGCGCTTTATCCTTATGCACATTTAGTTGCTGGTGGCACCGACTTTGCCATTGAGCTTAGCCAAAACATGCTCTTACCAGATGTAATTATCTCCCTTAGCCAAGTAAAGGAGTTTTGCACCTTGGCAGATAATAACGGTGAGTTACACATTGGTGCAGCACTACCTTATAGCCAATTTGTTGAAGTATTTTATAACCATTACCCAGAGTCAAAAGAGCTATTTGAACGCTTAGGATCAAGCCAAGTACGTAACAGCGGCACGCTTGGTGGCAGCATAGGGAATGCCTCTCCTATTGGCGATCCAGCTCCTCTTTTAATCGCTCTGAATGCATCAATGGATTTATTAAGCAGCGCTGGTACGCGTACTATTAAAGTTGCTGACTACTTTATTGATTACAAAAAAACAGCTCTTAAAAGCGATGAAGTAATTAGTAAGTTCACCATTCCAAAGCGCCCAGAGTCGCTAAAACTGGCATGTCATAAAATATCAAAACGCTTTGAAGACGATATATCTACCGTTTGTTTGGTGCTTGCTATAGAGCATTCAAAAAACATGATTACTCAAGCCCGCTGCGCTATGGGCGGTATGGCTGCTATTCCTAAGCGCGCACATCATATTGAGCAAAAGCTGATATCTCAATCATTACAAGTAAGTAGTTTTATAGACGCAGCAACGGCTATTAACGATGACTTTACGCCCATGAGCGATGTAAGAAGCAGTGCGCATTACCGCACCACGGTAAGCAAAAACTTATTACAACGCATTGGTATTGAGTTTTGTGAGCCACAAGCACGCAACAATAACAACATTGCCATTACGAGGATCTCACATGCGTCACTTTGAAATGGATAAACTAAAAGCGCAAGGTGGTAGCGTTGGGCAATCTAAATATCACGAAAGCGCTATTAAACAAGTTTGTGGCAGTGCAAATTTTGCCGACGATAACCCTGAGCCTTACGGTTGCCTGCATGCCTACCCAGTGCTCGCCCCTGTTACAAGCGGCTTTATTAAATCAATAGATACCAGTCTCGCACTGGCAGTTGAAGGCGTTAAACGTATTTTATCGGCCGAAGATGTTCCGGGTAAATTAGATATTGGCCCGGTATTTCCTGGTGATGTACTGCTGACCAGCCATGAAATTCAATACCACGGGCAACCTGTATTAATTGTTGTTGCCGACACATATGAAATAGCGCGCCGCGCTGCACGCTTGGTGGTTATAGAGTGCGAGCAAACTACTCCAATACTTGATATTAAAAAAGCCATTAGCAAAGAGCATTGGGTAAGGCCGCCCCATTCACTTAACCGTGGTAACAGCGAAAACGCCATTAATAACGCAACCCACCAGCTTAAAGGCGAAATAAACATAGGCGGGCAAGAACACTTTTATTTAGAAGGCCAAATAGCGCTGGCGCAACCTGATAACGACGGGGGCATTCATGTTCAGTGTTCTACGCAACACCCTACTGAGGTGCAGCACTTAGTTGCTAAAATTTTAAAAAAGCCATTTAGCTTTGTAAACGTAGAAACCCGCCGTATGGGCGGTGCTTTTGGCGGCAAAGAAACCCAAGGCGCACCATGGGCATGCCTTGCAGCTCTTGCGGTTTACCATCTTGGCTGCGCAGTAAAAATGCGCCTAGCCCGTAGCGACGATTTTAAATTAACCGGTAAGCGCCACCCGTTTTATAATCACTATCATGTTGGTTTTGACGAAAATGGTTTAATAGAAGGTGCCGACATTACCGTAAACGGATTTTGTGGCTACTCGCCTGATTTATCAGATGCAATTGTAGACCGCGCCATGTTTCATGTCGATAACGCCTACTACTACCCAGCCGCCACAATTAAGGGTAATCGCTGTAAAGTAAATACCGTAAGCCATACCGCATTTAGAGGATTTGGTGGCCCGCAAGGCATGATTATGGGCGAGCTAATAATGGACGATATAGCCGCCAAATTAGGTAAAGATCCGCTTGAGATCCGAAAACTTAATTTATACAAAAAAGGCCGCGACACCACGCCGTACCATCAAACCGTAGAGCAACATATTTTAATAGATATGATTGCTCAGCTTGAGCAGTCGGGTGACTACTGGGCACGTAAAGAGGCCATTAAAGCCTTTAACGTATCGTCACCTATTATCAAAAAAGGCCTTGCAATGACGCCGGTTAAATACGGTATTTCGTTTACGGTACAACACTTAAATCAAGCTGGTGCATTAGTACATGTATATAGCGATGGCTCTATACATTTAAACCACGGCGGCACCGAAATGGGCCAAGGACTAAACACCAAAATTGCGCAAATTGTGGCCCACGGCTTTGGGGTCGATTTTAACGCGGTAAGTATTAGTGCTACGCGTACCGACAAAGTGCCAAACACCTCGCCAACAGCTGCCTCAAGCGGTACCGACTTAAACGGCATGGCGGCGCTAAATGCAGTAAACACAATAAAAGAGCGCTTAATTGATTTTATTACCGAGCACTTTGAAGTAGACAGCAACACTGTTGTATTTAAAGATAACCTCATTACTTTTAGTAAAGGGGAAATTAGCTTTAGCGAACTTGCAAATCTTGCTTACATGAATCGTATATCGCTTTCATCTACCGGTTATTACGCCACACCAAAAATTCATTACGATAGAGCCAAAGGCGAAGGCCGTCCGTTTTTTTACTACGCTCACGGCGTAGCACTCAGCGAAGTAGAAGTAGATACCCTAACTGGCGAAAACACGGTAACTCGCGTTGATATACTGCACGATGTAGGCAGTTCAATTAATCCAGCTCTTGATATAGGCCAAATTGAAGGCGCCTTTGTGCAGGGTATGGGCTGGCTAACAACCGAAGACTTACAATGGAATGATAAAGGCCAGCTTGCAAGCTTTGGCCCAGCCAACTACAAAATACCAGCCATTGGCGATACACCTGCCGAATTTAACGTCAATCTTTATAACTCAGCAAATCCAGAAACCACCGTGTTTAGATCAAAAGCCGTAGGCGAGCCGCCATTTATGCTGGCCTTTAGTGTATGGAGCGCGATTCGTAATGCCATAAGCAGTGTGGCTGATTATAAATACACCGCCCCATTGGATACACCCGCAACCCCAGAGCGAGTATTGAGTGCAATTGAGCAAACCGCTAGCTGGTTTAAGGAGCATCAACATGACTAATTTAAATGAGTCGTTTCAGGGTTTTCATACGCAAAATTGGGCGCAGGCTATAAACGAGCACGAACAAAGCGGCACTAACTATGTAATTGCCACGGTACTTGGCACCAATGGCTCAACCCCACGCGGCACAGGCTCTAAAATGGTAATAAGCGGCGAGCATATTTACGACACCCTTGGCGGTGGCCATCTTGAGTACGTAGTAATAGAAAAAGCCCGCGAACTACTTTCCAAAGGCGAAGCCGCCCAAGTAATTGAGCAATTTAACCTAGGTGCAAATTTAGGCCAGTGCTGCGGCGGGGCTGCCACCGTTATGCTTGAATGCATGCAATGCGAGCGCTTTACCTTAGACATTTATGGCGCAGGCCACGTAGCACAGGCGCTTATTGGTATATTGGCACAACTACCTATGCGCATACGCTGGATAGATAGCCGCGCCGATGTATTCCCACAGGCTATTCCAAATAACGTAGTAAAAGTGGTTGATGAAGAACCAACAGAGCAAGTAAAACGTGCGCCTAAAGCTAACAATTACTTAATATTAACCCATAACCACCAGCTCGACTTTGCACTCACCCAAGCCATTATTAAACGCGCCGATGCCAATTGGCTTGGTGTAATTGGCTCTGACACTAAAGCCAAACGCTTTAAGCAGCGCCTAGCACATCGCGATTTTACAGCCGTTCAAATACAGCAAATGACCTGCCCTGTTGGGCTTAATAACATTTCGGGCAAATTACCAATGGAAGTGGCTATTTCGATTAGTGGACAGCTAATTGGCCTTTATCAGGCTATGCAAAACCAAGAGCCAAAACGCCAAGGCTTGCAATGGCGCACACTAAAAAATGCCTTAATTAGCACCACGCAAGAGGAAGTAAACGCATGAGTAGTTTACAAATAAATACGCTAAATGATGCACAAGTAAAACAAGCACTTGAGCATTGCTGCGCGGCCCCTAGCTGGGTGGCGGGCATGGTAAAAGCAATGCCATTTAAAAGTGCTCAGCAGCTGTTTGAATGCGCACAAAGCACATGGGATAACCTTGGCGAAAGCGACTATTTAGCTGCCTTTGAAGGCCACCCGCAAATAGGCGACTTATCAACCCTTAGCAAAAAATACGCTGCTACCGCACAAAAAGCGGGGCATGAGCAATCGGGTATGAGCAAAGCAAACGAAGCCGTACTTACCAAAATGATTGCCCTCAATAAAGAGTACCTGAACAAGTTTGGCTTTATTTTTATTGTGTGCGCCACCGGTAAAACGGCCGAACAAATGCTCGAACTCATAGAGCAGCGCATACACAACACCCGCAGTACAGAGCTAAATATAGCCGCGGGCGAACAAGCCAAAATAACAAAAATAAGATTGGAGTCACTGCTATGAGCAAAAGCCCTATAACCACCCATATACTTGATACCAGCACCGGAAAACCAGCAGCAAACGTTGCTGTTAAGCTATTTAAACTTACAAATAACGAATGGGTACAACTAACCCAAGGCAAAACAGATTCCGATGGGCGTATTACCGACTGGCTAAATACAGAAGTAGAATTTGCAACTTATAAGCTAGTATTTGATTTAGATAGTTATTACCAAAACCAACCTACCCCTGCGTTTTACCCAGAGGCACAAATAACGTTTAGATTACAAGATACTAAACATCATCATATCCCATTGTTGCTTAGCCCGTTTGGCTACTCTACATACAGAGGTAGCTAATAATGAGCACACAAAACAATAATAACTTAACAGTAGTTTGTGCCGATATACTCGACTTTGTTGACGACCCTGCCATTTCTGGCGAAAACGCCCATCGTTTTTTTGAAAAGGGCGCATTAGTTATCAAGCACGGCAAGGTAGTTAAACTTGGCTATGAGCAAGACATACTGCCTACAATTGATAAATCAGCGCGTGTTATCCGCCACGATGGCAAACTCGTTATGCCTGGTATGATTGACACCCATATACACTTACCACAAACCGAAATGGTGGGTGCGTATGGCGAGCAACTGCTAAGTTGGCTCACCGAATACGCCTTCCCAACCGAAAAAAAGTTTACATGTAAGCATTATTCAAAAGAGATCTCTAATCGCTTTTTAGACGAGCTGCTGCGCAATGGCACAACCACTGCCCTTGTATTTGGCACAGTGCATCCGCAATCGGTTGATGCGTTTTTTAAAGAATCACAAAAACGCAATTTACGCATGATTGCCGGTAAAGTAATGATGGACCGTAACTGCCCTGACGACTTATCTGATTGCGCGCAAACAAGTTATGACGAATCTAAAGCCCTCATCGAAAAATGGCACAATATTGATAGGTTAAGCTACGCAGTTACACCGCGTTTTGCCCCCACATCAACCCCTGAGCAACTTCAAAAATGTACTCAGTTGCTTGAAGAATACCCAGACACCTACCTGCATACACACTTATCTGAAAACAAAGACGAGTGCGAATGGGTAAAAGGACTATTTCCAGAAGCCGAAGATTACTTAGGCGTGTACGAGCAAGCAAATATGGTACGTAAACGCTCAGTATTTGCCCATAGTATTCATTTATCTGAGCGCGAGCTATGCTGCCTTGCAGATAACAATGCGGCAATATCGCACTGCCCTACCTCAAACCTATTTTTAGGATCAGGACTTTTAAATTTAAAAGCCTGTGAAGAGCACGGCATAAACGTAGGCATGGGTACCGATGTAGGCGCGGGAACAAGCTTTTCTATGCTACAAACAGGTAACGAAGCGTACAAAATTCAGCAATTACAAGGTCAAAAGTTTTCAGCATTTAAAGGGTTGTATTTAGCAACACTCGGCGGTGCTAGAACGCTCGATTTAGAAGGGACAATTGGTAATTTTGAAGCCGGTTGTGAAGCCGATTTTATTGTAATGGATTGTTCAGCAACCCCATTTTTAAAATTTAGAATACAGCATGCCAAAACCCTGCATGAAAAATTATTTGCAATGATGATGTTAGGCGACGACCGCTGCGTTGAGCAAACCTACATCATGGGTAAAAGTGTGTATAAGCGCGATGATAACAATCAATTTTCAGACACCCGCTCACCGGTATTAGAAGAGGCTTAACCGTTATGGAAAACTATTTATTTGAGCTTGCTCATTTAGTACTGCGTTATTTTCATGTTATTGCTGGTATAGCATGGATTGGCGCTTCATTTTATTTTGCATGGCTTGATAACAACCTACAAACACCACCGCAGTGGAAAATAGATAAAGGCATAAAAGGCGATTTATGGGCCGTGCATGGTGGTGGCTTTTACGAAGTGGCTAAGTATCAAAATGGCCCTGAACAAATGCCGCATACTTTGCACTGGTTTAAGTGGGAAGCCTACACAACGTGGATCACCGGTATATTACTATTTAGCTTACTTTATTATGTTGGCGCCGATGTGTATTTAATTGATAACAGTAAAAGTGAGCTAAGTAAATTTGCAGCTATTGGCGCATCCCTTGGTTTTATTGGCTTAGGTTATGGTGTTTATCGTTTATTGTGTAAAACCTCACTGGTCGAAAACGGCAAAGTGTTTATTGCTGTAGTTATTGGTTTATTAGCTCTGTGGACTTTTGGGGTTGATCAATTATTTAGCGACCGCGCTGTGTATATTCATGTAGGTGCACTTATTGGTACTTGTATGGTTGGCAATGTGTATCACATTATTATGCCAGGGCAACGCTATATGGTAAGTGAAGTAGAAGCCGGTAGAATCCCTGATTCAGCGCCAGGTTTAAAGGCAAAGCTGTGTTCTATTCATAATAACTACGCCACGTTACCTGTGGTATTTATAATGCTGAGCAACCACTTTCCTTATACCTACAGCCACAACTTTGGCTGGCTTATTTTAATTGCGCTGTTTGGTATTGGTATGTGGATACGCCATTATTTTAACTTAAAACATCAAGGTATTAATAAACCCTCAGTACTTGTAAGCGGTATTGCAGCTTTTTTTGCTCTTATGCTCGCCATAGCCCCTTGGCCCAGTACACCAACAAATGCAGGCGAAAGCGCGCCTTTACAAACAAGTATTACCGACGCACAAGCGTGGGATATAATTAGCAAGCACTGTACACAGTGTCACAGCGAAACACCCACCTCTGAGCTTTTTCAAACCGCGCCGCTAGGCTTTAAACTCGACTCTATTAGTGATGTAAAAAAATCCAGCACGCTTATTCATACCCGCGCGGTTATAACCAAAGATATGCCACTGGCTAATATGACCCAAATGACTGATGTAGAGCGCGAAACGCTCGGGTCTTGGCTCACAGCACTTAAAAAGGAGCAATAAAATGAGCGAGCAATTTAAAAACTACCCGCGCGATTTAATTGGTTATGGTCCAGATGTACCCCATGCAAATTGGCCCAATAAAGCACGTATTGCCGTGCAAGTAGTATTAAATTACGAAGAAGGCGGCGAAAACTGTGTATTGCATGGTGATGCAGCAGCCGAAACATTTTTATCTGAAATAGTCAGTGCCCCGCATGTAGAAGACCGCCATATAAGCATGGAATCTATTTACGAATATGGCTCGCGAGCAGGTGTATGGCGTTTACTTAAACTCTTTAAAAAATACGATATACCGGTCACCATTTTTGCAGTGGCGATGGCCCTTGAGCGCCACCCCGATGTAGCTAAAGCCTTTGTTGAAGCAGGCCACGAAATTGCAAGCCATGGCCTGCGCTGGATTAATTATCAAAATATAGATAAGCAAACCGAGCGCGAGCATATGCAACAAGCCATTGAGATCATTCAAACGCTTACCGGTAAAAAGCCCAAAGGCTGGTATACCGGCCGAACTAGCCCAAATACAGCAGCACTTGTAGTTGAAAATGGTAATTTTTTATATGATGCCGACGATTACAGCGACGACCTACCTTTTTACAGTATTAAAGAAGGTAAACCACAGTTAATAGTGCCATACACGCTTGATGTAAACGACATGCGCTTTGCTGCCGTGCAGGGTTTTAATGCGGGGGATCAGTTTTATAATTACTTAAAAGATGCATTCGATACACTATACGAGGAAGGCGACCCACAAGGTGAAAACGCCCCAAAGATGATGTCGATAGGTTTGCATTGCCGCCTAATTGGCAGACCAGGAAGAATAAAAGCATTAGCACGGTTTTTAGAATATGCTCGCTCGCATGATCAGGTTTGGTTTGCCACACGTGAGCAAATAGCCGAGCACTGGCTTAAAACCCATCCGTATAAAAAGTAGTTAGGCAGAATTTAGCTTAGTATTCGCAAAGTAGTTTTAACAAATAAGGGCTGTGCTGCTAAACTTAGCGTACAGCCTGCTTAAAATAACCATTAATTATTTTTATACGCATATTCATTAGTTAAGGCGAGCTTGATTAGAAATTCTTTTACCTTATCTATCCTTGGGTTGTCAGGGTTTACCGCCTTAATAAAGTATTTTCTCTCTAAGTTGCCACATTTATCAGATAACTGAATTAACTTATTCGACTTTAGGTCATTTTTTATCAAGCTCTTAGGACAAAGAGCTATTCCACTATTATTAATTGCTGCTGTTCGCATTAAATTAAAATCACCAAAAATAGAACCTTTATCTGAATATGCTAAATCGTGAGACTGTTCTGTATAAATATTAAACCACTTTCTCCATGCTTGTGAATCACTGTCGTGAAGGTATTCATATTTATTTGCTTTTTTAATACTAAATTCACCAATTAACTTTTTATATCCCTCACCACAAACGGGGATTGTTTTACCATAAAATAATAGCTCTTCACCTTCTTCAAGCCCTCTATCACAAAAATCTAATACTAAATCAACAAAGGTTTCTTCATAGCCAACATAATTGATATTGAAATTAATAGCTGGAAAAGCACTTTTTAAATCACTTAAGTGAGGTAATAGGAAGTCCGATGCTAAAGACGGTATTGTTTTAATTGTTATCGTATTATTTTGCCTTACAGTAGAAATTGAATTTCGAATATTCACCATTGACTTATCAAGTGAAGAAGCTAACCACAGTCCTTTTTCGGTTAAAACAAGTGTGTTATTTTTTCTTTTAACTAAGGCAACTTCCAACCAATCTTCTAATTTTTTCACCTGCGCAATAACTGCCGAATGAGTTATACATAACTCCTTTGCAGCCCTTGTATAACTGAGATTTCTAGCCACAGAGTCAAAATAGTAAATAGCAGTAAGTGGTAGTCTCATTTTAGAACCTCAATTTTAAATGTTAGTTTTTCTAACAATGGAAGGATTTTTTCTGACTTGTTAGTAACTTAACAGATGTTTAACCTGAAGGAAATTAAATAGTCACATTAACGGAGTAAGAAAAATGTTTATTAGAGAACTCAAAGATATTGAAAATACTGATTTTTTTGTTCATTGGGGAAATGGAACTAGCCATCGTCTTCTAACTGAAAAAGATGGTATGGGGTTCACAGTTTGCCACACAAAAGTTAATAAAGGATCTGAGTCTGTACTTGAATATAAAAATCATCTAGAAGCATGTTATTGCATTGCTGGACAAGGAGAAATTGAAGACATGAAAGGTAATATTCATAAAATTACTGAAGGTGCAATCTATGTTTTAGATCAACACGACAAACACTTTTTAAGAGCTGATCAAGAGGAGGATCTTATTTTGGTTTCAATATTTAATCCGCCACTTACAGGCACCGAGAAGCATTCACTATCTGCAGATGGATCATCAAGCTACTAGCTAAATAGCACAGAAGGGGCGGACACCTATGAATTACACTTACAGCGCTTTTGCAATATATCTGCTCGCAATGTTAGGTATAGGCTATTACTTTTACCGTAAAACCAATACCTCCTCAGATTATATTTTAGGATCTCGAAACTTACCGCCCAGTGTTGCAGCTTTAAGCTCTGGAGCTTCAGATTTAAGCGGTTGGGCTTTAATGGGGCTTCCTGGAGCATTATTTGCCAGTGGCCTTTCCGCTGTCTGGATCGTTGTATTTACACTCATGGGTGTCTACCTCAACTGGAAACTCGTAGCGCCTAAGCTACGAGTTGCAACTGAGCAATTAGATAATTCACAAACAATTCCTGAATACCTTAAAAACCGGTTTAAAGCGGACACAAAAACCTTACAGTTAACAGCTTCATTGGTAATGCTATTATTTTTTACATTGTATGTAGCTGCAGGGCTAAGTGGTGGGGCTGTGTTGTTTGAAAAAGTCTTTAATATAAATTATCACTTAGCTTTATTAATTGGTGGGTTTGTTATCGTTTCATATACCTTTATGGGAGGTTACTTAGCAGTATGTTGGACTGATTTTTTTCAAGGGATAATGATGTCACTATCTTTACTCATTACTGCCCTTTGTTTATTTTTTATATTTAACACACCACAAATGAGCCACGAATTATCGCAAGTATTAAGTAAACTAACACTTAAAAAGCTAGAGCCAAGTGACGGCTGGCTATTTGGACTAATTTCTTTGAGCGGTTGGTGTATTGGTTATGTAGGCCAGCCCCATGTCCTTGTAAGATTTATGAGTGTTAGGACTTTAAAAGATGTAGCAGTTTCACGAAAGATAGCCATGATATGGTCAGTAGTTACAATGATTTCAGCAGTAGTAGTGGGGGTATTAGGCACAGCCTATTTTGGAAAAGGGCTCAGCAACCCCGAAACTGTATTCATTGCACTAGCCCAAGCCTTTTATCACCCATTTGTTGCTGGAATTATCATTGCGGGTATTTTAGCGGCCATAATGAGTACTATCGATTCGCAGTTACTGATCTGCTCTACAACAATTTCTGAAGATTTATATAAAACATATTTTCGCAAAAATGCTAAAGATAAAGAGGTTATTTTAGTTGCACGCATTGGTCTTTTAATCGTTGCTTTGATAGGTCTCGCCTTGGCTTTTAATAAAGCTGATAGAACCTTATTGAGTATGGTCGCTTTTGCTTGGGGTGGATTTGGCGCTGCGTTCGGTCCTGTTATTATATTTAGCTTATTCTGGCAGTCTATGACATGCCAAGCAGCGATATGGGGCATGGTCATAGGTGCTTTAATATCACTAACTTGGGAGGTATTAGAGGGAGGTATATTCGATATGTTTGGAGTTGTTCCTGGTTTTATCGGAGCTAGTATGATTATCGTTCTTATAACTTTACTTTCTAAGTACCGTGTTAAACACTAACAATATAATTAAGTTTTTACTTTGTAAAAAAAGCCCAGCAATGCTGGGCTTAAGGTCACTTTAGGAGTAGTGAAATTTATTCAAAAGAAACTGTGATGATATTCGAACATACATTTTCAGTAACACATAATTGGTAATCGTACGATGGTAACGTAGCTCCACGCACGTAATCACGGTAACGACCACTATCTGATGTTGTATCTACCAGCTCACCGTTACGGTATACGCTTAAGGACTCAGCGCCTACACGATCCCAGCTTAGATCTACTCGCATAGTATCTAATCGAGACTTATTAGCACGTTTTAAAGTCAGTTCTAGCTCTACATCACTTACAACAACCGTTTGAGTTGATGTACTTGTGTTGCCTTCACTGTCTGTTACCGTTAGTTCTACATCGTAATTACCTGATGCTGCATACACATGCATAGGGTTTTGATCAGATGATGTTGCTCCATCGCCAAAGTTCCAGCTCCACTGCGTAATATCGTTATTTGAATCTGTGCTTGAATCAATAAAGTTAACAGTTAAACCTTGTGTTTCAGCCTCAAAGCTAGCACGTGGTGGTTGTGGGCTAACTTCGCCAATAGCGCTTAGCGTTAATGACCAACCATTAATTGTGCCGGTATCGGCTGCAGCAGTATCTTCTACTTGTAGTGTCCAATCGCCTGTAGCAACTTCGCCGTTAAATGATTCAGAAGTAAAGCTTCTAACTATGTCGTCGTTTGAACCACCCACATTGCTTTGTAGCGTTACTTGTGTGCCTTGAGCAGATACTAACTTAACCACTAAGTCGCCTGAGTAAGTATGCGAAATATCTACATCAGCAGTAGTACCAAATACTGTTAAGTCATCAGGAACATTAATTACTGACACTGCACCTACTGGCGAGTTATCAGGAATATCAACACTTGTGTTACTGCTGTAAGTAAAGTCGTTTAAGCCAACAGGTTGAACCATTAATTTAACTGACTGCTCTTTAACAATATCACCAGCTGTAGCTGTTACAGTAAGCTCGTATTCGCCCCACTGAGTGTTAGTATCGGTTTCAACATTTAGCATTACTTCATCGCCTGGGCGCGCTTTAAGCGATGATAAATAAGCGCCGCCTAATGTTGTTGATAACTCAAGCGTTACTTCTTCATCCCATTCGGCAATTGAACCAATTGTAAATGTGTAGTTTGTAGCTTGGCCTGCTTCAATTTGTTGCGTAAGTGGATCGGCTGATATTTTAAAGCCAGGTGTAGGGTCTGCATCAATAAGCGCTTGGTTAACATTAAGACGAGTACCTGCAACCGTTACACCTTGTAGCGCAGCATTTGCATCGCCAGAGTTCATTAGTAAATCTTTCAGCTCTTGAGTGCTAAGCTCAGGATTAATTGACAATACTAACGCTGCAGCACCTGCTACATGTGGCGTTGCCATAGATGTGCCTGAGTAAGATGCATAGCTCTCACCTGGTGTAGTTGATAAAATAGCACTACCCGGCGCGCCCATATCAACGCTTGTTAAACCATAATGTGAAAACCATGAAATACCATCGGTTTGATCCGTACTTGCAACCGATAATACACTTGCGTTTTCGTAGTTAGATGGGTAATGCGGGTTAACATCGTTATCAATAGTATCGTTACCAGCTGCGGCTACAAAGAGTAAATCCGCCGCTTCGCTTGATGCAATTGCATCTGCTAGTGCTTGGCTGTAACCGCCACCACCCCAGCTATTATTTAATACGCGTAAGTTAACGCCTGAGTTTTTAAGGCTAACCATGTAATCAATACACTTAATAGCGTCTGATGTTGAGCCATTACCCGCAGCATCTAAAAACTTACAACCAACAAGTGATACTTCATGGTTAACACCTACAACACCAATACCATTGCCACCACTTGCGCCAATAGTACCTGAAACGTGTGTGCCATGGCCTTCGTCATCCATAGGGTCGCCACTGTCAGTAATGGCATTTATACCATGCACGTCATCTATAAAACCGTTACCATCATTATCAATACCATCTCCTGGTATTTCGCTGCTATTTACCCACATATTGCTAGCTAAATCACTGTGGCTGTAATCAATACCCGTATCGATTACACCTACCACTACATCGCGGCTACCTGTCGAAATATCCCATGCTTCTACTGCATCAATATCAGCGTCTGCTGTACCACCCGTTTGGCCATCATTATTTAAGCCCCAAAGCTCATCAAAACGAGGATCATCTGGCGTACGTGCAATGCTTACTTGGTAATCAGGCTCTACATATTCAATAGCTTGATGAGACTTTAAAAGCGCAATTGCGTCTTTAGTGCTCATTCCCGACACTTTAAACTTAGCTAAGCGACCTGAAAGTAAAGACGTATAGCTGTCATCAAGTTCATCTTTATTTAGATCAGTAATTTTAGCTTTAACTAATGAACGAGCCTGCTTACGCATTTCTTTCGTTGCATTACTTTTATATTTAACAATTATAGAATCACTGCTAGCAGTTACAGATTGCTTTACACCCACATCAGGAACTTTTGCAGCTGCTAAGCACGGAAGTAAGGCAAGAGTAATAATAGATAATTTTGTTTTCATTGTTCTATCCATAGTTTTGTTGGGTTAGCTTAGATGCTCTAAGCACGTTCTTTCACTATTTCGAGTACAAGGGATCACATGGCATACCCTAAGGAAACAACCAAACTAATCATTTAACAAGTTAAAAAATAAAAACGTTGTTAAAACCAACAATTTTGACCAGTTAAAGTATAAAAAAAACACTAAAGACAGACCTTTTAATGAAATTCACGCAAAGCCATTTACCTAATAAAGGGTCGGAGATTTTTACTGCTTTTAGATTGAATTAATAAAAAACCTCAACAACCGCACCATAACCCACTGAAAAATAAAAATTAAAAAATTGGTAAAAAATGATGATTTCAGAAAATACATTTGAGGAATACAGTAATTGGGTACTTAATAATTAACAGTTATTAAACGTAAGTTAAAAATAATGACAAAGCGTTTAGTGATAATTATTAACTACATCGAAAAATTTTACTTTAAGAGCTTTTCAAGCGGATCACAAAACATTATATCGGCACGGCATGCTGACACAGCAAATACCTTATAAAACCTATAAAATTTAAGGTGTTTGGTTTTAATATTTCAAGGAGAAAATAATGAAGTTGAACAAATCACTTTTAAGCTGCGCAGTTGCAATTGCAATGGGTACTAGCTTTGCTTCTTATGCAGATACTAACAACAAATCAGCATCAAGCTCAGAACTTGCTACCAACGTTTCTGTAGCAAGTGTTGAAAACTCAATGACTCTTATCCAAACTTTTAATGAAAATACTGCACTACTTACACAAGATGGTGATAGCAACACCATGCTTGTAACAACAACCGGTAATAATAACGAAACTGAAGTTGTGCAGAGCCAATTTGGTAATTATGCTGAAGTAATCACCACAGGTGACAACAACCTGCAAGTATACAGCCAAGATGGCGTTGCTAATGGTTTTATCTCTGAAGTGACTGGTAATAATAATATGTTATTTGTTTCACAATTTGGCCAAGGCTTTTTTGTAAATAATGAAGCGATTAATATTGTAACTGGTGATGATAATATTATTGATGTTGAACAAGGCACTGGTGGTCACTGGTTCTACAACATGGATATGCAAGGTAACGCAAATGAAATTACCTCACTGCAAACCGGTGAATGGCATGAAGCAGAAATTACGATGCTTACAGGCGACGAAAATACTCTTGATTTAGTTCAAGACGGTTATTGGAGTACCTTTAAAGTAAGTAGTTTACAAGGCAATGACAACGAGCTTGAAGTTGAACAAGTAGGTGATCGTAATGCTGTAGCATTTAGTGCAATTTCTGGTGATGCAAATGAAATTGAAATTGAGCAAGATGGCTTAACTAATGCGGTAACGTTTGCAACTGTAATTGGGGACGACAACCAAATAGATTTAGATCAAGAAGGTTCACTTAACACAATTGAATCAAACTTATTTGAAGGTTCTAATAATGAGGTTTCAGCGACACAAGTTGGCGCTGAAAACTTAATGACAGCCGATTTAATTGGTGACAACAACGAACTAACTTCAATGCAAAACGGTGATTTAAACGAAGCCTACATGGGTGTAATTGGTTCAGACAATGAATTTACATCAGCCCAAATAGGTGATTTAAACTCGATTCACTTAGCTAACTTTAACGGCTCTGGCAATGATGTTGATTTAGTACAAGCTGGCGATGAAAATGCCGTACTTGTTCAATCTTCATACCCAGATGTAACGCTTACATCTAACGATAATGACATCGATATTGCTCAAGACGGCTCTCAAAATGAAGCAATTGTTACCCTTGCTGGCATTTTAGATAGTAATAATAACCAAATTGATATTGCACAAAGTGGCACGTTAAACCTTATTGATATGATGGTTGAAGGCAATAACCACAGCATTGATATTTCACAAACAGGTGAAGGTAACTGGGTTACTGGCGTTGAACAATCAGCATTTTTAGTTGGTGGTGAAAACGTATCGTTTAGTGTTACTCAAATTGGTAACGACAATATTGTTGAAGGCTCAGTAATTGGCTTTGACAGCACTGTATCTGTTACCCAAATTGGTGATGGAAACGCAGCAACAATTACTCAAATGTAATTGTTGAGGTGGGGAGAGCGATCCTCTCCCCTTTTTAAATTATGAAAAAAAATATTAACTTTAATCGTTACCTACTCACACTTTTCCTATGTTTTTCTGGGGCAACTCATGCTGCGGATGAACTAGAAATAGATGGCTTATTACTTGATAGAAGTATTAGCCGCTTTGGTCATCAATTTTATTATGAATTTTCAAACTACTGGCGAGATCTCCCTTCAACAGCTGGTTTTAATATTGAAATAAAAGAAACCGTAATACCAAAAGCGGGTACACAACTTTCTTTAATAATGAATAACCAACTTGTTTACGCGACTTATTTAGGTCGCAGATTAGAACCCCTCGATGAACGTGTTGAGCAAGCTGTTTATACAGTAATAGATGCAATGGCTCGCTCAAACATGGCTGCATCAACACCAGATATGGCTAAAGATGGATGGTAAAATGAAAAAAATAGCCCTTATAATAATAACAATATTAAGTTTTTCAGCTTCCGCGACTGAAATAATTTACACCCCAATAAATCCAAGCTTTGGTGGTAATCCACTCAATGCAAATATGCTGCTGAGCAAAGCACAGGCTCAAAATAAGCACAAGGCTCCGGTAATCGAAAAAGGTTACGCTGAACAATTTCAAGACTCTTTAGAGCGCACTTACTTAAACCGCATGGTAAGAGAAATTACCGATATGGCTTTTGGTGAGGATATTGAAGATAGTATTTTTAATCAGGACTCAATTTTTATGAGTGGTGATTATCAAATTGAAGTTATAACCAGCACAACCGATTCTATTACAGTAAAAATAACAAACATATTAGATGACTCTGTTGTGATCATTGAAGTACCGAGGTTTGGATAATGTATAAACTACTAATAACAATAACATTACTGGGTTTGAGCGGCTGTACAAGTTTAGGTAAGCTTATTCCACCATCACAGCAAAAAGCAATTAGCCTAGAGCCAACTGAATTATTTGCAGACTTAAAAAACTTACCAAAACCTGTTGGCAGCATTCCGGTATCGGTCTACTCATTTAGAGACCAAACAGGTCAATATAAACCACAAACTAACGTTAGTTCGTTTTCGACTGCCGTTACTCAAGGTGCTAATTCAATACTCGTACAAGCACTGCATGAATCTGATTGGTTTACACCTGTTGAGCGTGAAGGTTTACAAAACATTTTAACTGAGCGAAAAATCATTCGTGCAGGCCAAACTGATAACCCTAACCAGGCTGAGTTACCTCCACTTACCACAGCTAAAATCATTTTAGAGGGCGGTATTATAAGCTATGACACCAATGTGAAAACGGGTGGGTTAGGTATGGAATACTTTGGTATAGGCGCATCTGAGCTTTACCGTGAAGATGCTATTTCAATTTATCTACGCGCTGTGGATGTTCGTACAAGTCAAGTGTTGCTTAGTGTGGCCACCAGCAAAAAAGTATTAAGCCAAGAGATGCGTGCAGGCTTTTTTAGATACGTAAGCTACAAACGTCTAGCTGAAGCTGAAGCCGGCTTTAGTGACAACGAACCTATGAGTATTTGTGTAACTCAGGCAATAGAAAAAGCACTGACAGACCTTATAACAAAAGGCATTGATAAAGGCTTATGGGCTAAAAAAGTGAGCTAATTACTCAGGCCGTCATCACAAATAAAAAAGGCTACTAACAGTAGCCTTTTTTATGGGAGAAATTGAGATTATATATGCTATTTATTTAGCCATTGGTAATAAAACAGAAACGTAGCGCTGAGCCCAATTCGCAAGCTCTACCCTGTTACGTGAGTTAGTTTTTTTAAACGCACTGTACAAATGTGTTTTTACAGTGTGGTCGCTAATATTGAGCTTATCAGCAATTGTATTGTTACTCGCACCTTGTGCAATTAAATGAATAACGGACTTTTCTCGCTTTGTTAAATGATCGTAATCGTCCTGCTTTAATTCAATGTCGTCATGTAGGTTATTAAATGACGATGCCACGGCTAAAATATCGTTAAAAGCTTTTGAAATCACTTTACGCGTAAACCAAAGCTCGCCAGTATCAACACGAACTAACCCTTTAAAAATATCTTCTGGCGCATCAGATTTATAAAAAACACCATTAAAATGGTTAAGCAATAAGTTTTGCTCGCACACATCTTCTTTATCAACATTAAAGATAACAACACTATGGTGTTTAGCTAAACAAATAAGGTCTGCGGGAATGAGATCTTGCCATTTGCTTTTAGCACCATCTATTAAAAACAAATCATAATTTGCACGCTGCTCAGCTTTAGGAATAACATCGTCCATTTTAATATCACCAAACAAGGCCTGTAGTGTTCTTAAAATAGTAGTGTAGTTGTGTGAATGAAAAGATGATTGAAATGTAGTTTTTACGAATACTGAGTTTTTATGGGGCATAAATTTCGTCCTTGAAACATTTACACTACATTACCTAAATCAAATACAACTTACAATGAGATTTTGGTATTAAAATAAAGTTATCGTTTCTCATCCTAAAACAGATAAAAACCTATTAAATCAATACATAACCTGCATTACTTTTATTTTACAATTGATTTTGTAAGATAAATAACAGATCGGATTAGTAGTTTAGTAATTATTAAAACCTTAAATATACATTATCGTAAACTAAGCTTTAGGGGTAATTATTCTATCGTCTCTTTTAATTTATTCAGCGCATCAACCGAAAAACCTCGATCATAAAAATATAAAATTTCGCCGCTGCTATTTATAAGTACCACACGAGAGTTATTTGGGCTTTGATTACCTGTAAACTTTTGAACTGTCTCGCCATCTTTATAAATAGTGATTACCCCACCCCATAATTCTTTAGGGATGCCTTTGCGCATACCGCTGTCTATAAATGTGCTAAACATACGTGGTGCTATGCCGGCAATGGTTGGTAGTTCGTATGTAGGGAGCGTTACGCCCGCCATATCTAAACCAATTAACCAACGGTCTATATCAAACTGGCTGTCTTGCTTGTACCCAATGAGCAGTAGTGTTTTATCTGCTTTAAAATCACTTGGTATAGTCACCATAGTTTGCTCTAAGCTTTCGCCACTAATGCTTGGGAACTGCTTACCTGTTAATTGCTGGTTTGGGTACTGTGTTGTACATGCGCTAAGTAGTAAAAGTGCAAAAGCACTTAATGTTAATTTGATCATAATAAACCTAATATTTATAAATTTCATACCGATACGTTTAGTATGGCAGCTGAGATCTAAAAATGCTGATTAGTTATATAATTTTTAAATTTAGACGCAGTCATGGGCTTACCGTATTTCCAGCCTTGTCCGTAATGCACACCCGCTGTTTTTAAAATGGCTTCTTGCTCAGTGGTTTCAATACCTTCTGCTACACAGGTATAATTAAACTTATGCACAAGTTCCATAATATTTGGGATCATAGAGGCTTTTAAGCCCTCAGTTGTTATATCTTGAACAAACGTACGATCAATTTTAAGTTGATGAAAGCTCAAATTTTGTAAGTTTCTTAAATTTGAATAACCCGTACCAAAGTCATCTAATGATAAGTTAAATCCCGATTCAACCAAGGTTCTAAAATGAGCATGCGCGATGCTTGTATCAAGGTATTCGTCTTCCGTTATCTCTAAACAAATAATAAAGCGTGAATTGGTAAGCTCTTTAATTTGTGGCAGCAACGACACGTTACCCAGCTCTACATCACACGGAAATATATTAAGCGACACTTTAAAGCCTTCAGGCAATACCTCTATAGAAGTTAACTCTTTGATTGTGGTGGCAATCATGGCCTCAGTAAAAGTCCAGGTTAAATTGTTTTTTCTAATAACCGGAATAAACTCATCTGGAAATAAAACACCGTACTTATCTTCAAAACGTGCAAGTACCTCGCAACCAATCAGCTTGCCACTTTGCAAACAAATAATAGGCTGGTAAGTCCAATAAAATGATCCCTTTTTGAGTCCTTTACGAATACGCTGATTAATAGAGCGACGTGCAGCAATTCTTGCATCAACTATTAACGCACTCGATATTCCCGCTAAACAGGTTAAAATTAACGAAATTATTAGTAATAAGTGGTTATTAGAAAAAAACAGACTCCAAGGTAAGTGCACTACCACACAATATTGGCTACTTGCAGAACTGCAAACTAAATTAGTTTCGTAAGGAAAGAAAACATTGTTTTTTACTTGAAGGTAGAGATCCTCTTTACCTGCTAAATGATGCAAAGTATTTGGTGTTTTATAAACAACTTCCCAATCTGGCACAGTAATGCCAATGTTGGTAAAGGGAGTACTCTGCATAATTAAATTATAGTCCCCTTGTCTGACTATAATTACCTCCATAGGGCGCTCACTAAATAATAATAGATAAAGCTCTGGCTCAAAACGAACCCTCACCTGTTCATCATCTCGAATAAAGTCAGGCTGTTTGTCGTTAATTGGTTTACTTAATAAGCCTGCACCCGTAGTACAAACTAGCTGATTATCTTTAAAAAAACCTATATCAATTACATATTTTGCGTCAAATAAAGCTCGGCGCATCTCAAGAAGAGTTGTGTTGTCACACTGTTTAAACGCAAGCTTATTTAATGGGGTAAGTATTCGACGCCGCTCTGCAATTGCACCTTCTACATGAGTGAGAATATACTCAGCATCTGACTTTGTTTGTGCTGTTAATTGCTGCGCTGCAAAATTGAGTAAAATTATACAGCCAGTTATAAAAACTAACACTCCGGTTAGAACGGCTATAATAGATTTTTGTTGGTACTTTTTCATAGTATCTCGAAGTTGTTAATTTATATCACTACTTTATTAGATGATTGCATAAGACGCATTAAATTCACACAGATAGATTTAACAATTATTGAGTGAGTTTTGAACCAATTGCGCTATTTTAAAGCCTATTGCCAAATGTTGGATATCATCAAAATGAATCCCATCACCATCTGTTATGTTAATGAACGAGTTAAAATCAATAAAAGCGCACTTATTATTAGCTGCAACGCTTTTAAATGCACTAGAGAGCTTTGTTACTTTTGTATCAGCCTCTTCATAAATACGTGAATACTGCTCGGTAATTCTTATTTTAGGTGGGCTAGCAATAATAATCTTAGGAGATTTTAAAGTACTACCTTGCTGATAATAACTATGTATTGAGTTAATTAAATCATTCAAGCCATCTGCTATTAAAGTAGGTGTTAAATTAAAACGCTTTTTAAGATCGTTTGTACCAAGAGCTATAATAATAAAGTCGAGATCATGCTTATCCAAATAAGGCTTTAAATAGCTAACACCATTAAGCACACCGTCAAACGGGGGATTATGCACTAACGTGCGATTAGGTTGCCCTGCCTCTATTACGTTAAAACCACACCCTAAGTTTTTATTTAAAAGTGATGTCCAACGGGTATTTTCATCAAAGCGTTTACCCGTTACAGGGTTTAAGCCCCATGTATTTGAATCCCCAAAGCAGAGAATATTTTTTATTATTTGAGTCATTAAAATGGATTGAGCGTATAGCCTTGCTGTTGAAGTTGTGCGTGAGCGGTCATAGCCGAAAGCGACATTTTTACACCCTCAATTAAAAGCGCTGGCGTTACTTTAAAGTGAGTAGCAGATTGCCCGCAAACATACACTTTAGTGTTATTTGCTAGTAGCTGCTCAATTAATGCTTGGTTTTTATTGTCAGCGTTAAAGCGTTTTTTATATTCGCTATTAGCTAACACATCAACACTTGCGCTGCCGTGCACAACTAATGCAAGTTGTATGTTTTCAGGCTTTACGCCATGCGCCACATGCATGTTAATAAAACGCGCTAGCGAATTTATTGAATTATTTTGCGCGCCTTTTTCAGCGCCATCAGCAACATCAAATGCTATTTTAAATACCGTAGCGTCATTAATTTCATCATGCTCGGGTACATTGTAATAATTACCATATCCCTTAATTGGTTGCTCTGTTGCATATATTAAAGGGCTAAAAAGCAGCACTAACAATAGTAAATATTTCATAAAACAATTCTGTGTTTTTTAAGATTATTACTAAACTACCAGAGACAACCAAAAAAGGCTGCAATTTAAGCAACCTTTTGGGTACTTTTATGACTGTGGTTAATAAACTGCATACCTAAATAACTAAACGTATTTTTAAACTGCTCTACAAAACAGGCGGGGGCTTCACTTGATGACGCATTAGAAAGCACTGAAAAATGCTTACTACGTAAACTACGAAGCTTAGGTTTTAATGCTTCATCGTCCATATAATCGGTTATTCTATCTATAAATAATTTCATTTGTACCGTGGTGCTGTACCAATAAACAGGAGACGCGAACACCCAATGATCATATTTTAAAAGTGCTTCAAACACAGCGTAAAAATCATCATTTTTATAGTTTTTGTTATAGCAGTACGGCGCAATTTTATAATCATCTAAGCATATTACACGCACATTATTTTGCTCTGCAAATCCATTAACGTGCGCCTGTGTATTACCATTTTTGCGTGCGCTTGAATAAATAATAACAGTGCTACGCTCAAGTTTTTGTTGCATTTAGTTAGCTCCTTTTTTAATGTTGAAAGAAGCTTAAAACCTCAAGCTATATTGAGGTCAAACGGAAATTAAAAATAATGCCAATAGATCAAAAAAAACTAACTGAGGCCAACTTAACCGTGGGTTATGTAGCAAAGCGTAGCGGCGTAAAAGTATCAACCCTACATTTTTACGAAACAAAAGGACTAATACGTAGCTGGCGAAATGGCGGCAATCAACGCCGCTATAAAAAAGATGTACTGCGCCGCATAGCGGTAATAAAAGCCGCACAAGCAATGGGAATAACCCTTGATGAAATTAAACAAACACTGGCCACATTACCTGATCAGCGCACACCCACGCAAAAAGACTGGGCAGCCCTTTCAAAGCAATGGCAAGCACAGCTGGACGAGCGGATAGTGTATATGCATCGTTTGCGCGATCGCGTTGATGGATGTATTGGCTGTGGGTGCTTATCTATGAGTAAATGCCCTATTTATAACAAAAATGACCACTTAGGCGAAAACCAAAGTGGTGCTATTTTGTTAGAGCGAGATTGAGGGCTAGATTAAAGTTAATCTAAGCCGCTTAGCCCCTCTCTCGCCGCTCGGTATAGAGCGCCTAGGGTTGAATCGAATACCGATTTTATAAAACTATATGTTAGCTCCACCGCTTTACTGATTACTTTGCCTGCAAACACTAACATATGCCCTAGTAAACCTAAGGTTTGTGTTGCAAACGAGGCTGACGCTTTAGCTATTTTATCTAAAGTACGCGCCAACATATCGTAAAAAGTGAGCCCAGTACCAATAGCAGCTTGGGCAGCAACTGCACTGTAATAGCCGGAATCTTTTAAAAGTGTGACTAACGCAGCCCCTAGTTTATCAGCCCAGAGGGAAGTAAAAGAGGCTTGATTTCTATCTTCAAACTTCAAACGTACAGGGGTACTCAAAAAATGATTAGCTTGAATGGTTAAGTTGTTCCAATTATTACTATTGGCTGTGTTTATATAGCCAGGCGTACCATTGAGGGTATGGGCAGCACCTTTTAAACCTTGCCCATTATCTAAGCGAATTTCTTGACCGCTATAAGGTGCATGCGAGAACGGCCACAAAGGTACCTTAGCAACTGGGTCTGCACCATGAGTACAGCGATAAATTTTATCAATTCTTGATGTCGCAGCCCGAGAGAAGTTTTCAAGCCCAACGCGCGGTGAGCCAAACGTATATAGCTTTGCAGGTATTGAATATTCAGCTCTAATCCAATCAGCAGAAAGCGTCGCTAATGCACCACCTAAGCTGTGGCCAACTAAATGAATACAATCGGTTACTTTATCTTTAATATTAGCTTCAACAAACTCCTGTAACGCGGGCTTCATACTGTAAAAGGTCTTATTAAATCCAGCATGCACCATACTGCCATTTGAGCCTCCACTTAAACCAAAATGGCCATCAGTTAAGCCATCTCTTAGCGAGTTAGTACTCGAATTGTTATAACCGAATCACCCTGATAATCGCCAAGCCCATGCCCTACTAAAGCAAAACCCGTACTTAAATTAAATAAATGGGAGAAAAAACCGCCCGTTACCCCTTGTACTGCGCCAGGGTTAACTGAAAAGTTAAAATTGTCGCGCAAAGATGCATGAAGTGAACGATGAAGTAAGTTAGTGGTTTTAATGCTTTTTGCTTTATAAGCAAGGTTAGCTAACTGTACCGCTTGGGTTGGCGTCAAAGTATTCATATAAGTTCCCTTTAAATTAATAGTTAAAGTTTACATGATGTGTAAATCGCAAAAGCGTGGCTGGTATCTTCTTTAATTGGAATATCGTATGTTTGCGGCTCTTTAGAAATATCGCACTTCAAGTGTGCAAGAAGCTCTTTAAGTGTGTCACTTTTTTCATGAATTGAAACAAGCGTGTACCATAAAACAATTCCTTCTGGCGTGCCGTTTTCTAAATAAATATGCTGAACCAACGAGTCGTTATCAAACATATTAGAGGGCTTACCTGTTTTTATTGTTTTTTCTGTAAAAGTAAAATAACCGTGTTCGTCTGTTGTGGTTTCGTCAACGTATTCATCGCCATAGGTGAGTGAGCGCATTACTTTAGTGTTTGCAACTGGCTGCCCATTATCTAATAACTGCCCCTTTACTAGAGCCGATAAATAAAATTCTTGTTTATTAAAAAAGCCAAACATATCCGCACAAGCCTGTGATGTAGTAAAAAAAACAACAGTAATAGAGGCTATTACCAACACAAAAATTTTTAAACGCGATAAAAACAAAGCAAACACTCTCCCAAGACCTAGCTATAAGCTACTTAATGTTTATGGCCAATTAATTACATCGACCATATTTATATTAAAAAAAGTAGGGGAACATACTAATTAGGTACAATTATACTGCACGTTTTTTAACCAAAAAAACAATCCTAATTTAATTATAAAATAGCGTATATATTAATTTACCAATACTACTAAACGCGATACCGCCCACAAGCAAAAAACCATATATAAAACTTATAGCACCCGCTGAAGGATCGCTCCTTTTATCAATTTCTATACATGCCGTGCACACAACAAAAAATATAAAAAAGTTAGCGATAACGCCTAAAATAAAAGCATTGCCAAATAACGGGGATACACCTGTCAAAACTGCGCCCAATATTAAGAGCGAGCCTGAAAATGAATGTTTATTAAACCGGCTCTCAATCATTTTTATAACTAATGTTGCTAACATAAAGAGTAAAAAGTATAGCGTTGGCCAAAACTGATAATACAAATAGCCCCAGTTTAAAAGCTCACCTGTAGTTGATGAATAAGTTTGTTCACCTATGACAGGCGCTGAAGCATTCGCGGCATTTTCGCTAAAAAAATATCCTAACCCACCAATAATTAATTTTATAATCCCAAAAAATAAAAAACTGGCAATAGTAAACCCGATAGCGTCATCTCTTGTTAATCGCTTTTTAGCTTTGCTTTTTACAATAATGGCAAGCATTAAACCTAACAGGCATACACTTCCTAAATAAAGTACCGCTTGCCAAAAGTTATCAAAATAAAATACGGCTAAACCAGGCGCTATAAATAGATACATAGCATCTTCGTTATCTAATGAACGGCTTGGAGTACTCCGATCTGACTCTTTAAAAAGAGCTAAATATACAAATAAAGGCTGTAAAAACAGCATTAAAATACTCGTGGTAATAAGGCTCATAGATCATCCTTGATGAGAAAAAATTAATGCAGCACTAGTGCTGCATCAAAATTAAAAATGTGGGTGCTCAATAATAAAGAGAGGTAGGTGTTATAGGTTTATTTTTTGAAAATATGTTTTAAGTTTTAAAAGCCCCGACTCAAGTTCAAATTTTTGTATTTTAGGATTTTTGAATTTAAACCCATTAGAAATATGGGTATTAATCATTGTCGCCATGCCCTCAAACCCAGCTGGCGCAGTGGCAACTAAATCGCTCAACAAAGGGTTTATAAGCACTTGATGCTCTTCTATTAAAGCTGGGTCTTCATATATATCGTAAACAAGGTTAGTTAGTGTTTGTTGGCTTTGTTGTTCCATATCATTTCTATAGCGCCTTAGCTTAGGCGTTCATAGCTCCCTAGAGTTCTAAATTGAATAAAGGTAAAAAAAATTTATTACTTTTTGTTCCTTCGGTTACTTTTTGCCATTTCTTTTTCGACAGCAGCACGAGCGTCTTTTATATCTTTAAAAAAATCATACTGATATTTAACAAGACCTTGGTATTTTTCTCCTTTAATTAAATAAAAAGAGAGTAACATAAAGGCTACATTGATAACTGTTGCAATGTAATACCCATTACCTTCTAAAATTATAAAAGACGGTAAACAAATCACAGCTAAAAATAAAGCATAGAATTTTAATATATTTGCGCAAAAAAAAGAGCCTTGGCTTACTTTAAAATTTATAAGGCAAAATGCTATTCCTGTAGAAAATAAAATGCCTAAAAGCCACTCAGGTTCTGTATCAAAGTATTGCGTTAACACAGTCATTCCGGAGTATACAGCCCCCAAAAGTAAGAGCACTGTTACGAGTAGGAACCTATGTAAAAGCTTCCATGGTGGAAATAATAGAAATACCTCATCGTTTTTAGACACTACTTACTCAACTCCTCATATACTTCAGTTGCAAGTAAAAGCTAAACTGTGCCATAAAAATTTTTAGATTAAGAACCTATCTTTCCTAATAAATTTATTTTATTTAACCCATAAAATAGAATTTTACTGCTGTTAAATTTAAATTAAACGCATAAAAATCGCTGCATGATGCAGTTGTGATTTATTACTAAAATTTCACTATAATTGATTTAGTTTTATGCGAGTAGCTTTCGCCCTGTATATATTTCTGTGTAAGTACAGTACCTCTACACAGTTTATGCCAACGAATAATGGTCACTTTATCATTCAGCTTTTTTGTCATCTACATACAGAACCAAGTGAGTATGGTTACTAATAACAGCATAAGGGCACACATCAATACAAAATATCTCGGCTAACTCAAGCAGCTTATCTTCAACCCAGCCTCGTCGATGTTCATAAGATTGAACTGTAAAATGCTCTTCACCGCACAAAAAAGCACGCCGAACACAACGCGAGATACAGTGGTAATATTTTGTATCGGCAGATTCAAGGTCGAAGTGCACCACCTTTACTAAACTATAAGTTCAGGAGGTGTGCCATGGGTACCCAATATTCACATTTATCTAACTTTGAACGTTGTCGTTTATTTGAGTGGTATCATTACCAAAAAAAATCAATACGTGAGGTGAGCCGATTACTAAATCGTTCACATAGCACTATTAGCCGAGAGTTAAAGCGTAATAAATATGATTATTACGTACCAACTTATTACCCTCATCCAGCTCAAATGTATTACGAAGTAAGGGTAAGGGAGAGAGCTAAGCGAGTTAAGCTTAAGTCTGTTGAAGCTCAACGATATGTGACTGATAAGCTCAAGCTTGGGTGGAGTCCTGAGATCATAGCTGGGCGAATAAAATTTGATAAAACCTTACCCAACGTATCTCACGAGGCCATTTATCAATATATATACAAGAATGAACCATCACTTATTGTATATTTAGCTAGGCAACATAAAAAACGTAAGAAAAAATATCCAACCCGTAAAACGAAAACAGTTTGGGGTCAAAGATGTAGTATTTTAGACAGGCCAGATGACATTAATCTCAGAAAAAACTTTGGGCATTGGGAAAGTGACTCTGTTGAATCTAGCGACAGAAAATGTGCGCTGAATGTGTTACTTGAACGAGTTTCTAGAGTGTGTCATATCACCAAATTACCATCTAAAAAAGCTCTAGCGACATCGAATGCAATATGTAAAAAACTATCTATTTACCCACCAAGTTCTTGTTTATCGATAACTTATGATAATGGCTCTGAAAATACAGAGTTTAAAAAAGTAGAAGCCATTTTGAAAAATAAATCTTATTTTTGTGAGCCTTATCACAGCTGGGAAAAAGGTGCTGTAGAGCAAGTAAATGGGTTAATTAGAAGGTATTACCCGAAGAAAACAAACTTTAGCAAAGTAAGCCATCAGCAATTAAAAAAAGTAGAGGAACAACTAAATAATCGCCCTAGAAAATGTTTAGGATTTAAAACACCAAATGAAGTCTATAATGAATTAGGTGGTGCACTTCCAATTAGAATCTAGGGGTGTCTTGTTTATTGAAATTAAGATGGGTGTCTTGTTTATTGCTGTCCCCTTACCTTTTGGATATGTTTTCACCCTCGTACAACTAAACTAGACATATATGTCGTTTGTTTCGCATTTAATATCTTAATTCTCTTGAAGCTGACTTCTTAGTTTATTTATATAGTTATTTAATGCTTCTGGGTCTTTAGCAATTACAAAATTGTCATTCTCAAGTGTTTCTATTTCGTAACCAGTGGCATCAATAATTTTAGAATCCACATAAACATCTATCATATCACTAAAATATGACTTCCAATTTGTTGAAAATTGAGACGCTATTTGTATACAACCATATATTAGTACAAAGCTAACTGATGCTATTGGCCCTGGGTATAATTGCCAAAACTCGGATAAGCTCATATCACCTTGAATATATAATTGGTCAGGTCCAATAAAAATAGTTAAAACGGAGGCTATGAAAATACAACCGAATACAATAGCAAGCATCGACCAGAATTTTTCCTTTGGATTTGACTTTACACTTGCATGATAAATAGCTGTAAAGCCTTGAATGGCAAACACTGCCGGAAGCGCATCAAGATCAATGCGCATTTTATTAGCTTCTATATTATTATCTTCCATATTAATTGATTCCTTTAAAAATTTTCAAATATAGTTTTGGTTAGTGGTACTTAGCTTCTTAAATAAAAATTTTCACTAATATAGTGAATGGCCTAAATTAAGTAATAAAAGATTCTAAAATTTATTTAATACACATGTGGACAGTTCACTTGAGTACATAAAAAAACAATGTACTCCATATAAAATTATCTTTTTAAATAAATTACTCAGGGTACCCCACACGTTAACTGCATAAATAAACGTTTCGCTTTGTATTTCCAATTAAGTGTTTGTTTTCGCTCAGTCTCGGGAGTCCACCGTTGCCATGGTTTGGTGATTTCGGGTTGTGGCTCGTCGCTGTACCAATCTATTTTGTATGCTTCAGCATAGAGCTCATCATAAATTTCTGTTTGTTGTGCAAAGCTCATATCACGCCAGTAAACCTCAGGGCGATTGTTGTGCTTGTCAAACTCAGCGGTAATTGAGTCTAGGTACCTGTAACCCTCATATTCAGGTATATCAGGTAATGGCTTTGTCTTATCCATAAAGCGAACTAATCGTTCCCAAAACAGTAAACAATAAATTGGGTTTTGTGCTAACTCTGTCACGACAATCGTCATTTTTGTTTGTGGGTATTTATCTATGTCTTTATGGGAGAGTCTTGGAAAAAATGCTCGCGAGCCCGACTGCGAGGTGCTTTCGTTTATTAATGAGCGTTGCATATCTCGCCAATCAAAACAGCAATTGCCAAACTCATCTCGCGCTTCACAATCTGGGATATCAAAGGGATAACCAACCTTACCTGTTTGACGGTCAAAATACGCTAACTTAGGAGGCGCCATCCGATCCCAGAGTGGTTGAAGGTTTAAAAATGTAAGGTTCCCTATAAGCACCAAGAATAATAGAGTCAGCGGGTAAGGCTCTGAGCCAAATGGAATCCACCATAATGTAAATAACCCTATAAATGAACTACCTGTGAACCCTAAAAGCATTGGACCAAAGATAAGTGCTCTCATGGGATCATTACCGCATGAATGGACTTGAAAGCGCTGGGGATTACTACTAAAAACCGATTTATCATCATATAACCAGCTAGCTAAAAAGCATAACCCATTAAACATTTTCCGCAGATACAGCGTATCGCCTTCTTCATAGAATTGATTAAAAATTGTTTTTTTAGGTAATGGGCCACCTAAGTACTTAAATATACTCATACTATTTTAACTAAATAACCTAGGCAGCACTTATGCTACCTAGGTTTAAATTCCTTTTATGATTGTTAAAGAACTACGGTTAGTCAATCGATTTGAAATCCTGGTTCTTCATGGAAAATAGAAAGCTGTTTTTAATGTGTTTTCCACAGTTTACAAATCTATCATCAAAAATGATGTAAATTTTTGCCACAAGGTTTTCCCAAACTTAATTTCACTCTCAGGCTTGATGTTATCTGCGTATTTCCATGGAAATTTAAAAATATCTGGCGGTGTTAGCTTTTTGATAGGTTTTCCCATCAAAAGATTATCGAGCTGCTCTTCATCATTAAATTCTTTTCTAAGCTCATCATCAGCTTGATTCATTTCTTTTAAAAATGACTTATCAACGCGATACCAAAAGTACTTAGGGCGACCATTGGCTTTATCAAATTCAGCGGTGGTTTTATCAAACTCTCGGTAATATTCAAATTGCGGAATGTCTGCTAAAGGTTGGGTAACATCCATAAAGTTTTGTAATAACTCCCAATGGATTAGCGATGGAGTAAATTGATTAGCATACGTTTTTTCATATCTCATACTTTTTTTGAAATGTAAAAGCGTAAAACCTCTGTTTGGAAAGCCACTATTAGGGTTATGGGCTACTTTGTAATGTGCATTGAATTCTTCAAACGGTAATTCGTCAAAACTCTTAGCGTCAATTGTAGGGGTTGCTACTACCCCTGTTTCCCGGTTGAATCTAACAGCCAGATTAAATTTTTTTCTTATAAATGGCCAAATAACTAAATTTAAAGATTTAGAAACTACTAAATAACAAAATAAGCATACAAGTATATCAATAGCCAAACTAACGGAGCCCAGTAACACTACAAATAGAGGAATAAATAAAGCTGACAATAAGGCAATAAAATGTAATAAGACCCAAGAAAAAACCATCAAATCAATTTTATTAGCTGGATTCGTTGATAGAGCTAATGTTAAGTTACTTGTTTTTGAACAAAAAATAGAGCGGTACTTCTCATACCTCCCATTCAGGTTGTTTTTATAAAAAATTTTTTGACTAATGTCATAGCAATGACCAATAAAGCGCCCCCTTGGATATAAAACCTGTTTACTCTGATAACGACAGTAAGCAGATTCACGCCCTTCTTTCGCTATTTCATTTCTAAACCTTTCATTTTGCGTACCTTTATAAGCTGCTATATCATACTGCTCAAGCATATTCTACTTCCTTTATTATCCATGCTTTATCTGGTACTTCACCGTCTTCCCAATCGTTACGCTCATCTATATTAACGTAAGGCAAGGTCACATTTTTATCTAACCGATACTGCACTTTTACTTGCCAATCAACTTCGAAATGTTTTGGCCACATAGATAAAATTGGAAGAGTATATTTAAACCCAGTGATCGCCCCTGATTGCGTATCTTCTTTTTGGGTGATTTGCCAGTTTTTATGGTCACGGCGAAACTCTTGCTCAAAATGTAAAACTCCCTCATCTTCAATTTGATAAACTTGAACGAATACCTCTGATTGACCTAAGGCAAAGTTTGGTGTGTCTATATCTATCGTTAATTGGCAGTGGGTACTGGTTAATCGTTTAACCCCAAGCGTAACGCTTGGTTTCATTAGTGCGCCTACTAATGCGGCATAACACTCTTTTGGTTGAGTGTACCATTTTTTGAAACTGCCAGTGCAGCGGTCATCTATATCTTTAGCAAAGGGGCCATTCTTTCCCCAAGTTTCTAGCTCATTATCTGTGACTAATATAGCAATAATTGCAATGATCAAGCCGACTGCGATTATTGCCCACCCTAAAGGTGTAGTGAACAATGCCGCACCAAGATATATAAAACCTGCTATAGCGACAGCTCCACTTAAGGCATGAAAAAATGCTGCATCCATATCATTTTTCCGAATAGATTTATAAACATCCAAAGCCGTAATAGTCAAGGTTAAAACTAGACCGAAAGCACCTACTATTTTTGTAACTTGTACTGTTCTAATGATTAGATCAACCTCTGAAGCCAAAAATATAGAAACTTTTGAGAGCCTAAATGATGCGGCCTCAACGGAGAGCGATGCTAGGCTAAAAACAATATTCACAGAATCTAATGCAAACTTTAAATCCAGTCGTTCACCGGCTTTAAACTTCTTAATCATCTCGTTAGCATTAAACATCTCAAACGCTAACATCACCATTGGCAAGTTATGCTCTAAAATTCTCACGCCTTTGAGCTTAACTGTATCAACTGCACCTAGCTTAAAGTCTGGATTATCGTATGCTTTTGCATACCTATGCGCTTTAGGCACTACTACTAATTCACCTTCGATCGAATCATACCTACCGATTAAGTCATTATAATCAGTCCAATTTTTTGGATTAAAATAACCTTTATTGCTTCCAAAGGATTTAGGGTCTTCAGAGGCAATTACATTTTCTTTACTATCGTAAATAGTTACTGCATTGGGTGGCGGATTTTTCACACTTTCACGTAGCATTGCACGCCTTTGCTGCCTATTGTTTTGCGTGCGTTTATAGTTAGTAATGCCAATTACTGATGGGTTATCCCCTAGCACAGCCCCAGCCTGTTTTATATGTATATCTGCAAAGTCACTAACTCCAAGTGCTTTGTTATAAGAGACCATTAAATTTCTAATTTTTACTGTATGCGGTTTTAAAACGCCATTTTGATATTGACTCGCAACTCGCCCCCAAGCAGCAGTTAAATACCCCACAGCATCTTTTGCTTTACCAAAAAATTCTTTTAAAGTTTTATTTGCAAGCAGCGGTTCTTGCTCTTGCTTTTCTTCGATCAACTTTTCATGAATGCGCTTAAATTCTTCAAATCTAAATTTAGCTTCACCGTTATTCTTTTCTTTTGGTAATGTTTTTAAAACAACACTACCTGGGATACTTATATCAAAATGTCCTTCAGGGATCATAAAACATTCAGATAGCCAGTTGCCTTTCTCAAACGTGTTTTTTAAAAAGCTTTCAATTGCGCTTGTGGCTTTATTTATATTATTTTTACGCTCGTTTTCAGCGGGTAACTTTTCTTTCCAAGGCCTAAATACACCAGTTGAAACATCGTCGATACTCAAGATATTTAATACATTAGTGATAAAGTTAAAGCCAAATAAGTAGTCTACATTTTCAAGGGCTACCCAGTCATTCATTACTGGGGCTAAACCAATATAATCACTTTGCTTAGACGTTAAAGGTGAGTCGTTATTTAAGTCTTGTAAAAAATCAACTAACTCTTTTTGTGCAATAGGCAACTCTTCAAGTAATTGTTCTAACTTGTCACTTGAAAGATAGCTTTCTAAATAGTCTTTATCTAAGTGTTTTGCTCCACTACGTAAAAACTTCGCACCAGAACTTAAATCTGCATACCCCTCTTTTTTAGTTTTTATAGGAGTCATCGAAGTTCGATGTGGAAATATATAATGATCGCGCATCACTTTTTCATGCAAGTCATCATTTAACATTGCTTGATATGCAAGAACACCAGAATCATAGTGCTTTTTATCTGTTAGTTTTTTATTCTCAATCTGTAATTGCAAGAAAATCATTTGGCATTTATTTAATAAAGAAAGCGCAATCCCACCTGGGTCATGGATTGTAATTTGGCCTTCACTCTCTGCTGCGGCTAAATCAATCTGTTGGCAGCGAGCGTTTCGCAATGAATCAGCTAATCCTTGGTCTTCAACATACGTAGGTGCTTTAGCGTTAACACTTTTTTGTCGTGGATCATCTTTGTAAAATCCGCCGAGGCTCACAATATACTGCCATGACCATTGTGCAATGGAAAAAGCAACCTGTACTGAGGGTTCGGAGAGTGAGCCAGGCTCACAATTTAAGCCATTTATTTTCTTAGGTAGTAAGATAGTTTGAGTGACTAAACCTGAATATGAACGCTCATTCTTGCCAAATTCATTAGCTAAATCAACCTCAGATAAACAACCGTTATCAACGGCTGCTATTTCGCGCCATAGATAGCCATTTACAAAAATATAATAAAAACCATTTAAATTACTAACAGGTTTTTCGTCATTCCCCAAAACCTGAAATTGTGCAGATTTAGCTTTGCTTTTATCAAGCGACGCTTCGGTAAAAACTTTTGGCTTTACTGAAATATACAAAGATTTGTTATCATCATTAGGCTGACTATCAATAGAAAAAACATCGGCATAACCAAAAGGAATATTAATATTTCCACACTCACCTTTAATCTCAGAATCTAATTTAACTAGCCCCATTTTAACCACCTACCGTAAAATTAAGAGATGCTTTATTACCACTTATATGCTGCTTATCAGCTAAAGGAATTTTTTGCTCTGCAGCTCCCTGCGAAGCCTTTACTAAACCTAACGTTGCATCATTACTATCGACCCCTGTTACCAGGACACTCGCTCTATGGGTTGTTTCAACATTCTCTAAACTATCCCTCACTTCCACACTCAACCCCCTAGGTGATGCGCCACCTGATTGCGCTAGCGGCATAGGCGGGGTGTTTTTTGAGTTTGAAATCATTGGATCGCCTTGGCGCACTGCGGGTTTACCTTCAATAAGTACGTTAAATGAGCCCATAATAAATTCGGCTTTTCCATCGTTAGTGCCGCTTACTATGCCTTTTTTGTTACCCGGCTTGTCGCCTTTACTCTTTGAAAAGTTACTTTTGATATTAGCCGCGCCATTTCCGTTAATTTTTACAGACCCAGCAACACTTGCTACATCGCTGGCCGCAGCCATATTTGCGTATGGAATAGGGATTACACTTGGCCCTACTGTGGTTAAACATACGTCTATGGTACTTAATTTACCGCCGCTTTTTTTGTGTACCGCTGTGCGGCCATTTATGAGTACATTTTGCCCTGACACTGTGGTTACTTGCGCTGCTTGCGATTGCGCATCTTTGGTTAGCTGCTCTTGAGTGCCGGCTTGCCACCCTAAGTGACTCGACACTAAGTCTAAAAATGCTTGGGCATTGGTAATAGGTTTATTAACATCCATATCTGTTTGTGGTTCGTTCCACGGCAAGATGGGCTCGTTTTTTTCATCGTCCCATTGTGGTGGCGGAATTATATAGTCGGGTATGAAGGTATTAACCATTTCGCCTAGTGTTTTATCGCGGTATTTTGGGCGTGCTATTTCATCTAAAAAAGCAGCTTCACCGGCATCTCTGTCTTCAAATATAGCAACATTACTGGCTTTACCTAACGCGCCGTTACTTCGTGCACTATTATTGAGGGCTAATAGCGTTGGGTTATTGTGTCGCCATGTTAATGATCCTCCTGAACGCACATCGGCGGTTAGCGCGTCTATGTCGTACTGAACACTGCCTGTTTGTTTACCTGCGGCTGCATTAATGTATGTCATGAATTTTCACTCCTTGAAATTTTTATTAATTGCTCATTGGGTGAATTAAATAATAAAAACACATGATTTAACCCTTCATTTAAAGGGTTATTTAAATAACTGTTTGCAAGCACTAAACCAGTTAGGTCGTTTGCAACGCCTTGATAGCCAATAGTATTATTTAAGTCGGCAAGCTCTATTAATTCGTCTTCTGGGCTATACAATGCTTGTGTATTAGCAAACCATTTTTTTTGCCATGCTAACGACTGCTTACCTGCAAAGAGGTAAGTATCATTAACACACGCTTGTGCTTGGTTAAGCTGTTCTTTTAACTCGCCATTAAAAAGCTGTGCTTCTAGCCCACCTTGACCATGTATAAGTAATGCACATCCACCTTCTCCATTAATTATACCCGGAGGGCCATTTAGCACTTGCACATCGTTATTTTTTGCTTGCTCGCTCACATACTGGTAACTAACACACGAATCTACTGCAATTATTAACGTATCTGGGGCTATATTTTTAAAATCGATAGTTGTTGTTTGTATAAAATCAGGTATTTGCTGAGAGATCACCTCAGCTAAAAGCTCATTGAGGGTATCGTCACTTATTACTGGGTTGTTTAATTCATCCTGTGGTAATACAAACACTATTTGACTTATGCGGGATGTTTTTCTGAGGGTTGCAATATCAATATTTTCGATAAGCTGGCTTAGTATTAGTAAGCATTTAGTTTGCCTATCGAGTTGAGCAAGCTCTTCTATTTCTACCATTATGTAGGGGGCATCTAAGCTTATATCGCAACGAATAAGTGCTTTGCTTGGTTTAGAAAATAACATTTGATTCGCAACAGCGGTATATAAGCTACTTGGTTTACACCCTGTGGCATTTATGTGGCAAAGTACGTCAAACTTCATTGTTGGCTTCCCTTTTTGCCACGACTAACTGACTATTTGCGCCTACGTGTATAGCATCAATGCTGCCACGCCATAATAAAGAAAAGCTTTGCGCGTCAGAATCAATAATTAAGGTGTCGCAGCGCATATTAATTGTATGCCTATTTAATGTGTTAACCAGCTGTACTATTGGCTCTTCAAATGGAAGCTCTACTCGTTGGTGTTGCCCATAGTTTTGTAACGGGTACAGTCCAGAAAGCGAAAACGCCCACCCTTTTGTAAACTCTTTTTTTACTCGCTGATCTAAAGGTGCCATATTATTAAAATGTTCATCAAGCATTGTTTTAAATGGGTAATTGCCTGCCATTAGTGCTTTTTGATCAATGTCGGGCATGAGCTCTATGCGCGGTGACCAATGCGAAGGTATTGCTGAAAAACCTGCTACTGGCGTAGTATGGCTCGGCTTTCGTAGAAGCTCGTTTGCATATTCAATAGAAGGTAGTTGCTGCCCTATTGCCTGTTTATTTTTAAGCTTAAAACCTTTTCCTATTGGGTTTTCTAGCAGGTAATCGGTTTCGTCATTGAGGTTTTTTCCACCAAAGGCATTGCTGTAATTAATAGATGTAGGCTCAATAATATTAGGATCAGTAGCAACAGGCCCAAGTAAAGAGCGCTTCCAAAAGCGTGCGCCAGTTACACGTAAACGTTTTTTAAATAGTGGCTGTGTTTTATTATAAAGGCCAAGTTCTACTTCAATCACTCGCGCTTGTTTGGCTTTAGGTGGGTAAGCTGTAAAGTCGCCATACACTTCAAATCCATGCTTAAAAGCAAGTTGTTCGTTTACTTCACTCAGTGGAGAATGTGCGGGGTCACCAACGTAGTCATCCGCTACAACAATATCAGGCCCAGGCTCGTTTGGTGTTACATTGCCCTTTTCGTCAAACTCAAAGCTTTGTTTTACGACAACCACTTTAGCCAGCGTACGATCACTCAACCAACCATCAAAAAAACTGGCCTGCCAAGGAGAAAAATTATTCAGCACTTGGGCTCTCCGCTATCACACTTTGCCATTGCTTAGCGCTCACTAATAAATGGTATAACGCACAGGCTTTTTGCAGTGGATAATGCGGTGCTATTACACGTTGCACAACTTCTCCTGCAAGCATTTTTAGTTTTTGTTTTACATTACTGTGCACAAAGCTAACACCGTTTAATAATTGATCCCCGGGCATTAATGCAAACGCTTGTCTTGCATGCTCTGCATCGTCAAGGTTTATGCCGCTATGTACGTTTTTTTCGTTATTTGATTCCACTACAGTCACTTTGTCAGCTTGGGCAAGCGGCTTATCAGTTATTGTTAGCCATGCTGCATATGCTGGTTTTTGCGTTACCCCATGCGCCATTAAATTAATAAATAAAGGCAGTGTGCGTTTGTATACAAAGTGGCTTAGTACATGCTGGCAAAGCCCGGGGTTAGCTTTACAAAATAGAAGGCAAGGTTCATCCCAACGCGGATCATTAGTAAGCCCAGCTAAAGCAAGCAATTTTGCTTTTTTATTGTCATCATTTGTTTTAGCAAATACTTTAAACAGCATGTCTGATACGTTTTCTGCGTTATTACAGTAGGCATTTACAAGTGCTGCGTAAGCAATATCAAAGTTAGCATGTAACATTGCATTGGTAAGCTCTGTTTCGCTTAAGTGCTGTGAAAAAAGTAAAGTAATTGCGTTACTATCAAGCTCTTCTTTTTCGTTGAGTACACTATTGCGCAGTGCTTTATTATCGTCTAACTGCCAATAATCAAGTAAGTGCTGTAATACACTGTAATAACTTAAATGTTTGTCCGACTTTAAAGCTAAAAAAGTTTCGGCGCTGTTAAGTTCACTTTTTAAATTAAGATTTTGCAACAATAGCGTGTATATACTGTGGTGATCGGGGTTTTCTGCCGCAAAGGTAATAAATTCATTCAGTACTAATTGACTGACTTGTGTCAAATTTTTACCTGCAAAGTAATCTGTGGGGGCATCACTTTTTAAATCGCTGAGCGTATATAAATGATTTAGTAATTGGCTTTCAATTACATTTAGTCGCGCAAGCGGGTAAACGCCTTGCGCTTGCAACTTTTGTTTGTGTTTTAATAAAGTAGTTAAGCGCTGCTGATGCTGCTTAACCTTAGCGACTTGAGCAAACATAGTATTAATTAAGCCTAATTGGCCAGCCAGCCAAGGTAAGATCTTGCTCGCTATTGGCTGTTATATCTCGCCCTTCGAGCACTATGGTCCCGTCGGCAAATACTTCTATCGTCCCTTTAGCGGTTTGGAGGCTAATACTTTGCTGTGCTTCAATAGTTATATGGCCTTGGCTATTTTTAATGAGTGCAGCGGGCGCTTGATCTTCATTTGCAAGTAGCCCTGTTACTATAAAGCCTTGTGCAGTGTGGGTAAGTAGTACTGTGTCGCCCACTTGACATGGTGTTATATGCGCCGCTTGTGCTACAACACTCTGTTCGTCGTTATTTATTGTAACGCTTTTAACTCGGCCAAATTCATCAACTTTACTTACAGGTGCAAGTTGCTGATCGTGATTAAATATACTTTTAACTTTAGCGTTCATTAAATTACTCCTTTAACTTAGTTATTACTAATTGCACTGCCTTTGATTGCTATATTAGTGGCACTTAACGTTATATTAGTGGCGTCAATTGTAAGGTTACCCGCAGCATCAATTTCTATACTTGCGCCACCTTGGCTTAACTGAATTGAACCCTGTCCATTTGCTTTTATAGTAATATTTTTACCACTGTTTAATTCTAAATCACCTTGAGGTGCTTGTAGCTCAAGGTTGCCGTCTACCGAGTAAACGCTAATATCTTGTCGTGCTTGCATTTTAAGCTCATCAGTTGCTGTGAGCTCTAAGTTACCGTCAGTCGCTTGAATACGACTATTTGAGGCTGAGTTTAGAGTTAAATCCGCAGCCGAGGTAACTGTAATATCTCCCTCGCGGGTTTGAATTTGCAGATTGTTTTCTACTCGGGTTGTAAAATTATTAGCGACTGTAAAATTTGCGTCGTTCTCGGCAACAAACTGTAGGTTTTCTTTCGCTGAAATTTTAACATCACCATCAACAGACTTTAACATTGCCTGGTGCGCACCATTTGTTGCATCGAGTATTAATTGGTTTTTATTGTTTTTATTGGCAAGGCTTATCTTCTCTTCGCCTTTTTTGTCATCCATTACAAAGCTGTGCCCAGCTTTAGTTACTAATTTGTTTTCAGTTGGGTTTTCGCTTGTAACAGGGTTTGGTGCATTTTCATTATAAAGCGCGCCTAAAATTATAGGCCTGTCTAAATCACCATTTTCACCACAAACGAGCACTTCTGTACCTTGAGTTAGTGGAAAATGCATACCGTGCCCGCTGCCGCCGTAAGGTTGCATTAAACGTGTAGGACGGCTTTCTTGGCCTTCTCCATCTTGATTAAACGGTAGTTTTACTACGTAGTTACCTTTGTCATCAATTTCTTGCTCAATTAATGCATTAAACGTAGCAAATACACGTCTCGCTGGGCGTAATGGAGCTTTATAAGGCTGGTTAACACTAATTAAATAAGCTTGGTTTTTATACGTTAAGCCCTTTACATTAGAGCCGTATTCAACCGAAGCACTTTGGCTACCTTTGTGCTCTACACGCGTCACTAAATACTGACCATCATGCTCTGGGTGGTCATAAATATTTAAACGCATACCAGGGCGAAGCGCCCTGCAGTCTGTGTCTATTATTATTTGCTCACGTTGGCAATCAAACGCTTGCTGCCTGATAGTTGCTAAGTCTTGCCCTTCGTTTGATTGCCCGTAATTATCACCGTAATGACTATCTTCACCAAAACCAATAACTGACGCACTGTTATTTTTTGAAACTTGCAAATTACCCGGAGCTTGGTAGTTGTAATCATCTAAGTGTGTACTTTGCGGAAATAATTGGGCCTGCCTGCTTATAGCAAAAATTGACTCACTCGTTCTTACTTGCCCAGATGGTGGTACATAGCTTAGGTTTATTTCATCAAACTCTTGCGCTATACCATTAGAATCATTGCAAATATACAATGTACATTCACCACCCGTTTGCTCTACAAAGCTGTACACAAAACCGTGCTTACGCATTAAGCGTGTTACAAATTCGTAATCAGTTTCGTTGTATTGCACGGTCATATCGAGCATGGTTGAGCTTGCTTGTACATTTAACTTTTGCGCAGGGAAACCTGCTTTTTCAAACACACTCAAAATGATTTTACCTGCATCCATAGCAGTAAATACACGGTTAGAATGCTGATGCTTAAGTAATGTTAAATGAGAACTCATGATCAAAGTATAGTGATACCCCTGATGACTTTGACCATGCGCTATAAAACCACTAATTAACCCTGAAATAGTACGATCTAACATTGACCACACTAGTGATAACGATACATCTTTGCCTATTAACATCTGAGATGTTAAATGTTCAGGGCTCAATACTTGGATTTTAAATTCATAGTCTTCACATAAACGATCGTCCCTAGACTCAAAGTCAGTTACATAGACCATTCCGTCAGGCATGCCCTGTATAGCAACACTAAAGTGACTTTTATTGGCCTTGAGTTCGTTAAATATGTCCATGAATCCCATTTTTACATCCTTTTATTTAAGCGTTATCTGCAAATGTCGCTGTAATTTCGTCTTGTTCGTCAACAGCCAGCGTTAAAATATCAGGCATGTCTTCTTCTGCCATAAACTCTAAAATTGATTTAGCGATACCAGGAAGTATTTGCTGTTCTATAACCGCATTTACCATACGTGCACCACTATCTGAAAGCGTACACTGAGTAGTCAGTTTTTCTAAAACACTGGCATCTACTCGTAGCTGCATTTTGTGGTTTTCGTGTAAACGTGTGGCAATGGCTTCAAGTTTCAAGCTAACGATAGACTGCAGTGCTTCTGAATCAAGCGCTAAGTAAGGTATAACTTGCATACGGGCAAGTAAAGCAGGTGCAAAAAAAGCAAGTAACTGCGGCTTAATTAAATCTGTCAGCGCAGCGATTGATGGTACTTTCCAAGGCGTTCCGTCTTCATTAATAGGTGCTTGCGTTGGATTTAGCGCTTCGTTAATAGCTGCTTCTTGATCGCTTTGCTGTACTTGTTCTTCCTGATCATCTTGAGGACTTAGGTCTATAACTGTAGGCGGTGTACATGCATCGATTAACTCTGCCGATCCTAAATTAGATGTCATGATAATTACAGTATTTTTAAAGTCTATTTCACGTCCTTCACCGTCACGCATGGTGCCACGCTCAAACACTTGATAAAACATGTTCATTACATCTTTGTGTGCTTTTTCAACTTCATCAAGCAAAATCACTGAATATGGGCGCTGTCTTACCGCTTCGGTTAAAACACCACCTTCACCATAACCAACATACCCTGGTGGTGAACCTTTAAGTTGCGATACGGTGTGCGACTCTTGATATTCACTCATATTAATAGTGGTTAAAAATTTATCACCACCAAATAACTGTTTTGCTAAACAACGCGCCGTTTCTGTTTTACCCACGCCCGATGGACCAGCTAGTAAAAATACGCCTAGCGGGCCTTCATCGTTGCTTACGCCGGCTTTACTCACTCTTAGTGTTTGCGCTATTTTAGCGAGTCCTGCCTGCTGCCCTATAACTTCTTGGCTAATTGTGGCTTCAAGATTAATTAAATTACTAATCTGATCTTTTACCATTGCCCCTACTGGCACACCGGTCCACTGTGAAATAATTTGCGCAACAGCATCGGCGTCTACTTCACTAAATAAGCCGTTGTCTTGTGTATTTTGCTCTTTTAGTGATTGGCGAAGTGTCAGTAATGATTCGCTATCAAGCTCTTGATCAGTTGCCTGCTTTATCTCGTTAATTTGACTCAAAGTCGAAATTTGAGATTCACGCGAGTGAGTAAGTTGCGCCAATTTATTTTGTGCAATAACCAGCTCTTCAACTAAATGGGTAAGCTTATCTTTATCAACGACTAAACCTTGCCCTAGCTCTACATTGAGGCTATTGATTCTGGTTTCTAAATAATTAATGTGCTCGCGCTCAGACTCAATGGCAGCTGGGTCTGTAGCAAACGACATACGTACTCTTGCCGCTGCGGTGTCTAATACATCAATAGCTTTGTCTGGTAATTGGCGACCTGTTATATAGCGCGACGATAAAACGACAGCAGCTTCTATAGCGTCATCCGTAATTTGAATATTATGATGCTCTTGATATTTATCTTTTAAGCCTGCAAGCATTAATTGAGCCGCTTGCTCTGTTGGCTCATCCACTTTAATAAGCTGAAAACGGCGCTCTAGAGCAGCATCACGTTCAAAATACTTTTTATACTCGCTCCATGTTGTAGCAGCAACGGTTCTTAATTCTCCGCGTGCTAATGCTGGCTTTAATAAATTTGCTGCATCACTCATGCCCGCATCGCCACCGGCACCAATTAAAGTGTGCGCTTCATCAATAAACATAATTATTGGCGTAGTTGAATTTTTAACTTCGTCGATCACCGTTTTTAAGCGGCGCTCAAATTCACCTTTAACGCCGGCACCTGCTTGCAATAACCCCATATCAAGCACCAATAAGCGTACGCCTTGTAAATCACTTGGTACTTGACCATCAATTATGCGCTGGGCAAAACCTTCAACGACTGCTGTTTTACCTACACCTGGGTCACCCACTAAAATAGGGTTATTTTTTCTTCGACGGCATAACACATCGACCATCATTCTAATTTCGTCATTACGACCCAACACAGGATCAATTTTACCCTGTTTTGCTTTTTCAGTTAAATCTTCACAGTACTCATCAAGCGCAGCTGTACCGTGCGATGAATCTGTTTGATTTGCAGACTTTGATTTAGCTACTGGGTTTAAACGCTCTGAAGATTGCTGACAAATTTTATCTAAATTTTCAGCTAAAAAGCGTGAATCTATTTTATCTAGTAAAGCAGGTAATTGAAGTACAGGGCTGTAAGGTAATAACTCTGTTAATGAATCAATAAGCGCAGCACCTGTTATAAAATCACTTTTATGCTGAACATTAGCACTTAACCATGCACGCTCTAGCCATTCGTATAAACGACGAGAAAATGTAGGCTTACTTTGATTACCGGCAGGTTGTCTATTTAAAAAGTCTAATAGCTCATGCCATACTTTGTCTTGATTAATATTAAAGAAATGAAAAATGTGCTCAAGGTCACCATTACTTCCTTCTTCCATTAACTTAATAAGTAAATGCTCAGGAAGCACTTCAAAATGACTACGACTACTCGCAAACCCAGCTGCTGATTCAAGTGCTGTTGCGGTGTGGCCATTTAATTTATCTATGAGTTGTTTTATGCCTTTAGCATCCATTTTTTTATCCTTAATTCCTTAGTGTTTATACTGTTGATGGCTGTAGCTATGTGTTGTTGTATTTGCAGCTGCGGCCCCTAAATATGAATTATGTCCAAGTACTAGCGGTTGCTGACCTAAAGCTTGTTCGGCAACAGCCTCATTAGCTACTTTTATTTGGCAAACCCACTCTACATTACTTGGTAAATGCGCAGTCAGAAGTGCAGCCATTTTTATACCTTCTTCGCTTCTTGGCGTTAAACTCATGGCTGTATCACTATTAACTGGACCTATATCTATTGTTAAAATACTTCCGCTAACTAATACCTTCGTTCCAAGTACTGCAGAGCTGCCTAAAACCATTTGGTTTTCTTCGCCGATTGAACTTGGTGTATCTATTTTTTGCCAATTTGCTCGTGTGTCGTCAACTTTTAGCGTGTCTATATTTAAACTATGTTTAAGAAGCTGCGCTAAGCCAGCAGCGCTAGTTTGCTTTAAACTTGCAATACCACACTGAATTTTTTGATCAGTTTTTCCCAGTAAAATAGATTCAACTAACCCATCAAATTGGCTCGCGCCTCTACCTGCTATATTAATTTGCGACTTTTTCCAGGCCTGAAAAAGTTGGCAATAAAGTACATGATTAAATATATCTAAAAACTGACGAACGCGGTCACCGCTTTGCTCATCACTTGCTGCTTGCTCTAATACATAGTGTGGCATGGGTGCATCTACACCATACAAACCTAAAAAAGAAGTCGATAAGCTTAACCTTCCTCTGCCATCATTCTCTAATACACATTCGCGTACATCAGTAGCAGGAAAACCAAGCTCTTTAAAAGGTTTAAAAACAACTCTGTTACTAATCCCTTGCTCTAGCTCTTGAGGTGCGGCCCAATGTTTTTCTATTAAGCTCATCGCTTTAAATAAGTTAAACCGCCAAGGCTGCTCAATAAGTAGCTCTATTGGCGCGGGTAACTTAGACCAAATAGGGTGCGCATGATTTTTATCAGCATAACTCATAGCTGATAACTCTTACCCGGTTCAATATCCCAACTCCACGATTTATAACTAGGAATTGCATTAACACGCGTTTGTACGCTTTCATTTATAGGGGCATACATTAAAAAGAATTCATGTAATACATTACAAAAATGAAATAAATCAGCATCACCAACAAATTTACTTTCATCAATATCAATAAGTACATCAACACCTTTGATAAATATTCCACGTTTAATTTGGCTGATCGGCGTTGCTGTTATTTTTAAAATGCTTTCAATTCGTAATCGATTCTCGGCTTTATTAGACCAATCAAATAACACTAGTAATCTTTTTAGTTCTGTAACTTGCGTAATTTGTGAAAACTTTACATTTAATAAGCTAATAAGCTGCCAGTGTTTTGGCTGACTTGGACATGCTAAATAATTAGTTGGGCGTATAACATTTTTAACCTCAACGATGCTCGGCATATCTTTTCCGCCTTCGTTCAAGTCTCCCTCTTGCAAAAGTTGACGAGGCCAACCTGCATTAAAAGAGGTTAAATCAACTGATAGAGTTTCTTTTTCATCTTCTAAATTAAAAGGAAGTTGTAAATAATGAGTCGGGGCTGCTGCACCTACGTCTTTTGTGAGCACAGTAAATAGCTTTTTTTCATCTTCAAATACGCTTTGATAACGGGGAGTGTAATCATACGATTGTCCCGTTATAGAGTTTCGACCTGCAACTGCATCTACCGTATAACTAAAAACATGATCATAACGTGCCTGATCTGCACTTATCATATAGTCAGTTCTGTTTGGCTCTATTTTAATTGGCTCTGCTGCTTGGCTAAATAAATTAACTGCTGGCACGCAATTGATTAAAATGTTCTCTTTACTTAACTGATGACCTGGCGGTAATTTATTATCACCCCTAAATACGATTTCAAAACGGTCAATATGCTCAGGAAACTCTTCGTCTTTTAAACCATCAAATGTTAAAAAATAAAACCTATCTTTTGCATTAAAATAATCAAGTAATAATGCATATCCTGGATGGCTTTTAGCCGCACTAGGCAGTAAAGCGCCATCTATATCTAAATAAGTAGCGCTGCAACCTTTTGCTTTTAACTTTTTATTGAACTCAAAATGGTTAGCACCAAAATCAAGTTCTGCTTGTTTATTAGGTGTTTTCAATAATTGGAATAAAGCACTGCACAATGGTGTATCACCACGTAAATAAAAGTTTAGTTTAGATAAATCAAAATTACTGCGTTCACCTTGGCATATAAACTTAAGCCCTATTCGTAGCTCTGCACCTAAGTGCGACTCTTGATACCGAACATGCTCAACATCTAAAGGAACAACGTCTAAACCGTGTGTTGTGCTAAAAATTATTTTTTTATTATCGGCCTTTGCTTTAGGCGGATTAAGCTGTAGACCTTTTGAAATAGAATGTGTTTTTTGCATAGCCAATTTAGGCTTAAATTGAACCACAGTACTAGAAGGATAATAACTTAGGAGTATTGGACACAGTTGACGCAGCACTTGCTCTGAAACTTCAGGTACTGACTCATCTAAACGCTTTTGAGTATGGGCAGTTAAATACGCTACACCTTCTAATAAGCGCTCAATATGAGGGTCTCTATCTTTTAATGCATCAATGTTAAGCATTCCTGCATGCTCGGGATAAAACTGAGCAAACTGCTTACCAGCTTGGGTTAACAAGCGCATTTGAGCATCAAAATATTGCTGCATTCATCAATCCTTTAAATAAAATTAGTTAGTGTTTTTTGCATGTTGTATAACGTCTGCTTTACCACCAGATTCAAACCGAGTATTTAACTTGATACTTTGCCCGCTCGTTAAAAAAGCTTGAATATCTAGCCTTATTACACAATTATCTTCTTTAATTTCTACAGGTGTTACATTTGCATACCGTACGCGAGGTTCGTACTTTTCTATCAATTTTTTAACCTCAAGCGCTAACGTGTGTTGCGAGTATGGTAACCCCTCATAAATATCCTCTACATCGGGCAGACCATAGTCAGACAAGTGCTTCAGCACTCCTCTTCTTGCATTTAAAAGCTCATTTAAATGTTTGCAAACACTGACTTGCTCATCAGTTTGAAAACCATGATGACCATTACGTGTAACTGGTTGAGTTAAAAAATCGAATAACGCCATATTTAGATCTCAATAAAAGGATATGCTTGCGCATATCCTTCAAAATTACTGACTAATTAACGACCTTCAGTCCAAGAGTCAGAGAACTCGATGTTGCCATCTAAGTAAGTCCAAGTAATGCGTTTGTAACGTAGACAAACTGTTTCAAGGTGCGGGTAACGCTCCTTGTCTAAGTCTTTAACGTTATGCATTGTTGGTGAGATCGAAGTGATTTTTACATCTTCCAACTTGTGGCAGAAATATTCACGCTCAGTCCCTGTGTCATCAATACGGTACCATTTAAGCTCTAATTGCTTAAGTGTTTGACCGTTTGAACACGCTTTGTACAAGTACGGCGTAGCCGCATCAACTGCTTTTGTAATTACAAAAGGTTCATGCTTACGAGTACCTGTAAGTTCACCTGTATCGTTATCCGTAGGAATACGAAGTTCATGATCAAAGTGTAGGATCTCAATTGAACCTTCACGCTCTGCAACAGTTACAGAACCTTTGATGTCATTACCTTGGTCGTCCTTTAACCACATGTACGCTGGAATTGCCATTTCATTATTCTCCTTTTAGAATGAAGTGTTTCCTGTTAGTTGGCATTGGCATAAACAGTAATATTTATGCCCCCCAAAAAGCCCTCTGCTTCATGCCACTGGGGAATATGTCCCAAGTTGGATGCAACCAACTTGGGGCAATTTTTCAGACTAATAAGTCTTAATCCTTTATGTACACCAGCCAACTACTCACCAAATTGACGTATTTGATAGTACTTAAATCCGTTTCATTGGCGGCGTAGCAGTTCATTTTTCGCCAGGCATTTGCCCTACTAGCGCTAAACGAACATCAATCCCTTCAACTTGGAAATGAGGAACAATGTACGTACTTACTCTGTAGTAACCAGGGTTACCTGGAATCTCTGCTACAGTAACTTTTGCATCTTTTAGTGGATGCGTAGCTATAAGAGATTCATCAGGGTTGTTCATTTTAGTTACTAATGCGCCAAGCCAATCATTAAGCTGCTGCTCTAATTCATGGCGAGGTTTACTTGAACCAATATTTTCACGCTGTAAAACTTTTAAGTAATGCGCAATACGCGATACTAAGAAAATATATGGTAAGCGTGAGTTAATTCTTGCATTAGCTGTTGCTTCATTTGTTTCTAATACCTGTGGCTTCTGCGCACTATTAGCAGAGAAGAAACATGCAAAATCTGAATTTTTATAGTAACTAAGTGGAATAAACCCTTGGTTAGCAAACTCAAGTTCTTTAGTTTCAGAAATCAAAACCTCAGTCGGTATTTTAGTTTCTGATCCTTTACCCGCTTCGAATGAATGCAGTGGAAGATTTTCAACTTTACCACCTGACTGTGGCCCACGAATATTTACTGCCCAACCATTATCATGGAAACTACGGATGATATTTGCAGCAAATGCAAATGTTGCATTACCCCACAAATAACGTTCATGATGCTCAGCACTTACATCTTCTTGGTAATTAAAGTTACGAAGAGGATTTGTCTCACCATAAGGTAGACGTAGTAAAAAGCGCGGGAATGCTAAACCAATGTAGCGAGAGTCTTCTGATTCACGGAAATTTTTCCAACGAAGAAACTCAGCGCGCTCCATGTAAGAGCCCAAATCTTGGATTTTAGATACTTCTTCCAATGAATCTTTAAGAAAAAACTTAGGACCAACACTGCCCATAAACGGACAATGCGCTGCCGCAGATACACGTGATATCTCTTGCAGTAACGATACATCGGGTGCTGAACAATCAAACTCAAAATTAGAAACCATTGTTGAAACTGGCTCGCCACCTGGGGTATCGTAATCTGAAGTATATACATGTTTATATAATGCAGATTGAGTTGTATCTGGCGCCTCTTCAAAATCGTCTCTTAGAGTTTCTTTATCTACATCAAGCATTTCGATTTTAATGTTAGCATTGTTAGGCGTACGGTTAATTAGGTAACGTAACGAGCGCCATGCTGATTCCATTTTTTGGAAATTTGGGTGATGTAAAATTTGGTCTAACTGCTGAGAAATAATAATGTCTACTTTTGCGATGTAATCATCTAAAAGTAACTTATCAATTCGCGTTACTTCTTGGCCACTACTGCTAGCCATATCTAAAAATACATTTATAGCTGCTGTTAAGCGCTCATTTGCACGAGTTTCAGCTAGGTTGCTTGCATCTCTAAATGAATCAAGTTTGATCTCATCTGCAACTGGAGAAATATCAACCATTCCACATATATTTTCATAAGTGGATAAAGGAGCTTGCTCCGTGGTATGCGCGGCAACATTTAATTGTTCTTGCATGGACATGATAATCTCCTTATTCAGTTATTGGTTGTTTTTCATCTTCAGACGCTAGCGGCGCAATTTCATCCAGTTTAGCTTTTAACTCGTCTAGCTCTGGCTGATTTTGTAAAACACGCTCTAATTCTTTACGAAGTGATGAGTTATCTAATAAATTAGATTTAAGGTCACGAAGTAAATTACGCATAGCCATCATTTTATTAAGCTCTGGCACTTGAGAAGCTACTGATTCTGGGTCAAACGACTTAAAAGAATCAAACTCAAGGTTTACATTAATTTCGCCGTCACCTTTAATTTTGTTCGCTACCTGAAAGTTAGCTTTAGGCGCCATATCTTTAAGCACTTGCTCAATGTTATTTTTATTAATTGTTATGCGCTCACGCTCAGATAGTTCTTGGCTATTTTGACCATTTGAGTAATCACCAATTACTAACATCTTTAATGGCAATTCACTTTTTTGTGAAGCACCATCTGTATCAAGCTCTAACGAAATATTGATCCGAGCTCTGGGGATCTCTTTTTGAAATGTATCACTCATGTTATTTCCTTTGCAGTTTGGTTATCTACCGACTCAATTCCAATTAAACCTCGACATATTAGTCAAGCCCTTGTAACTAAACCCACGCTAACGCTTGTGCAGGGTTAGTTACCATCATTTGCTGACTAATATGTTTAGCAGCTAAACTCATTTCATCTTCTGGCGTTTGTGACAAACTTGCATAACACTGCTTGGAAAATCGCCATACTTCCATGCAAAAACATTGTTGCCATTGCGCTAAATCATGCGCTTTTATTTGTTTTAGTAACACGTTCAATAATGCTAAAGCATGTTCGTAATGCTCAGCTTTTATTAATAGTTTTGCCTTTAATAATTGCGCTTGGGCTTTATCAAAGTCGTTTAAAATATTTATGTGATCTACTTTAATTAGAGCTGAAGACAACTGCCCTTTTTCAACCTCTTGTATTAATTCGCTATACTGCTCATCAAACGCACTACTTTGAGAGCTAACAGACTCTGTTTTTGCAGAGTGAGATAGCTCTTTTAAAAACTCTTTATTTACAGATGAACACAGCGGACTTCCATCGTCATACTGTAGGGAAACTAAAGCAGGAAACTGCTCATTTAAATTAACTAATTGTTGCTCAAGCCAATGAACAAGCGGCAATTTATTTAATTTTTTTAATGCATTTAAACTAAGCACTTGAAGATTTAAATTAAATTGCATAGCCCCTTCCATAAACAACCCTTCGGCTAAATTTAAAGCTTGTTCAGGCTGCTCACTTGCCAATGCATTTTCAATTGGAGCAAATGCTGCAGCCCTTGGAGCGGGTAAACGCGTTTTTCCATTTTCGTTAGCGGGTAGTGCCAACCTTGTCCAACGCGCAGCTCGCGATAACTTTATTACTCTTTCAATATTATTTTGTTCTTTATCAAAGTTAAGTAGTTGCCTGACCGCACTTAAATACGCTGTATCTGAAGCAATATCAGCATTACCAATACTAAGCTGACTAGCAGCTGATGCAGGTGCAGGTGCAGTACTATTAGCTTCTGATTTTGGAGCTGTTACACCCGTATTTTCAGCTAATTTTTGCTCTGTACTAATCGCTTTTTCTTCTTGCACTGGTTCAGCTACAGGTACTGGGTTTCGCTTTTCTTGCTCTTTAGCCCACTCATTCAAAGTTGATAGAGGGCCAGATTCGTTGTCTAATAACGCAACACACTGCTCATTGTATTGAGTCAAAGCAGCTATAAGTTCAGGCCATTGTTCAGCGTTTGTATCATGCCCTTGGGCAACACCTTTTAAACGTTCTTGCTGTTGTAAAAACCATGTATTAACTGCAGCACGCATTCTGGCTCTTAGTGGGTGTACCTCATCCGTAAAAGTAGTCAACAAACGATTAAATAACAATAACGTATGCGTTAAACCTGTAACCCCAAACTCACTTGTTGCTGCTAGTGCTAAATAACTTACTATGCGTAAATCTTTACTTTGAGTGTTGAGTAAGTCTGATGCTTGTATAAACATCACTTTAAAGTCAACTTCCCCCACTCCTGATGAAGATGCTTTTAATGCTTTAAATGTTTCTTCATATTTTAAATCTTCTCCACACTTATTCCCGGCAAGAGGTGCACTTAATGCTTCAAGCCATTCAATCCAAGTGGTATGTGTATGCGGCGCTTTAATACTCATGATTTACACCAACGACGAAGTGCATCGTAAACACTCACGTTATCCATATCAGCAAAATTAAGTGTTTGTGAAGACGGCTGTTTTTCTACTTTTAAATTACATAGATCAACAATGTCATTCGTTTTTTTATCGTATTCCCACACACTATTAAAGTATGACGCTGGAATAGGTCTACAAAAAATAGTTAAACTAGGCGCTTGATTATCATCACCTAACTGATAAAAAAACCAAGGCTGCCAATTATGATCTGCCACCATAGACGCAACTAAGTGCAACCAAAACCCTGCAACTAAGGCACTTTCATGACTAAAACTAGGCATTGGTAGGCGAATACCAAACTGACTTCTTAAACACCCTCTATTAGCAATAGATTTAAGCACAGCCGATAGCTCTTCAATTAAAATTGCTCTTTTTGCAATATCGTTCAAGCCTAAATGTTGCCAAAAAACGCTCATTGGAATAGTTCTAAGTTTATCAAGCTCTAGAGTTAGATTTGGTTGCTGTTTAAGTGCATCAGCTACACGGTTATAATCTTGTGCTTTTTGCTCCATTTCATTAATACTGGCAGCTTGTTTAATATTTTCATTTACACCTAAAAGGTGCTCTATTACTTGGCTTGCAAATAAAAATAGAAAAGCAGGATGTCGCTTATATGTATCAAGCCCACTATGTACAAAAGAGCTAAATGGGTAAAAACGACCACTGCTATCTTTGCTTGGCTGCAAAACGCCAAGTAAACCACCATCATCCGCATTGCCAGATATAAAGAACAACGACTTAGTTCCATTCAAGTGGCTTGTATCAGTCGTTTTTCTACCACGGTTTAAATGGGCAAAGCCCTCTTGCAACCAATGATCAAATCCAACCGATTCTCTAGATGAAATATTGAGCTTCACAAAGTCTGGTCTTATCGGTGTTTTACCCATAAAACCAAAGCTATGTTGCTTAACCAGCGTCGGTGTTTTCTTTTTTGTAAATAAACTAAACATTGCTAGCGGCCTATTGCATTGTTCGCGACTGCGATTGAGCCAAGCTAGGGCTTTGTGAAAACAAAGAGCTTGGCAATGCAAACGATGTAAGCATGTATTTTGAAAATATACCGCTGTTGCGTCCTGATTTAAGAGAAAACTGGACTGTTAACACTTCATCAGATTTATCTTTTAATTCCCATGTTGCTAAAAACTCTGTGCCTTTAATCCACTTAACACTGGCTGAGTTAAGCACTTTTAGTAGTGCCCAAGGTCCGTCTTGCTCAATAGAAATACGACGCCCTTTATTGTCTAAACCATACAGAACAGCTTTCTCTGCAGCTCCTCGACCAGGCCACGAAAAGTTACGCCATTCTTCAGGCTCATTGCGGTAGCGATAACCTTGCTCACTAAAGCCTAAGTATGTTTCACGAATGCCTCGGTGTGGAACAGGCATCATCTGAAAAGTAAAACCAGCACTATCGGCGCCATTAGAAAACAACGAACGAGTTACTTTATTTGCTTTAGTTAAACCATCAAGTAATTGCGGGCTAAAACCAATACCTACACCATTCCATTGTTTTTCTTCCCATACACCGCGGCGTACTTTCATAAATGGTTTGAGCTGGGTGTTAATAAAGCTCCATAAAATTCCTGATTCAGAATTTAAAAACTCAGAAACATCTGCTATCGCAGCATCAGGGCCAGTTAAGTTAAATGGATATTTACCAGCTAAACTGCTGTTATACATAGTATAAACTTGGTTTTCCCACTCTTGGTTAAGCTGAGTACGTGCTTTTGCCATAATAGTAGCGATACCACCATGAAGCGGGGCCTTAAATAGCTTATCTAGCGTTTCTTTGGTTTGAGGGTCTAGTGCTCGAGTTTGGCTCTCAATAATTATCCACGAAGACTGTAATGCATTACTTTGGCTATTACCTGAAAGTAAGTCCTGCGCAAATATCATTGCTTGAGCATCATCTTCATTACTCGCTGCCATTGCTTTAATGTCTGAATGGATGCTACTTAATGAACTGATGTATTGTCTTAAGTAATCAGAAGAATTCTTATCTTCATTAGGCTGTGCAAAGCGTCTTAAGTCTGCAAATCGACTTTCAAGCTCTGGCGCTCTAACCGTACTCATTTGGGTAATTGTTGGCGTGTTTAGAGCTAATTTATTTGCAACATCTGCAGCCGTCTTACCTATCGAAGCTTGGCTTTTTAAAGGGGCATCAGCGAGCGTAATATTGTCGTTAATCAGTTTCATTAAATCGTTAAAAGGGCCATCCATCGATGAAAGGCGTGCAAAATCAATACTTGCATCGTTTAGATCTCTAAATGCAGGCACTTTTATGCTATCTATAAAAGCAAACCAAGTATTGCCGTAGTCTTTAAAGTAATATGCTCGCATAGCCTTTGCCAAAGTTTCAGCTTGTGCTTCGTCAACAACATTTTGACCATTTTCATCGCTAGAACCCATAACCCAGTCACCTGAGAACACCAAACGTGAAATACGTTTAATCTCTGGGAATACATATTCCTGCCAACCTAAGTTTGTATAAACATATGGAATTTTATACTTACTCTTAAATACATCACGATTTTTAGAAATCATAAAGTCGTTTAATAACAATGGCTTTTTGCGATCAGCAAAACTTGTAATTACTTGTTGATATAACGGGAAAGCCTCTGGCTGGGTATTTAAATTGTCTCTCGCTAGCGCTATCGATGTTTCGTTAGCCTGCCAAAATGCAATTTTACCTGGCTGCTCTATGTCGTTACCCATATTTTGTAAGTACATATCAACTAAGCTACTTAGTTGTGTATAAATTGGTGCTTGCTCTTGTGCATTTATGTCTATATGAAAATGCTCAGCTATAAAATTAAGTAATTGCTCTTTAGCAAACTCCGTTGAAATATGCTCAGGGTTCGTACTCATCATTAAATGCATTTTTAGTGCATCGTAATACTGCTGACGAATCGTTGCTTTGGCTTCATCTTCATTGTCAAGCCACTGAGTTTCGTACTGTTTTATTTGCGCAAGTAAATGCTCTTCACCTGGATAAGTAATAAGCTGATTCATCTGATTAAATAGCACATTTGCAACGCTATCTAAGGTTTCATCACCTTCGTAAATACCAAATATAAAGTACCACGGTAATGAATCTTCGTAAGTTTTAAGCTGACCGTAGTGCTCAAACAGCGCTAGTGTAGCAGCAAGTTTCTGCTCATCTTTAGCCTTACTTACATTAGCTTCAACAACAGCTTTTACACGTGACTCACCTTGATTAAGTAATAGTTGATTACTTGTGTACGACGTAATAAGAAGTGCTGTAATTGCGGCAATAGATGCCAAGCCCGAAGTAACGGTTAAACCTTTTAACCAGCGTCCTACTAACCGTTTTTTTCTGTTTCCTCGCGTTAAATCCTGTAGTTTAAAAATAACATCATTAAATACGCGATTAATAAAATAACTTTGAGTAATACTTTCTTGTTTTTGGTCAACAACAACCGCACCAAATTGATCTCGTACACCATTAGTAATACGTTCAATAGGCGTACCTTCTTGCGTGCCCGATGTAAAATAAACACCAGCAAACCAAGGAACTTCTTGATATGGATTAGACTTAAACAGCAAGTTAACAAACTCAGTTAACTTAGTTGAAGCTGATTGAAATTGATTAGGAAAATCAAGTATTAGCTGTTTACGATGCTCGTTGCGCTCTCGTGCAACTTTGCTTAAACGTTGTTCGCACAGTCGCTCATATAGTTCCTGCATACGAACTTCAAACATTTCTGCAGGATCATTTTTTTGATCTTCACTAATGTCGAGTAAGTACGCACCAAACACTTGCTCACGCTCTTTTTCAGATAAATCACTAAAAAAAGGTTCAAAACCACTGATTAAGTCAGTTTTGGTAAAAGTAATATATACAGGAAAAATAACGCCAAGTTGAGTAATTAGCTCTTCTATACGCTCACGTACTAATTTTACATGTTGACGGATTTCTTCACTGTCGGAAGTTAATACATCTGCAACGCTAATGGCCACCATTACGCCATTTATAGGCAGTTTTGGTCTGTATTTTTTAAGGAGCGCTAAAAATGACAACCACTCTTTATTTTCTGACTGCTCAGTTGTGTAACGCCCTGCAGTATCAATTAAAATAGCTTGATCTGAGAACCACCAGTCACAATTGCGCGTTCCACCAAAACCTTGGATATGCAATTCACTCGAATTAGAGTAAGGGAAATGTAAGCCAGAATTTGCAAATAAAGTACTTTTCCCTGTAGCCGAAGGGCCAATAATCATATACCAAGGCAAAGCGTATAAAGCAGTATTACCACGATAACCCGCACCTAAATGAGATGCTTTTAAAGATCCCAATGCTTCTTGCATCTTTTCTTTAATTTCACTTAATTCAGCACTCGAACCGGCATTATGACTTGCTAATTCAGAAGCTAACTTATCGCCTGAGCGCTTAGTCCATAACCAACGAATAAAAATAAATAAAACAAAAACAGCGGTTACAGCACCCATCGCAATTAATTTTTTATCGGTAGTATCTAAACCCACCATGCGACCGGCAAACCACACAATACTCAAAACGGCTATAAAGCCAATAAGTTGACCCGTTGCACGCGATGATACTAAGCCCAATAAAAAATGAACTAAACCGCTTTTATTAACTCTTCCCTGCATTATGTTACCTATCGTGTTTCGTTGGTTTTATTGAGCTGAGTCAGCACTTCAATTTGGTTGTCTATTACCTGAGTACTCTGCGTTGCTTGCTTATTAATTACATAATGAAATCCAGCAAATAATGAGGCAATAGAACCCAAGCAAATAGCTAATATCACCCAATAAGGAATATTACGCCCCACCTTCATAGCAAACCCTTCTGCAGGTATACCGTTATCAGATAATTGAGAACTCGGTGTTCCTTTTATATCTTCAATTTGAGCTCTTACATCAACAATTAACGCTTTTAATTGCTCAATACCTTTAACTTTGTAAATGCCTTCAAAGCCAAGCTGCAGACAAATATAGTAAACCTCTAATGCAGCTAGCTTTTGCTCTCCGCCAGTGCGAAGCTTACCTAAACGTTCGAAAAACTCTTCTCCCGCTCGGTTGTTACCAAAAAATTCAAGTTGTAGCGGTCGCGACATCCAATCCATTCTAAAATGAGCACCTGAGCTCATAACAAATTCATCACACATAGCCGTAAGAGCAAACTTAACTTCTTGCATTAAACTTGTTGTTACCTGTTGCGAGTAACAATTACGCTCATACTCATCAAAACTAGTAAGTAAATTTTCTCTAAACTCTCCAAGCTCTAAATTAGTAGATTGCTTTAGTTTTAATGGTGTTAGCGCGTTAATTACAGGCGAAATACACGCGACTAAATCTTGTTCTTTTTGTGCTTCTTGCATAATTTCAACTCTACGTTAATTACGTGCTACGGTAACAATTTCAATTTGTGCACTTTGCAATCCAAATGGTACAAATAAGCTTAATGATTGCTCTTCAATAATTTGCTGCCAAATGAAACCATGCGACTCAAGCCTGAAGTATTCGTAACCACTTTTTATGGCCAGCTTATTTGGAGGTCGCTGACAATGTGTTAGTTGCACACCCGCTAAAGCAGATGAAATCATGATATCGAGCTTTTCGCTTGCACCTACTTTTACTTGATCACTAAATGTTTCAATCCATTTGGTGTCTTCAGATTCAAAATACACAGCTAAATAAAAGTCGTTATTAGTAAACGTTGCAGAGTCAATAGTGGCAACTTGATAAATAGCGTTAGAGGTTTTTTCAAGTTTTAAGCCCACCATTTTCTTAGGTACAACCCCTTCAAGTAAACGAGTTAATAGGCCATCAAGCTGACCGAATACATTGCTTAAATTTTTATGCTGGTATGGTGGTACTTGGTTAACTAAGTCACTGTGCTCAAACATTGAAACTGAACTAATTAAATCAACAAGCTCACAATACAAACGTTCAGGATGGACCAATGACAAGTTTTTAAGATGATCTAAACGTTTAGCCGATGGAGCCATTGCATTAAGTAACAAAAATGTATTCATTTCATTCGGCCCAAAATCAGTAACTGAGCCATAATTTTTACGTCTGCTAAGCAGCACATTAACTTTTGCATTAACTAAATTAGCCGTTCTATTTAACAGCTCAGTTAAATAAGCAGATGCACTTATATTTAATAAAGGAGGCACAAACTGTTTATTTAAAACAAACGAGCCATCTTCCGCACGACTTATTTTTAAACAGGCAATAGTGTCAAAATAAGTTTTTACATCTGAGTCAGACAGTAATATAAATTTAGGCTTTGCAACTAATACCTCACGGCTACGTGACGCATCATGATTATCTTCTAAATCAATATAATCTGCTTCATATGCGCTTAATTGCCCGCTCGCCGCATAACCTTCAATATTGCTAACTGTTTTATTTGCAGCAATAGCAATATAAATAACACTATCTTGATGGTTACTATCGAGCTCTAGCTTTAAATCATCTTGATGCTGTCGATCAAAATCAAGCAAGCGACCATTTTCTAAAAGTAGCTTAAAACTAGTTACTTTTAATATACCGCGAGCAAGTGCTGATTCATCAATAGCAAAATGCTGTAAACCAAATGCCAATGGTGATATTAGCGCTTGACGTACAACCTGATTCTGATCGTGATAATCGTCAAATAGTTGAAAGTGTTGCTGAGCAAGCAAAACACCTTCGGCCCAAACGGGCTTTGCGGGAGCTTTTAAATTCATTACTCAGCCTTATCCACGCCAGGTAATTGAACTTCGTTGTTTGTAACCAAAACATCTAATGATGTAGACAACTTAACAGGGCCATCTGCAAGCGGGTAATACGCTTTCCAATTATCGCCACTGCGATCTCTAAATAAAGCAACAATCGCTACAAACTTTGCATTTTCAGCTTGTTCAAACTTAATTTTAGATTGCTCAGAAGGGTGAATTGTCCGCTCTTCTAATGTAATTAAACTATTAGCTAAAACTGACTTATCTGACTTCCATAATTCTTCAAATGTGGCTGTTTTAAATGTTTGTATATCCGACAATTGATACACCTTTAAAACCACTGGTAACGCTTCATCAAATTGGTTTAAATTTAAATTATCTGTTGCCTTAACATCTAAACTTACGTTAGTACTCATACAACCAGTTAACATTATAGAAAGTGATAAACCTATAATTGCATTTAAAATAAAGCGCATTTTTTACCTCAATAAATATTTTTATTTAAAATTAAAATTAGTTTTGCAAAGAGTAGCTTCATAAACTGGGCAAATAACTTTATTGAATCTTACATTCGCACAATCAGACCATTTATTAGTTTTAAAAAAGCCTAAAAAAGTCTTAGTCCTGCTTTTCTCTTGAGAATCTACTAACAAAGACTGCGTAACAACATCATCTATAGACGTAATTAACTTAGTATTTATTAATGAAAGCTCTTTTATATAAACAGATACATCACCGTTAATTAAAGTAACTTTTCCATTGCTTTTAGGGGGATTATTTAAAAAAAAGAAAAAGTGTTCTATAGAATTTTCAGAAAAAACGCGATGGGCAGGAATACCTACCTGGTCTAGTAGCGAAGAAACGCTGGCAGTAAGTGACCAAGCTAAGGAGTACAAGCTATTTATTTGATTTATAAACTCTTTTTTATTCACAACATGCTCCTTGTCATCAGTTAAACTAAAAAACGCATAGTCTAAGGCTAGTAATAAATCCATTTATTTGGCGCATAATACAAACACCTAACCGCTATTGTCAACCTATATAAGGTTTAAAATATTAGAATATTAATGCGATTAATTAATTAGAATAAACACTCTAATTAATGTTTATAAATGAAAAATACGCAACAAAACACCACCATCCCCATTTATGAAACAATCGAGTGTAAATCTAATTTAATTTTTTATGGTTACAATTATCCAGTTGATCATTAACACACAAAAAGGTATGTTTACGCCACCAATTTTACCGAGCAGGGATTGCAACGTTTTGACTAAATCTAATTTTTTTTTGAAGGTTAATGACAAAGACCTTAATGTTACTTACCTACATGGCTACGAAAAAATTAATAAAGGCTTTAGTTATTCACTCACCGTTGAATCTTCAGTAAAAATTAATACAGATATCCTACTCGCTAATGCCAGCGTGATTTTTGTTAATAAAAACAAAAGATATCGAGAGCAATGCGGTCTGATTACATCTGTAACCAATATGGGTGTATTCAACAATTTACACCGCTTTAAAATAAACATTCAAGATCGATTATCCACCTTAAAAAACACCTCAAACAGTAAAGTCTTTATTGCTGTAAACGTACAAGATGTATTAAATTACTTAGCACAAAAAGCAGGTTATTCATCAGGACAAATTGTTTTTAGGACAAGTTCCGCCTTACCGCATTTAAAGCAATGTGTGCAAGCAATGGAAAGTGACTGGGCCTTTTTTAATCGCTTGATGTCTCAGCATGGTCTTTTTTACTGGATTGAAAGCGAGTCAAGCACCGAAACACTTGTTATAAGTGACAGCAACCTCAACAGCCCCTATTTAAGTACGGGTGTATTAGAAGTTAAAGCAAACGCGGGGATGAACGCCCAGTACTGGGGTAACTTTGTCGGCTTTATGCACAGTGAAGTAACACAAACCATATATAATAATGCAGCGCAAAGTAATGCCCATGGACAATTCCAAAAAGTAGCCAGTAACAGTCAATCATTTTTCGAGCCTGCTGCAAACTCAGACGCAGAAGCATCAGCACAAACACAAAGCTTTAGTAATGCATTAGCCGCACACAATAAGCTGGTTACGCTTATGGGTAATGTATCTGATGTATTTGCAGGTTGCTCAATTTCGCTTGACGATAATATGGGGTTTGCCAGTGGTGATTTGCTATGCATTGCAATAGAGCACACCCTTAATCAAGCAAATGACGAAAGCAGCCATGAAGGTGAAACGCACTATCACTGCGTAGCGCAATTTATAGAGCGCGGTACACCTTACAAAGCAATGCCTGAGCCCCACACGCCTAAGCCCATGGTATTTCCAGCAACCGTAGAATCTCTCACAAGTAATGCATTTGTAGATGAACATGGCCAATACCGTATTCGTACCGAGTTTGATAAAACAGCTCGCCCAGTAATTCAATCAAGCCCTGCACTAAAAAAACTAGCGCTATATGCTTGTGAAAACCAACCTCAAGCCACTGGCTGGCACTTCCCACTCGTTGGTGGCTCTGAGGTACTTATTGGGTGTATTAATAACGACCCAAATAACACATTTATAATGGGTTTTGCATTAAACGCCGACCAACCAAGCGTTGTTACAGCCGCTAACCCAACACATAATCGCTTATTAAGCGCCGCGCAAAATGAACTCATGTTCGATGACGATAAAGATGCCCCTAAAGTCATCTTACAAACGCTCGCAAGTGAGCACTATATTGAATTAAATGCTATAAAATCAGGCCGCCAATTTATTCAATGGATAAGCCAACTCGGTACTATAAATTTACACGCCGGGCGCGACCTGTGCCTTGAAACAGAACAAAATAATGTTCAGTTTGTTATTAAAAACAATCAATTTATTGATGTTAAAAATAACGTGTCGCAAACCACAAATAACAGCCATGTAAATTATCAAAGTGGTGGCAGCCAAGCCTTCAGTGGTAAAAATGCGACCCTTACGAGCGAGAATGAAATATCACTCCTCACTGGGCGTGCAGTAAAAGTAAATGCCCAAAGCGACATACTCCTTAAAACCAATAACAGCGACTTAAAGCTTAATGTGCCTACTGGCTCTACGTTTTTACAAACTAACAATAATATAAACATAACGGGCTCCGGCCGTGGCGATTTAATTATTCACAATGCAGGCGGCGAGATAAAACTCGACAGCCAAGGTAATGTTGATATTACCGCCACTAACGTACTCACACTTGATGGCACATTTATAACCTTTGATGGGCCGATAGATTTCGACATAACCAGCCCACAAACAGCGCGGGCACCAAGTAATGCAAGCCCTGCCAATATTAGCCGCATTAGTGATATAACCATTAATGACGCAGGTATTGCTGCAACAACGTCAAGCGTAGTGGATTTGCTTTATGTTTATCAAGATGGCACCCCTGTAAAAAACGCA
>NZ_JACJEK010000020.1:0-92278 GCF_014164015.1 Pseudoalteromonas sp. SR41-1
AGCTGTCTCTTATACACAAATCCCTGCTAAGAAATTAGCGGGGATTTTTTTGAACTAAATCTCAATGTCATGATCAGATCTTCAAATCTTGTTTGAGGGCACATTATGATTAACGAACATACTCATTGGGCAAAACAACAATTCGGTAAATCGGACTTAGGTGATCCAAGAAGAACAGCGCGTCTGGTAAAGTTAGCATCAACGCTTGCAAATGAACCGGGAAAACCACTTGTAAACATCACTCAATCCCCCGCCGATATGGAAGGTGCCTACCGCTTTATTCGCAACGAGAATATTGACGCAACGGCTATAGCAGAGTCAGGCTTTAAAGCCACGGTTGAACAAGCAAAAAGTCATAACTTGTTGCTCGCATTAGAAGACACGACCACACTAATTTATAAACATTCCTCCATTCGAGATGATTTGGGTCATGTTGGACGAGGAGCAAAACAACGAGGCTTGTTAGCTCATAGCGTATTACTGTTTGCGCCAGACACAAAGCAAGTTGTGGGATTAATTGAACAGTCTCGCTGGAGTCGTGATATCAACACGATTGGAAAAAGAGAAAAACACGCGACGACTTCTTACGAAGAAAAAGAAAGTTACAAGTGGGAGTCAGCGTCACGAGCGATGGCAGAGCGGCTGCAAGGACAAATGGCGAACGTGATATCGGTGTGTGACCGCGAAGCGGACATCTACGAATACTTGCAGTATAAACTGACCGAGCAGCAACGATTCGTCGTACGCTCGATGCAAAGTCGTCATATTGAAGAAGGTGAGGATAAGCTCTATGCGTTTGCAAGCGAGCTGATGAGTGCAGGCACCAAACACATCCACATTGCACAAAAAGGAGGAAGAAAAGCCCGAAGCGCAACACTGGATATCACCTATGCGCCAGTGACACTCAAAGCGCCTTACAATAAGAAAGGACGCTCCCTCCCAGTTTACTATGTCGGCAGTGCAGAGAGAGGAAACGCTGAGAACGGCTTAAGCTGGCACCTATTAACCAGTGAACCAGTCACCAGCAAAGAAGACGCCTTAGCTATCATCACCTACTATGAGCACCGTTGGCTTGTAGAGGAATACCATAAAGTCTGGAAAAGTGATGGCACGGATATCGAAAGTTTACGCCTTCAAAGCCAAGATAACATGGAAAGATTGGTGACGATTAATGGCTTTATTGCGACGCGAATATTGCAACTAAAGTTCACCAATGAGCAGCCTGATTCTCCAAGTTGTGAAAAACTATTATCTCCCAAAGCATGGAAGTTATTGTGGTTAAAGAGAATAAAAACACCATTGCCTGAAACTGCTCCAAATATGTCATGGGCGTATCAGGAACTGGCAAAGTTAGGAGGCTGGAAAGATACCAAGCGCACAGGGCGTGCATCTGTGAAAGTGTTATGGCAAGGATGGCTTAAGTTACAAGCCATCCTGGAAGGCTACGATTTAGCAAAATCTCTTGAGTCAGACTTGTGATCAAGAGACAGCTCAGTGAGTGGCTTTTAGTCTAGTTGAGTTAATTACTCAACTACGTATACGTGTTGATTAAGCATTGCCCGGATTAGGGTTCGACTTTTCAGCTTGTATGCGCATGTAAATCTCTTCACGATGCACTGATACGTCTTTTGGTGCATTAACACCGATTCGAACTTGATTTCCTTTAACACCTAGAACAGTAACTGTTACTTCGTCACCAATCATTAGGGTTTCACCTACTCTACGAGTTAGTATTAGCATTCTCTTGCTCCCATGTTCCAATAAAAATTATAAGATTCCGCTTAAACATACTAATGAAAATTAGACTGAAAAGTAAGTAAAAACTCGCAATCTATCCATTTTCTGTTAAAAATGCCTTGTGTAATGCACGAACAGCCAACTCTAAGTACTTTTCATCTATTAAAACTGAAATTTTAATCTCTGAAGTCGAGACTAAAACCACATTAATATTTTCCTGTGCAAATGCATCAAAAAATAAACTAGCGACACCAGAATGTGATTTCATACCCATGCCAACAGCAGAAACTTTAGCTACTGCTTGCAATCCGCTTATATTTTGAGCACTGAGCTGAGCTTGATCTTCACTCAATAATTCAAGTGCTTGCAGATAATCATTCGAGTGCACAGTAAAAGCATAGTCTATTTTTTCAAAGTTATGATTAACTTGATTAATCATATCTATTTCGATGCCATTTTCGGCAAAAAGTTTCAATATTTTTGAAAGATATTGCGTGCCCGTTGGCACACCTTGTACCTTAATTAAACATTCGTCACGATTAAACGCAATCCCCGATACAACCTTGCTTGGCATATCGTTCTCCTCAAAACTTATTAATGTACCTTCATCGGGATTAAAGCTCGAAAGCACCCTAAGTGGCACATTATGTTTTCCTGCGGCTTCTACTGAGCGAATATGCAAAACTTTCGCCCCTAAACTTGCCAGTTCTAGCATTTCGGCAAAGGTAACTTGGCTCATTCTGCGCGCGTTAGGTTCAACACGAGGATCTGTAGTATATACGCCGTCAACGTCTGTATAGATCTGGCATTCGTCAGCTTTTATAGCCGCAGCTATTTCCACAGCCGATGTATCGGTACCGCCGCGCCCAAGCGTTGTAATGTTGCCCTCAACATCACGCCCCTGAAACCCAGCAATAATAGCAATACGATTATGCTCAAGCTCATGCTTCAAACGCGTAGCAGCAACCTCTGCAATACGAGCTTTACCAAACATGTTATCGGTTAAAATATTGACTTGATCGGCTAATAGGCTCACAGCAGAGTGGCCACGTTTTATAATAGCCATAGCAAGTAGTGATACAGAAACCTGCTCTCCGGTGCTAATTAGTACATCTAGTTCACGGCTACTCGGGCGAGTATCAATTTGTTTGGCGAGATTAATTAAGCGGTTGGTTTCTCCCGACATAGCCGAGAGCACCACAACCACTTGATGTCCTTGTTGTCTGGTTTTTACAACAAGGTCGGCGACCGCTTCAATTCTCTCTATTGAGCCGACCGAAGTGCCACCGAATTTTTGAACAATAAGCGCCACTTAGGCTTAAGTACGCTCAGTTAACCAAGCTGTAACGCTATCTAGTGCAGCAGCAAGGTTTTGTGGCTCACTACCACCGGCTTGTGCCATATCTGGACGACCGCCACCTTTACCACCTACTTGGCCTGCCATGTGGTTAACTAACTCACCGGCTTTTACTTTGCCTGTTAAGTCTTTAGTTACACCAGCAATTAGGCTTACTTTGTCGCCACTGGCAACACCAAGAGCAATAACACCTGAGCCAATCTTGTTTTTAAGGTCGTCAACCATACCGCGAAGCGCTTTAGATTCAGTACCTTCAACATTTGCTACAAGTAGCTTAACGCCGTTAATTTCAACAATCGAATCAAGTAAAGATGCACCCGCTGCACTTGCTAACTTATCGTTAAGTTGCGCAATTTGCTTTTCAAGACCTTTAGACTTTTCAAGCAACGCAGTTACTTTTTCAAGTACCGATGCGCTATCGCCTTTAACTAAAGTAGCTACATCATGTAATTGTTGCTCTTGCTCGCTAACATAAGCAACTGCATCAGCACCGGTTACCGCTTCAATTCGGCGAACACCTGCGGCAATACCACTTTCAGATACAATTTTGAATAAACCAATATCGCCTGCGCGCTCAACGTGAGTACCACCACAAAGCTCAATAGAGTAGTCGCCAATAGTAACTACACGTACTTCGTCATCGTACTTTTCGCCAAACAATGCCATAGCACCTTTCGCTTTAGCATCATCAATAGCCATAAGCTCAGTATTAAGTGCAAAGTTACGACGAATTTCGTCATTAACTACACGCTCAATTTCACGTAGCTCATCTTTAGTAACTGCTTCAAAGTGCGAAAAGTCAAAACGTAAACGATCAGGCTGAACAAGTGAGCCTTTTTGGCCTACATGGTCGCCTAATAATTGGCGTAGTGCTTCGTGTAAAATATGTGTAGCTGTGTGGTTTTTCTTAATGCTATCGCGGCGTGCATCATCAATAGTCGCATCCACTTTATCGTTAACGCCAATACGTCCTTGCACAGTACCGTGGTGAGCAAAAGCATTACCAAGTTTAGTGGTATTAGTAACATTAAATTCGCCACCAGCAACTGTAATAGTACCCGTGTCGCCCGTTTGGCCGCCTGATTCAGCATAAAACGGTGTGCGGTCTAATACTACAATACCTTGTTGACCATCTTCTAATAACTGAACAGCTTCGCCACCGGCAAAAATTTCTACCACTGTCGCGCTATGGTGCGTGCTGTCGTAGCCTTTAAACTCAGTAAGCTTTTCTGATTTTAATTGCTCGTTGTAATCAGCACCAAACTTACCCGCTTGTTGCGCTGTTTTACGTTGTACAGCCATGCACTCTTCAAAACCTTGATGATCAATCGTCATCTGGCGCTCACGCGCAACATCGGCTGTTAAATCAGCTGGAAAACCATACGTGTCGTAAAGTTTAAATACTAAATCGCCCGGTATAATATCGCCTTTAAGGTCACTTAAGCTTTCTTCTAAAATAGCTAAGCCACGCTCAAGTGTTTTACCAAACTGTTCTTCTTCAATGCGTAATACTTTTTCGATAATTTCTTGTTGCTTAGCAAGCTCTGGGTACGCTTGACCCATTTGCTCAATTAGCGCAGCAACTAACTTATAGAAAAACGAACCTTGTGCACCTAGCTTATTACCGTGGCGCACTGCACGACGAATAATACGACGTAGTACATAACCACGCCCTTCGTTAGATGGCATAACACCGTCTGAGATTAAAAACGCACACGAACGAATATGATCCGCCACTACGCGTAGTGACTTATCGTCCATATCTTGCGCGTTAGTTACACTTGCAGCTGCTGCAATTAAGCCTTGGAATAAATCGATTTCGTAGTTTGAATGCACACCCTGCAAAATTGCAGAAATACGCTCAAGGCCCATTCCTGTATCAACAGATTGCTTAGGTAGAGGCAACATAGTACCGTCGCTTTGACGGTTGTATTGCATAAATACAAGGTTCCAAATTTCGATGAAACGGTCGCCGTCTTCCTCTGGAGTGCCCGGAGGTCCGCCCCAAATATGCTCGCCGTGGTCATAAAATATTTCAGAACACGGACCACATGGACCAGTATCGCCCATAGACCAAAAGTTATCAGAGGTCGCAATACGAATAATACGATCTTCACTTAAGCCAATATCTTTTGACCAATACTCAAACGCTTCTTCATCATCGTGATAAATAGTAACAAGCAGTTTTTCTTGAGGTAATTTAACAACCTCAGTTAAAAACTCCCACGCAAACTTAATCGCGTCTTGCTTAAAGTAATCGCCAAAGCTGAAGTTACCTAACATTTCAAAAAATGTATGGTGGCGAGCAGTGTAGCCTACGTTTTCTAAATCGTTATGCTTACCGCCAGCACGTACACAGCGCTGCGAACTTGTCGCACGTGTATAAGGGCGGCTTTCTGCGCCTAAAAATACATCTTTAAATTGCACCATGCCGGCATTATTAAATAACAACGTGGCATCGTTACCCGGTATAAGCGAGCTAGAAGGTACTATTTGATGTTGCTTGCTGGCAAAAAAGTCTAAAAACTGTTGCCTAATTTGTGCGGTAGTCATGTGCTGCATTTGAAAGTCTCACCTGTATTTACTGTGCTTGCATTGCAAAATTAATTTCATCGTAGCTAAAACCCCGATACATTAAGTAGCGCACGCGCTTAGCTTTATCTTTGTAATCGAGATCTGGCGGTGTATTCGAATATTTTTTATTGTACGCATCCTGCGCAAGCTCAAACCAATCTATTTCAAGCTCTTCAACTACCATTTCAAGTAGCGAACGATCAATCCCTTTGCCCATAGCTTCGCTTTGTATTCGCTTAAGCCCGTGGCATTTAAATATGTGTTTTCTTACAAAGCCTTCACAGTATCGCTGCTCGTTAATAAAATTGTGCTTTTCGCACCAATCAAGCAGCGTTTCAATAAACTCTTCTGTCGCTTCTTTTTGCTGTAATTTGAGCGTTAACTCACGACGCGAATATTCTTGGCGCCCTAGTAACCAAAGTACATAGTTTTTTAGTTTTTGCTTTAATTTATCATCCATTAAGCGTCAAAACGTCCGCTTGTTTCACTGCTAAGTGGCTTAACATTAATGTCGTCACTTAATGGTACAACAGGCATAAAAATGGCTTGATAAGATACAAAAAAGCTAATGTAGCAAATCGGCATTAAAATCAACAGTGGTAAGAACGATAAGAACATCGAAAGCGCCATAAATAATGCGCAAATAAGGCCAAAAACGCCAAGTGGCAAAATATTATGATAAAACACCATTAACGACTTTTTAAGCGCCGTTAAAATGCGTGTTTCTTTACTAAAATAAACAAGTGGCACAGCGTACGCAAATGCCGTTAAATAAATTAGCATTGCCATAAAAAATAAAATTACATTCGCGCCCGAAATACTCTCAAGCATTTGCTCAAGTGCTACGTTTGGATCAAGTCCTGGTTGGCTCATAACAGCCACTGCATCGGCAAATAAGCCATTAGCAAGTAACGCCATTAAAATACCCGCACCCATTTGATAAAGTGCTAAACGTAATAACCCTAAACGATTTCCCTTAGCCGTAAATGGCTTGAGAATATCGGCTAGCATAATTTTTCCGCCCTGTTGCTTACTAAGCACCGCTTGGTAAAACCCTGCGGTTAAAAATGGCGTAGCGAGTGCTGCTACTACTTGCAGCAGCGGTAAAAATAAAGACAGCAGCCCTACAATGCCAATAAATAAATGCATAAAAATAAAGGTTGCTGGCTGGGTTTTAAAAATAAGCCATCCGGCTTTTAACCACTTTAGCCCTGCATCGGCTTTAAAAATTCGTAATTGTGTAGACATACTTGCTCTTAATTTAAAACGAAACACGCCAAGTATAACTTGGCGTAAGGGGGGATTAATAGACGAAACGTAATTAAATGATTAAGGTTTTTTAATTTTCTTAATATCTAACATATGCGCGCCATGCTTAATTTTTGTTTCTAGGTACGATTTATTACCCGCAACACCCGCTTTTATGTGCGCATGTGTGCCCACAACCGAGTCAACATTAATACCGGCATCTTTTAATGCATTAAGCTTTTTAGGATTATTAGTCATTAATTTAACGTGACTTAAATTAAGCGCATTGAGCATTAATACCGCATCCGAAAAGTCACGCAAATCATCAGCAAAGCCTAAATGATTATTAGCTTCGTAGGTGTTCATACCTTGAGATTGCAGCACGTAAGCGTCTATTTTGTTGTATAAACCAATGCCACGGCCTTCTTGGCGTAAATACAATAAAATACCGCCTTGCTCGTGCATCATTTCAATACATTCATTTAGCTGCTCGCCGCAATCACAACGCGATGAGTAAAATACATCGCCCGTTAGGCATTCTGAATGCATACGAATTAGCGGTACATCTTGCTCTGTATCGGCGTTGTTAAACACCATAGCAATATGTTCTTTACCATCTTTTAAATCAGTAAATGAGATTATTTCTGCAGGGATATCACTATTTCTGCCAACTTTAAGCTGGACTCTTGCTCTTACTTGCGCCACGACAAATCCAAATATTTAAATAACTACGACACGACAATAAAGTGATAGTATCACAAAATAGGATAAATACACCGTAGTACAAGACTGTTTATGGCAAATATATGGCGACGACAGGCGTTATTTTCAATGATTGTTAAGCAATTAATAACCCGAATATTACAACCTCGCTTGTTTACTTTAATTTACCTAAAATAATGACAGGCCTTGATAGTTTTGGTAATTTTATGGGCTGATAAATAATAGGGATTATTATGAAGCACCAACAGCTCGCCATATCGATAGGATTAAGCTTATTAGCCTTTGCTAACTGCACTTTCGCAAACCAAGTAAATAGCATTCAAGTTGTATCTGCAAACGCCGAAGAAACTGACTCAGCATTTGTTGCAGCCAAAGAACAAGCTGAAAAAGAAGCACAACTTGCCTATCAAAAAGGGCTCGCTCTATATGGAGAAAATAGCAATGAAACGGCGAACCTTGCTATTAACTACGCCAAAGCCATCAATAATTATACTGCAAAGAACATTATGGTTATAGGGAATGGCAATGAAAAGAAACGGTTTGATTTGTATTCACAGGCCCACCGTATTTTAGTTAAAAACTATGGTGAAAACTCAATAGAGACTATGGATACGCTACTAGCAAAAGCCACTCATACCAATAAATCATATATCGCAGTCAAAAACTTTGAGCAACTCATTAAAATCGCTGAATTACAAAATATCCCAGGCCTTGTCGCCAATATGCAATTTGAAGCTGCAGAAACATTACTTTATAGGTTTAGCCATAGCGAATACTCTTTAGCGAAAATATACGCTCAAGATGCAGATAAATATTACCAAGCCCAGCTACCTGATAATGCAGTAGAGCGTATAAAGTCTGACCTTTTAATGGTTTCATTTGAGAGTGGCCGTAAAGATTACGACAAAGCAACTAAAAGGCTAAACCGTATAGTTGGCTTATTTGATAAATATAAAAATTTAGATCAAAGCTTTGAGCTTAATGCGCATGTTGGCTTAGTTCAGCTATATGAAAAACAAGATGAAAGCGATAAAGCGACTAAACACGCCTTAGCCTTTGCTAAAAATACGCACTGGAAAAATACCTCAGAGCAAAATCCACTCTACATAACCGAGCCTATATACCCTCGCGGTGAAACTAAAAGTCATGTAATAGTTATATTAGAGATTACAGTTGATACCCATGGCTTTGTGCAAAGTCCTAAGGTTATTAGTTCTGAGGGTTCTAAAGCATTTGAAAAATCAGCGATAGCCGCTGTTAAACAATGGCGTTACGCTCCAAAGTTTAAAAATGGAAAACCTGTAAATGCAACAACACAAGCTGAACTGTATTTTGAACGCCTTTAAGTAGTTTTACCATTCAGTCAAAAATTATATTAATAAGAAACTGTTGTAATTACGTCAACCTAGTTTCAATTTAAAAGTTAATAGGGATTATTATGAAACGTCAGCAACTCGCTTTATTTATAGGTTTAAGTTTGTCTGCTTTAAGCGCAACAACTTTAAGCACTACAGTATTCGCCAGCCAAGCAAGCGATCCTCAAACGGTATTTAACCAAGCATACCAAAGCTATTTAGCAGCAGTTAAAGCAGACGAAAACGTACAACAAGCTGCCAAACTTGCTTACACATCAGGTAAAGCCGTTTACGGTAAAAGCGACGACAATACTGCTAACTTAGCTATTAACTACGCTAAAGCTATTAAAGGCTACGGCGATGAGCTATACGAACAACGTTTTGCACTTTATGATGAAGCACATACTATTTTAGCGGCTAATCACGTCAAACAATCAATAGAAACAGTTGATGCACTGCTCGGAAAAGCTAACTACACAACATCAGCTTACAAAGCAGCTAACTTTTTAGAAGAAGTAATAGGTATAGCTAAAACACAAAATAACCCTAAGTTTGTAGCCGACATGAAACTTGAAGCTGCAACGCTACTGGCTAAAAAGTTTAGTTCTAAAAAATATCGTGAGGCTAAAAACTACCTAGAAGAAGCCGACGAATACTACCAAGAAAACTTACCTGAAAACTCACTAGAGCGCATAAAAGTCGATTTTTTAATGGCCTCATTCGCAGAGGGTCGTAAAAGATACAATCAAGCGATTGAAAGGCTAAACCGTATAGTTACTGTATTCGATAGTAACTTAAACTTTGATCACAGTGCAGAGCTAACAGCTCATTCAAAGCTTGTAGGTCTGTACGAAAAGCAAGGTAAAAGCGAAGAAGCAACTAAACATTGCCTAGCTATCGCTCAAATGGTGCCATGGAAAGAATCGCAAGAGCAAGCGCCGCTTTACCGTGTTAATCCTAAATACCCAGTTAACAAAGCCAGATTTAGTACCGATGGTAGCGTTGTTATGGAGTTTGAGGTAGACGCAGCTGGCTTTGTAAAAAACCCAAAAGTACTTAGCTCTGAAGGCGGCAGCGCATTTGAAAAATCAGCCAAAGCAGCGCTTGAGCAATGGCGTTACGCGCCAAAGTTTGAAAATGGCAAACCTGTTAGCGCTATTTCTCAGGTACAACTCGACTTTAAAATTAACCGCCACTAAAAGCGGCTCATTAAAAAAGGCGCTTTAAGCGTCTTTTTTAATACCAACTAATACAAATTCTACGTAGTTAAAATTCATAACTTACGCTAATTCCGCCATCGGCTCTTTTTTCATTGCTATCGCTTGCTTTACCGTAGCCCACATCTAGCTCTAATCTAAAACCAGCGCTGTTCAGTTCATTAAAGTTGTAGTTGTACGTAAGCCCTATACCGTTTGTTGTTTCTTCATCAAAAATACCGCCAATTACACAACCTAGCGTATTAGCAAAGTCAGTTGCTACATCATTAGTTGAACTTTCGCACTCTTGGTCTGTATCTCTTGCACCAATAGCGCCCACAAGTACGCCAAAAGCATGTTTTTTATTATCGCTAACTGCTTGTTCAAAACCGGCTGAAAAACCATCATCAAGGCCTAGTTTATAATTTGCATACCAGCGCTGTGTGTCGTCGTTAGCCGACAAAGACACCTCAGGAATAACTAAGTAAGGATAGCCACCCCCAATCGAAAAACTAACATCGTTAGCAAAAGTAGAACAAGAAGCAATAGATAAAGTGAGTAGTAATATTTTTATTTTCATAAAGTTCCCTTTGAGTAAGTATAAAATGTACTTACTTTAGGAACGCCATGCAATACGACTAAAAGCTCGTTAAATTTAGCTTTAGTAATAAAATAGGGATTAAATTTTAGCGAGTATTTTATCGCTAGCCGCTTCTATTAAATCGAGCACATTTTCAAAGCCATCATCGCCGCCGTAATAGGGATCGGGAATAGCGCTTTGGGCTTGCTCGCCATATTCTAAAAAAAGCGCTAATTTGTACTGTAGATGCTCAGGGCACTGGGCTTTTAAATCAGCTAAATTTTGCGTATCGGCCGCTAAAATTAAATCAAACTCAGTAAAGTCGCTTGTACGCACTTTACGTGAATAAATACCTTTAAAGCTGTAACCACGCTTCTCCCCTGCTGCCATTGAGCGACTATCAGGCGTTTTACCTTCGTGGTAACCAATAGTCCCTGCCGAATCTACTTTAACGTTAACACCTAGCTTTTTAGCTCGGGCTTTTAATACCGCCTCTGCGGTTGGCGAGCGACAAATATTACCTAAACACACTATGAGTACTTTTTTCATTAAGGCTCCTCTAACTAATTTAAAAACCTATGTTTTAAAACTGTTTTAAAATACTTGCATCGTAATCTTCAACATTAAGCGTTACGTTATGTTGCGCTGCAACAGATTCAAGCTCAGCTTGTTTAATGGCTAAATCGTCCATGGTAATTAGGTTATCGTCTAGCTGCCACAATAACCGAGAGCCCGCATAACTATAATGAATTGCTAATAATGCATCGGCATTGCCTTCACGGCCAGCGGCTTTTAACTTAGCCATTTTACGGGTTATTTTATTAAGTGCTTTTTTAAGCTCCCACACATAAACAACTTCAGTCATAAAGCTATGTGTACGGTATTTATTAAGTAACCACGCAAGCCCAACGCTTGTAATAGCAACGCCTATTAAGTTCCAATGAAAGTGGCTACCACTTTCATCAGGAAATAAAGCAATCAGCGTTTGCGATATAGCCAAGCTGCCTACAGCCAAACCAATACCGCATCCTGCAATAACACGGTTTAAATGTTTACGGTAACGCGCTTTATTTATTTCAATGAGTTGCATAACAGCCTAAAAAGTTAATAAGTAAAAGAATGCGAATGGCTATTGTAACTAAACCCCACATTTTTTATAAAATTATTTCACCCCTTTTTGATTTGCCACCCGTTATAGCTTTGAAAACACCCTAATAGTAGTGGTCAATAAAATTTGGAGCGGCTTATGCACACACTTGAAGTACCTAACAACCCAGTATTTATTAAAACATCGACTGCCGTTATCGGCGGCGCCGCAATGACCTTTGCAGCTTTTGCGTTTATGCAATATTTAATAAGTGGCGAGCAACGCGCACCGGTTAAACCAGGGGGCGATATTATAGTAGAGATTTTTCAGGCACCTGAGGATTCAAAAGTCAGGCATATACAAAAAATACAGCCGCCACCGCCAATGCCTAAAGTGCCGCAAAAAGCTCCACCGCTTGATACATCAGCCGATCCTGTGTTGGCAATTAGCGACCTTACGCCAGTTACAATTGACGATTTTGGTGGCGACATTAACAATACCATTAATCGCCCTACAGGGGATGCAACACCCATAGTGCGCATAAACCCTAAATACCCAACTACAGCCGCGCGCGATGGTATTGAAGGTTGGGTACAACTAAGCTTTAGTATTTCGCCCACCGGTGAAGTAATCGACCCAGTAGTTATTAACGCCGAGCCAAAACGCACCTTTGACCGCGAAGCAATAAGAGCTATTAAACGCTGGAAATATCGCCCCAAAGTAATTGAAGGTGTGGCACAATTACAAACAGGTCAAACCGTACAACTCGACTTCAAATTACAACAATAAAAGCGATGAGCCTATGCTACTAAGTATTAAGTCATGGTTATTTGAAACGCCAAGCAAGGACTGCATGGCAAGTTACGCAAAAAGTGGCGACAATCGTTACTTAGAGCAGCTTATTGCCCTCTACAGTAACGACTTATACCACTACCTTGTTACACAATCTAATACGCATTTAGCATACGACGTAAGCCAACAAACATGGCTAAAAGTAATCGAAAAACGCCACCTTTACCAAGCACAAACCACACCCAAAGCGTGGTTGTTTAAACTTGCCCGCAACACACTCATTGACGAATACCGCAGGCAACAGCACTTTGTAGAGCTTGACGAAAACACGCATTTAGCAGCACAAAATGATAAAAGCGAAAACAACTTAAATAGTGGTGACTTAACTAGTGGAGACTCGCATATAGGCAGCTCAAACATAAGCTATGACGCGTTCGACGCCGCGCTAAAACAACTTAGCTTTGTACAGCGCGAAGCCATAACCTTGCAACAAGAAGGCTTTTCGCTCGCCGACATAGAACTTATAACGCAAAGCAGCCTTGAGACCATTAAAACAAGGCTGCGCTATGCCAAGAAAAATCTTAAACGTTTATTAGGAGCAAACAATGAACAAGCCTGATGAGCCGTTTGATCAAAAGCTCACACAACACTACAAAGAGCGAAAAGCGCGCACAACACTTACAAGCACTCAGCAAAAAGCGCTACTTAAAAAGGCCACTAACACAAAGCCTAAAAAGTTCGGCTTTACGCTACAGCTAACCAGCCTAGCCTGCGCACTGGGTGTGTTTGCTTTTATTGTTTTTGATAATAACGATGGCATTAACCACGCGCCTAAAACCGTGCTTAACACCGTATTTAATACTATAGACATTCACGACTATTCAATTATTAAAACACATGAAATAAACCAAGCAGGCACCTACGCAAGCTCCATAAACGAGCAAAAACACGCGCTTGATAATCAATTAGCTAACGATTTACGTCGCCACCAACAACGCCACATAGAATACGGCACTCTAGTGAAGGTAGATAACGACTGGTACATAGCCAGCTGTAATGACGAGGTGCTCGTGCAAATTAAGCATTCACTGTTAAGTGATTTAAAAGGTAAACACGCGGTCGAAAGTAATATAAATACCGGTGATATGCTCGCTATGGCGCATAACGGCAAAGGGCAAATTATTGCGCTTAAACATGCGGGTGCTGGGGTTAGGCAGTGTGGGGCTTAGATATATTTTAGTCTAACCTAAATTTTAGCTAAGATTAAACTAATTACACGGAGTAATCGAAATGGAATTAAATTACATAATAGAAATAAGTAAAGTAGTCGCTGTACTGTTTACTGGATGCTCATTTCTTTTTGGTATTTATATTTATATAGTTAACTCAAGAAAAGAGAGAATCAAATCAACCTTAGAGTATTGGGGGAAGTTTCATCAAGAAGTTATCCCGTATCTTGTTAAGTTTAATAATAAATACCCAGGTAAGCTCCATGCTAATGAGGTCAGGGAAGTCGTAAATTTATCCGATACTAAAGAAACTCTTCACCATATCCTGAATAAATATGAGCAGCTAGCTACAGGAGTGGATTTAAAGGCATATGAAATAAAAGCATTAAACTCACTATCAGGTCAGGAGATAATTAATAGTTACCATAGGTACGAAGCATATATTTTCTATCGTCGAGCTCACAAAGAGAACCCTGAAATATGGTTACAATATGAGAAATTAGTAAAACTACTGATTAAACTAAGGAGATAGGATAAGGCTTTAGAGCAATATCGTGGAATTGGATTTCGTATCACTCAACCTTAGCTACCGGCCGCTTAGATTAATAAACAAGTATATCTAAGCCTTTATTGGCGACCAAATTTAACAGCTTTAAGGAAGCACCTTTTGGGGACTTGCCACCTTGCTCCCAAGCTCTAACTGTTGAAGCACTGGTATTTAAATAAGCGGCGAATACCGCTTGGCTAACATGAGCGTGCTCACGAATTGCTTTAATATGCGCGGCATCATATTGCTCGACTTCAGGCAGACACATTGCATCAAACTTCCGCATAGTTTGTCTATCCATAACACCGGCATCATTTAGCCCTTTAGCTGTATCATGCATTACGCCTAAAATACTATTACTCATGATTTTTTACCTCTATTAGCTCGCCTTCATTAATAGCTATTTTGAGTTGCTGCTGTGAATAACTTAGTAACTCTTTCGCCATTAACTTTAGTGCCTTTAATTCTTTTTTATCGATATTGTCTCGTTGGTTTTTAGAAAAGCCAAACATAAAAAATGCTTTATCCGCAACTTTAAAAGCAACTATGGTTCTATAGCCACCTCGTTTACCCTGTCTTTCGCTGGTGCTCGCTTTTTATAAACATGAGCACCTAAGTCCCCATCGTTAAGTCCGTTTTCTAAATCTCTAACAGCATCAATTAACACCTTGTCAGGTAAGCCCTCTTTTGCAGCCCACTTGTTAAACCATTTTGATTTAAATATACCCATAAATATCACACCACCAACTATGACACTTAGTATTATAGTTCACCAGAATTAATGTACTAAAAACTTGAAAGCAACTCTCAGCACATTTAGAAATACACAATATTAGTTCTTTAAGGCTCAGCCCTATAAAGCTATAATTTAACTTAATTTTCATAGAGCTATTAGTTTAAATTTAAGGAAGAAATATGACAAAACTACTTATATTCGTTTTTGCTATTTATACATTTTGCTGCTCATTTGTGCAGGCTGAGACTTTAGTAAATAACGAATTTGTAGTACCGATTGAAAAGCACTTTGAAAATTTCACCTTAGTTAAGGTAAACCCTAAGTACACAAAACTTGATTACAAAGCGCTTATGTCTGCTCGCGAGTTTATTCAAATTAGCTTAGGCACCACATGGCCTGCTGATGACTTTACTTTGCAAGAAAACACGCAATCATTGGAAAGTGACTTAATCGCATTTAATAATAAAGAATCTTTTACTTTTCATGTAATGAATAACGATAAAACGAAGGTGATTGGCTGTATTTATATTACAGGTACGGTTGATAGTGAATTTGATGCCACTGTATTTAGCTGGGTTGCTAAAGAGCACCTTTCTACACCGCTTTTTGATGAGCTTAAAACAAACGTTAAAACATGGGTTAAAAACGAATGGCCTTTTACAAACGTTGATTACCCGTTTAACAGTTAAATAGCATATTAAATCATTCACTTCCAAACAAAAGGCCTGCGATTAAGCAGGCCTTTGAGCATTTAAAAATCATACGTACAAAACAATAATTCTTGAAATAAAATAAGCAAAAAAATAAAGCTACCGCCCGACGCGCTAACAAGCTAAGCGCCTACAAAAACAATGCATATATTTAACGTTAAAGCTGCAAAGTGGATTGGAGATCCGTTGGGTTTCGTGTCACTCAACCTAACCTACGCAGCTATGAACATGAGCCTAGCGCTAAATAAATCACTGTTAATGATTACTGCTTTAAAAGTCGCTTTTCTGGGTTATTTAAGTACTTTAAGCCAATGGTAACTATGCGTGTATGTACCATTGTTATAACGCGTATTTGCACATTACCAATAACAACTATAGCGCCTTTACTGACTTCACCTGAAAGCTTTTGATTAATTACTTCTTCCAAGCTTATCTCTTCTGGGGCGTCTATTTGCATGTGGTAAGAGTAAAATATATCGCCTACCAACGTTACCCCTTTCACTTTAAGTTCGTTGTGGGCTAAATGGCTATCTTGATGGTTTGTTTTATCGGTTGCTGTAAAAACTAAATCAACAAAAGGTCTGTTATCTGGTTTTAAAACAACAAATAAATGATCGTTTGGTTTTAACTTAGTTGAGCCTCGTGGCGGTATGATTGACGGGCCTCGTGTGATCATAGCAACAACCACACTCTCAGGAAGTGCAGCATGTGACAAGCTACGCCCAGAAACCCGAGAAACGTCACTTAAAGTGTACTCTACAATTTCTATATCAATATCGTTTAGTGCTGTGATTTCGAGCGTTGCAGCAGCCAAATCAGGTGGCGGCTCTACTAAATTTAGTTTTTTAGCCATCCACGGCATTGTTGAGCCCTGTAACGTGGCTGAAATTAACACTACGAAAAAAACAACATTAAAAATAAGCTCAGCCCCTGAAAGACCAAATAATAATGGGAATATAGCTAAAATAATGGGCACTGAGCCTCTAAGGCCAACCCAAGATACAAATAAGGTTTCGCGATTATTAAAGCCAAACAGTTTTAAAATAGGCGCTACAGCTAATGGGCGAGCAACAAAAATGAGTGCCAATGCAATAAGCAGTCCTTCTAACCATACATCAACCAATGACGACGGATTAATAAGGAGGCCTAATACAACAAACATGGTTATTTGCCCAAGCCATGCTAAGCCGTCATGAAACAGAAAAATACCGCGCTTATATACAAATTTACTGTTACCTAAAATAACACCCGTTATAAATACAGCTAAAAATCCACTGCCGCCGAGCGTTGCAGAAAGGCCAAATGAAAGCAGTCCAAATGCGGTTACCATCACTAAATACAAACCCGATGCATTTAGTTTAATGCGATTAATAAACCAAACCGATATTTTACCAATTAAAAGACCACAAATAGCGCCAACACCCATTTGTTGAGCAAATAACTGTAGTAGACCCAGCCCTAATGGCATGTCATTAACGAGCATTTCGAGCAAACCAACCGTTAGAAAAATAGCCATTGGATCGTTCGAGGCACTTTCTATTTCAAGGGTCGATTTAAGCTTTTTGTTTAAGTGAATACCCGCACTTCGTAAAAGTGCAAACACGGCTGCGGCATCTGTAGAGCCAACAATGGCGCCCAGTAATACACCTTGTAATATGGGTAGGTCTAAAATATAAGTAGCCACAAGGCCTGTAATTACAGCGGTAAATAACACCCCGATGGTTGCTAAAGCAGACGCGGGTTTCCACACTTGTTTAATTGAACTGGTGGGCGTTTGTAAGCCACCATCAAATAGAATAATAGCAAGCGCGAGAGTACCCAGAGCATGCGCGGCCTCTGCGTTGTCGAATGATATACCTGCAATACCGTCTTCACCAGCGAGCATGCCTACAAGTAAAAATAGCACCAGCACTGGTAAGCCAACGCGTGCAGATAACTTGCTCGAGATCACTCCAAGTAAAATTAAAATGGCACTAACGAGAATGATATTATCAATTACAAACATAGTGTGGGTTTACAGCCTTATATGAGTTAAAAAGTAAGAATTTATAGCTATTAAAAAGCTTAAAGCTCATGCTATACAATAACCTAAAAAATATAAATACGGGTACTTAAGTCTATATTTAAATAGTTTATTTAATATCTAGAGCGTCGTTAAGCTTGGTATTACTCGGCTCGGTCTTAATTTAAAAACAAAAAAGCCTGCAATAAGCAGGCTTTTGAGTATTTAAATAATCAAATTTTACAAAACAATAATGCTTGTTACTAAGTACGCTAAAAACGTAAGGCCACCACCAAATAAGGCATACGGTAGCTGCGTTTTAACGTGGGTGAGTAAGTCACACCCCGATGCAATAGCCGATACAGCGCTGGTGTCGGATATAGGCGAGCAGTGATCGCCAAATATACCACCACCTAAAATAGCACCTACCACAAGCGATGGCGGTAAACCTAGCGCTTGAATAAGTGGCACACCAATTGGGATTAATATAGCAAAAGTACCCCACGATGTACCTGTAGTAAACGACATTACTGCGCCAGTTAAAAACAGCACCGGTACTATTAAGTAAATAGGTAAGTAGTCGCCAACAAGTGACGCTACAAATACGCCAGTGCCAAGCTCTTTAAGACTTGCGCCGAGTGTAAGCGAAAGCAGTACAATGGCGACCAATGGCATTAATTCGCCCATACCTTTAAAGCCTGTATCAACTAATTGATGGTGCGTAAATTTACGCGAACCAATCATTAAAAAGTAAGCGACAACAATGGCTAAAACCGTTGCATATAATACTGATTTAGAGCCGCTGCCCTCGGCTAGTACACCATTTCCGGTGTAATACATAAAGCCAACCATGCTGGTAATAAGCGTAATAAGCGGGATTAACATGTAACGCGCTTTAGAGCCTTTTACTTCTTCTTTTAAGTCAGTTGTTTGAAGCTCTAGTTTTTCTTCGGCTTCTTTCATTGGGCCATGCACTTTATCAAACGCGATGGTATAAAAAACAATGGTAAGGGTAATTATGGCGTAAAAGTTATACCCAACGCTGCCCCACAACACCGATACAGCCGACTCACCTAGCTCGTAGTTACCTAACAAACCAAGTACAAATGCACCCCAGCCATTAAGTAGTATTAAAATACACACTGGCGCACTGGTGCTATCAATAATGTACGCTAGGCGCGCTCGGCTCATTTTAAATTTGTCGAATAAGCCACGCGATAAAATCCCTGAGGTGAGTACGCTCAAGTTAGATTCTATAAACACCGCAATGCCGGTAAACATGGTTAAAAATCCCACTTGGCGCTTACTTTTTGCAATACCTTTGTTCATTAGCATATTAACCGTTGCTGCAACGCCGCCAGATTCGCGAATGTAGGCAAGCAAGGCACCTATTAAAATACTAAATATTAATATGCGTGTATTACCTGGCGAGCTGGCAACCGAAATAATACGTTCAATGGTATTTAAAAAAGTGTCAAACAAGCTATTACCTTCGCCCTGAAAGGCGAGTAAAAACTCAGAAGAAGCAACAGCAACAAGTAGCGCCATAATCACTTCTTTTCGCCAAAACACGATAGCAATCGCAATTAGCGGCGGTAAAATAGAATACCAATGCATAAAAAGTTAACCTTAATTATTAGCGAGCCACTCTCGCTTTGTACGCGTTTTATCGCTTATTTGTTAAGCCTAGCAGCATAAACTGGCTTAGATTTGTAAACCGCTTAGCTTAATGGATTGCCTTACTCAAGTCACCTGTAAATAAATCACTTAGAGTAATGCTGTTAGTACGTTTTAACCTATACGATAGCTTATTGATTTAGTAGCGCTTCATAAATAAGCGACACTACCGATCCGTACTGCGCGGTTTCAAATTGTTTACCTGTAAATTCGTAACGTTTTAGCGAGCCTTTAATTGCACTATGGCGAGCATTGGTAAGTAAAACAATAGCTAAATCGTAAGCGGGGTCAACTACGGTCACTGTCCCCGTCCAACCTGTGTGGCCATAAGCCTGCGCGCTTGCATAAGGGCCAAAGTGCCAGCGCCTTGCTTGGTTGTTACCAGCAAGCCTAAAGCCAAGCCCGTAGGTTTCATCGCTTGATTGCGGCGTTAAAAATTGCGCTAAGGCGCTTGCACTAAATAATTGTTGGTCGCCGTAGCCACCATTATTTAGTAATAGCTGGCAAAGCACAGCTAAGTCGTGAGCATTACTAAATAATCCTGCATGCCCTGCTACGCCATCAAGAGAATAGTAAGCGCGCTCATCATGCACTTGGCCTTGTAAAACAGTGGTACGAACATTATCAAACTTAATGCGCCCGTCTCGTGTGTTGCCGCTAAGCTCAGTGGCTGCAAATTGCTGCGGCTTAAAGCCTTTTTTAAGTGGATTAAATAACGTGTTAGTTAGTTTTAGTGGCGCGTACACTTGCTGCTCTAGGTATTCGTCAAGGGGCTGCCCAGTTATGCGCTCAATTAACACGCCTAAAATCATGTAATCAATATCAGAGTAAACATGCTGCCCAGATGATTTACTACTAAAAGGCACGCTGGTAAGTAATAGCTGTTTGGTAGTTTTACTGTTTTGCGAATAAAACGCGTCACCGTAGCTGCCATCTTTACGATGAAAGTCAAATACTGGCGGGTATCCGGCGCTGTGTGTGAGTAAGTCTTTTACTGTGCGCTTTGCTCGCCCTTCACCTTTATATTCGCTTAGGTAGCTTTGTACGGGTTTATTAATATTTAATAACCCTTCGCTTACTAATTTCATAAGTGCAAAGTTTGTGGCAAATATTTTGGTGTTTGAGGCAAGATCAAACAAGGTATTAGTTTGCATGGGCTCTGGGCGTAGTAGCATTAAATCACTTTGCTGGTATTGCTTTGCATCGCCATAGGCGGTTAATTTTATTAGCTCGCCATTTTTAACAACTGCCAATACAGCACCAGGAAAACCTGCTTTTACATCGCGTTCAATTAATGCGTCTACTTCATTAAAATCTATATGCTTTTTTGGTTCATCGCTTAAAGTAGGAAATGCAAAACGCAGCGTTAAACTTGAGCCAGCAGGGAGAATATTTTCAACTTTAAAGGTATTAACACCGTTGTGAGTATTTTTTGCCAAACTGTAATTGTATAAGGTGTTGGCGCTTAGTTGGTTAACGTCGAGCTTTTTATTATTAATGTAAATATCGGCGCTTTGTGCGTTATGGTTTTGTATTAATAATTGCCCGCGCCCTTTGTAAGCTTTAAACGTTCCTCGGTTATTTACATAAAACCGGCTACTTGGATTTACCTCAGGAAACGTTACAACCACTTGTGCATTAGGCAGCTCTACAAGTTGGCTCTTTGTAAGTGGTAGCACCGAGCTAATAGGCTCCGGTGGTGTACTACAACCCACAATAATAAAGCTCAATGCCGCTATAAATGCTTGTTTGATATAACCACACCTTTGATTTTTTACAGCAATAAACATGCTTAGCCCTTATTTATATAACAAGTAAGGCGCTCTTTGCGCTTTAAATTGCGCAAGCCCCGCCTGCCAGCTTTGTTTTATTTGCGCTTCTGATTGCCCTGCTTCAATAGCTAAGCGCAATTTATTAGTACCCGCTAGTTTATCCATAAAGTCAGCGCGCTCAAAAAGCGAGATGTTATTTTTAGTAAGCTTCGTGTACGCATTTATTAAGTAAGTTAAATTTAAACCTGTGATATTTGCTTGTCTTAAATCGAGCCCTTGCACGGTTTGGTTTTTAAATTTAGGGTTTAAAGCAGCGCCTTTAATTGCGCGCGGTGTAAAATTAAAATCACCTAATGCTACTGGCGAATAGCCAATTACTTGAAATGCAAAGTCGGTGCCTCTACCAATGCTAATAGGCGTTGCTTCAAAAAAGCAAAGTGATGGGTAAAGCGCAATGGCTTGATCGTTAGGTAAGTTAGGGCTGGGTTTTACAGGCAAGCTGTAAGTACTTTTGCGAGTGTAATGATCAACAGGGATCACCGTTAATTTTAAATCGGCCGCTTTATTGATCCAACCCTCGCCCTTGATCATTTTGGCAAGTTCGCCAACGGTCATGCCGTGTAAAACAGGAATTGGGTGCATGCCTACAAACGATTTAAATTCTGACTCTAATATTGGCCCATCAACGTAGGCAATATTTGGATTGGGCCTATCGAGTACTAAAAATTCTATCCCCTGCTCTGCAGCGGCTTCCATCATGTAGTGCATAGAGCTTATGTAGGTATAAAAACGCACTCCCACATCTTGAATGTCAAAAATAATGACATCAACATCGGCTAAAGCAGCTTGGCTTGGTTTTTTATTTTTACCGTAAATAGAAATAAGCGGAATACCAGTTTTACTATCAACAGCATTTTTCACATGGGCGCCCGCATCGTGATCGCCACGAAAGCCATGCTCAGGTGCAAAAATTTTAGTTATGTTTATGTTTTTAGTCAGTAGAGTATCTACTAAGTGAGTTTCCCCTACGCTTGATGTTTGATTAACGACTAGCCCTACACGTTTATTTTTTAACTGCGGTAAATATTTAGCATATTGCTGCGCACCTACTACAAGTGAGTTATTAGCTACGTTGGCTTGCACGCTTGCAATAAAAATGGCGCTAAAAATAAAAAACAACGTAATAAATAGGGTTTTAAACATACTGCAATATCCTTTTAAATAAGGCGTTTAAAATAACATAGGTAATAATAAAGAGCAGCTTTAGAAAATGGTTAAGTGGGCTTGAGTAGATATAGTGATTAGAAGCTGTCGCTTCTCACGCGAGCAAGCTCAGCGTCTACAACGGATAAATAAACTCGGAGTCTAGATTTAAAGATTAGAGCTAGTTTTATTTGAAAATACCACCTCTCATTTTAAGCTTAAAGACCGTATTTAACCTTCTTAGAGCTAAAAGCTTCTAGTTATTTAATTTCTTGGTCAATGAACCACTTAAAGATCTATTATACAAAGAGTAGCGAAAGAGAAGTAAATGAGAAGACATAAACCCGGGTTTATTAGTTTAGCTTTATTACTACCTCTAAAAGCGCAGCGCCTCTTAACCTCTTTGTGAATAAATTACTTATTTCTGGCGTTGCCAACAAATAAAATCTTATAAATTATATTTTTGAGGGGGGAATAGAAGCTGTCGCTTCTCACGCGAGCAAGCTCAGCGTCTACCACAGATGAATAAGCTCGGAGTTTGGATTTAACGATTAGCACTGGTTTTACTTGTAGGCTTACAGCTTGCTGACGCGACGAACGAAGCTCGTAAATAAAGTATCAGTTATATCGGTGGTAAGTAATTAGAAGCTGGCGCTTCTCACGCGAGCAAGCTCTGCGGCTACAGGAGTGGTAGTTTACATTTCACTTTATTTTAGGCACAAAAAAACCGACTTAATGTCGGCTTGTTTATGAAAGTGGTGGGCGCAGGAGGATTCGAACCTCCGACCGCTCGGTTCGTAGCCGAGTACTCTATCCAGCTGAGCTATGCACCCACTTTCATAGATTGCTTATTTAAACTCTAAGCAGAGCGTATTAATTCAGGCATAAAAAAACCGATTTCCATCGGTTTATTTTTCTTACACTTAAAAGTGTATGAAAACATGAAAGTGGTGGGCGCAGGAGGATTCGAACCTCCGACCGCTCGGTTCGTAGCCGAGTACTCTATCCAGCTGAGCTATGCACCCGCTTTCATTTTTACTATTACTTGTTTTTACTCTAAGTGAGAGTCTATAAAGTGGTGGGCGCAGGAGGATTCGAACCTCCGACCGCTCGGTTCGTAGCCGAGTACTCTATCCAGCTGAGCTATGCACCCACTTTATAGTTTACTTATTTTAACTCTAAGTAGAGCTTTTGCTTATTTAGACTCTAAGCGAGTTATTAAAGTATGGTGGGCGCAGGAGGATTCGAACCTCCGACCGCTCGGTTCGTAGCCGAGTACTCTATCCAGCTGAGCTATGCACCCATACTTTAAAATTGTACAAAACACGCCATTAAAAGAAATGGTGGAGAGGGAGGGATTCGAACCCTCGATAGAGCTACAAACTCTATACTCCCTTAGCAGGGGAGCTCCTTCGGCCACTCGGACACCTCTCCGTCTTGTGGGGCGTATAATAAAGATTTCAGAAAATATGTCAAACACTTTTCTACCAAAAACGACTATATGGTTACAGATTGCACATATGCTTGGTTTAAAAGTGTAATTAGTTTGAAATTTAAGCGGGTTACGTATTTTTATTTGAAGGATTAACACCTAGCACGGGAACTAAGTCATCAGTTAACTGAGCCAAATACTGTTCTTGGTAACCTAATTGTTGAAATTCAGCGATACAAGCACGGTAGTAAGCGTTTCGTTCTTGCTCTGATGTACACTCTTCTGATAAATCATCTACTCGTTTGTCTTTCATACTATTATTCTAAGTCCTTTAAGAATCTATATTTAACTGCTAAATACCAGCAGTGTAAATTTCGTGCATATTCTAGCTAAAACCTTTGTATAAACACAACATATGTTTAAAAAACAATCATACTAAAAAGTTATAGCACTGTTAGTTTTAATATTAAAAACTTCCAATAACAATAAGTTAGTGAAGCTGAATTGCACATTAATCAGCACTAATAATTACCTTTAATTTTTAGTGTAGTACTTATTAATTAAAACACTAATTATAAGTAAAAAAAACGCCGCTATTAAGCGGCGTTTATTAACTTACTTTGTTTTACTAAAGCTTAGTCAGCTTGTGGACGCATATGCGGGAACAAAATAACGTCTTTAATTGTTGATGAATCAGTAAACAACATTACTAAACGGTCAATACCAATACCTTCACCAGCCGTTGGCGGTAAGCCGTACTCTAGTGCGCGTATGTAGTCTTCGTCGTAGTGCATTGCTTCATCATCGCCTGCGTCTTTCTCTTCAACTTGACGAGTGAAGCGCTCAGCTTGGTCCTGTGCATCATTAAGCTCAGAGAAACCATTTGCAAGTTCACGGCCGCCAACAAAAAACTCAAAACGGTCGGTAACAAATGGGTTTTCGTCGTTACGGCGTGCAAGTGGTGATACTTCCCACGGGTAACCAGTAATAAACGTAGGTTGAATAAGCATGTGCTCTGCTGTTTCTTCAAATATTTCACAAAGAAACTTACCTGGGCCCCAAACACAGTTTTCAGGAATTTTAACGTGCACTTGTTTAGCGTACGCTTTTAACTCTTCAAAATGGTTTTCTGGGTCGTTAAATACCGCAGCATCAAACTCAGGGTTATATTTTAAGATAGCATCCGCCATACTTAAACGTGTAAACGGTTGGCCAAAGTCGTATTCAACTGAATCGATAACTTCGCCGTTTTCGTCCTTAGTTGTATTAACTACAATTGCACTACCTAGTACGTTTTCTGCAACAGTACGTAGCATGTCTTCGGTAATGTTCATCAGGTCGATGTAATCAGCGTATGCTTGGTAAAATTCAATCATTGTAAATTCTGGGTTGTGGCGTGTAGATAACCCTTCGTTACGGAAGTTACGGTTAATTTCAAATACACGATCAAAACCACCTACCACTAAGCGCTTTAAGTAAAGCTCTGGCGCTATACGTAGGTACATGTCGATATCAAGCGCGTTATGGTGAGTTACAAACGGACGCGCAGATGCACCACCAGGTATAACCTGTAGCATAGGTGTTTCTACTTCCATAAAGTCACGGTCTGCTAAAAAGCGACGAATACCTTCAACTACTTGTGAGCGAATGCGGAATGTTTCGCGCGTTGCTTCGTTAGTAATTAAGTCAACATAACGTTGGCGGTACTTTGTTTCTTGATCTGATAAGCCATGGAATTTTTCAGGTAACGGGCGAAGTGACTTAGTTAGTAATTGATACTCAGTCATTTCTACGTATAAATCGCCTTTGCCCGATTTATTTAGCGCGCCTTTAACACCTATAATATCGCCAGTGTCTAGCTGACCATATTTTTCTTTAAGGTCTTTTTGAACATCTTTAGATGCATACGCTTGTACGCGACCTTTCATGTCTTGAATTACAAAAAACGGTCCACGCTTTGCTAAAATACGTCCAGCAATAGACACAACTTCTTGTAGTTCAACTAATTCTTCTTTGCTCTTATCACCAAACTGGGCTTGCAAATCAGCCGTGTAATGCTCACGACGGAATTGGTTTGGATGACCGTTGGCTGGGCAATTTTCGCGTATCGCGTCTAACTTGCCACGACGCTCAGCGATTAACTTGTTTTCGTCTTGGATTTTATCAGTCATTTTTTAGCTCTTTATTAGCTTGGTGGTTATAGGCCAGATTTAAGGCTGGCTTCAATAAATTTATCTAAGTTACCGTCAAGTACCGATTGGGTATTGCGGTTTTCAACGCCTGTGCGTAAATCTTTAATACGTGCGTCATCAAGTACGTATGAACGTATTTGGCTACCCCAACCTATATCAGATTTAGCGTCTTCTTGCGTTTGTTTCTCAGCATTTTGCTGCTGTAGCTCAAGCTCAAATAATTTAGCTTTTAACTGCTTCATCGCTTGGGCTTTATTTTTATGCTGTGAACGCTCGTTTTGACACTGCACTACGGTATTTGTTGGTACGTGAGTAATACGAACCGCCGATTCGGTGGTATTAACGTGCTGACCACCCGCGCCTGATGCACGGTAAACGTCTATACGTAGGTCTGACGGATTAATATCAATTTCAATATTATCGTCAATCTCTGGGTATACAAACGCAGAAGCAAATGAGGTATGACGACGACCACTTGAGTCAAACGGGCTTTTACGCACTAAACGGTGAACGCCTGTTTCTGTACGTAACCAACCGTAAGCGTATTCGCCAACAAAGCGAACTGTTGCGCCTTTAATACCGGCAACATCACCGTCGGTTGCTTCAACTAGCTCAACTTTAAAGCCTTTAGCCTCGCCCCAACGTAAATACATACGAAGTAGAATATTACACCAGTCTTGTGCTTCAGTGCCGCCAGAACCCGATTGTAAATCAAGGTACGCATCGTTTGAGTCATGAGGACCTGAAAACATACGACGAAACTCTAAACCTTCTAACTGCTCGTTTAGATCGCTAAGTTCGCTTTGTGCTTCATCAAAGGTATCTTGATCTTCGGCTTCTACAGCAAGTTCAAGTAGACCTTCAACGTCGTCAGTACCGGCTACAAGGTTGTCGATTGTTTCAACAACAGCCTCTAATGCTGATTTTTCACGGCCAAGCGCTTGTGCGCGTTCAGGCTCATTCCATACGGCTGAATCTTCAAGTTCGGCGTTAACTTCTTCTAGGCGTTCTTGTTTAAGAGCGTAGTCAAAGGTACCCCCGAAGCAATTCAGTACGTTCGCGAATTTCCTTGATTTGGTTAATCACAGGATTCACTTCAAACATGTACATCACTCCAAAATGGCTAGGTAATTGCGCCCCTTTACATGGGATTTTCGCAACAAATTATCGTCAAATGATAAAAACGCCCGATTTTAACAAAAAACCGCGCGCTTTATTAGCCTTTTATGCATGATTTGTGCATATTTTTTAGTGCACTTTTTCAAGCTCTCTAACTATTAATTGCAGCGTAAATTTACCTCTAAACTCATTTATATCGAGTTGATATGCTACTTTTACAAACTTCGCTTCTGTGTCGGGCCATTCTTTTACATCAATACCAAAGGCAATGGCGTCAACTAATCGCCCTGATTGATGCTTTAGCACCAGCTTTAAATGCTTTTCGCCGACTATGCGCTGCTGTATTACTTCAAAGGTGTGCTCAAACACCGGCTCAGGAAATTGCTGCCCCCACGGGCCCGATTGCTTTAATAGCTGAGCAAACTCCATCGTAAAGCAGTCGTTTGGCAGCTCACCGTCGGTAAATACAATGCAGCGTTTACTTTCTTCACTCAGTTGCGCACTCACGGCAGCATCAAATGCTTTTTTAAAGTCATTAAAGTGTTGCTCATTAATACTTAAACCAGCGGCCATTGCATGGCCACCAAACTTATTAATTAAGTGTGGGTCGGCTGTATTTAGCCCTTCGAGTAAGTCGCGCATGTGCAACCCTTCTATAGAGCGGCACGAACCTTTTATTTCACCGTTTTCGCCACCAGCAAATATAACGGTTGGTCGGTGGTATTTTTCTTTTAAGCGACCAGCCAAAATGCCAATAACACCTTGATGCCAATCGTCTTGAAACAAGCAGATTGCATCAGGGACGTTATCGTCGCTAAATGCGAGTCTATCAAGCACGGCTTGCGCCTCGGCTTGCATGCCTTGTTCTATTTCGCGCCTTGCAAAGTTTAAGCTATCGAGCTCGCTGGCAATACTACGTGCTTGATTTATATCGGTGCTAAGTAAGCATGCTATACCCAAACTCATGTCGTCTAATCGCCCTGCTGCATTTAAACGCGGCGCAAGTGAAAAGCCAAAGTCGCTTGCGCTTAAGCGCGCAGCATTGCGGTTAGCCACTTCAATAAGCGCGGTGATGCCAGGGCGTGTTTTACCACTGCGAATACGTGCTAAACCTTGATGTACTAAGGTGCGGTTATTTGCATCAAGTGCGACCACGTCAGCAACCGTACCAAGCGCTACAATGTCGAGCAAGTTAGCTAAATTAGGCGGCGGTTGCTGCTCAAAATAACCAAGGTCTCGCATTACGCTTCTCAGTGCTATTAGTAAGTAAAAAGCAACGCCAACGCCTGCTATAGATTTAGACGGGAAGTTACATTCGTGCCTATTTGGATTTACTATTGCATCGGCATTTGGCAGCTGCTCACCTTGTAAGTGATGATCTGTTACCAGCACTTTAATACCAACCGCTTTTAAAATATCAATACCAGCAATACACGATATGCCGTTATCTACGGTGATCACTAAATCAGGCTTTATTTGTACTATTTGCTCTGCAAGTGCGGGGCTTAAACCATAACCTAAGCTAAACCGGTCAGGAATTAAGTAATCTAAATGCTTAAAGCCAAACATCTCAAGGCCTTGCATTAATGTTGCAGTACTTGTTGCGCCATCAGCATCAAAATCGCCGACTATTAATATTTGGCTTTGCGCTTTTAATGCTTCAATTAATAAATCGCTGGCTTTGTCGATATCTTTAAACAATTTAAAATCGTGAAGCGTAGCTACGCTGTTATTTAGCTCGTCGGCATTAAATACATTGCGGTTAGCATAAATTTGTTTAATTACAGGGTGTAAATTACTCGGTAGATGCGAGTCGTCAACGTTTTCACGCGCAATGATTAGTTTTTTCATGCAGAGTTTTAACTTATTGGGTCGTATTAAAAAGACAAAAAAAGGCCATTAAGGCCTTTTTATTAGCTATAAAACGTATTACGACGCTTTGTTAGCATCTAATGCTGCTTTTAGTGCTGCTGCTGGCTGGTAACCTGGGATCATCGTACCATCTTCTAAAATAATGGCAGGTGTACCGCTAATACCAAAGCTTTGACCAAGCTGGTAATGCTCTGCAACCGGTGCGCTACAGCCTGCAACTACCTTAGTGCTTGTACCCGACTTAGCTTCTGTTAGTGCTTCTTGCTGATCGCGTGCACACCATACGTTCATTAAATCGGCATAGCCTGAACCTTGTAAGCCACCACGTGGAAACGCAAGGTACTTAACGGTAATACCCGCATCAAGTAAATCGTCTAACTCGCGATGTAATTTACGACAGTAACCACAGCTAATGTCGGTAAATACGGTAATACTGTGTTTTTCGTTTGGTGCTTTGTACACAATCATCGAATCTTCGTATTCTTTAATGCCCTCAACACGCACGCCGTTTAATGCTTGCTCTGTTAAGTTGTTACGATTATTTAAATCGATTAACGTACCTTGCATTAAAAATTGACCATCTGGACTTGCGTAAAGCACGCCCTTATTAGTGATCAACTCTTTTAAACCCGCTACTGGGCTTGGGTTAATTTGCTTTACAGTTACACCAAGCTCGGCAAATTTAGTAATAATAGGATCATTAGCATCTGGTGTTACAGCAACGCCATTTGCAAATGCACTAATACTTGTGCACAACATGGCACCTGCTAACATTAATTTTTTCATAACTTCTCTCTATCCTAAAAACACTTAATATATTGACCGGCTTAATAATATTTACTTTCAAACTTACGCTCGCGGATGATGCTCTGCGTGTACCGACTTTAACCGTTCATTGGCAACATGGGTATAAATTTGCGTCGTTGATAAATCGCTATGGCCCAACATCATTTGTACCACACGTAAATCTGCCCCATGATTTAATAAGTGCGTAGCAAAAGCATGGCGCATGGTATGGGGCGATAATGGAGACTCAACTGATGCCAAAATAGCATAGTGTTTAATTCTATGCCAAAAGGTTTGTCGCGTCATGCCTACTCCGCGTTTAGATGGGAACACAAAATCGGTGGCATGTTTTATCATTTGCGCACGCCCACCCTTTAAAAACTGCTCAAGCCAATACATGGCTTCTTCACCCAGTGGAACTAAGCGCTCTTTATTACCTTTACCTTTTACAAACACCACTGCTTGGCGCAAATTAATTTGCTCCATGCGCAGTCCAACAAGCTCACTTACACGCAACCCCGTTGCATAAAGTAGCTCTAGCATGGCTTTGTCGCGCAGCCCCATCGCTTCTTCTGTGTTGGGCGCATTTAACAATGCCTCAACTTCAGCTTCTGAGAGTGTTTTAGGTAACGACTGTCCGGCTTTTGGTTGAGCAATGTTTAGCATGGGCGAATCACTAATTATTTTTTCGCGCACAAAGTACTGATAAAAACGCTTTAGCGCACTAATACTACGTGCTGTACTGCGTGGTTTTAAACCTAAATCAACTCGATGCGCTAAATAGCTTTCTATGTCGAGCCCCGTTACCGTCATTAAATTTTCGCCCTTTAAAAATAGGCAAAACTTATCTAAATCACTGCGATAAGCGCTTAATGTATTTTCGCTTACGCCTTGTTCTAAGTACAGGCTATCTAAAAAGGTTTCTAGGTAGTCGCTATTACTGCTCATACTGCTGTTATTTTCAAAAGAATCGTCAGATAGCGTTGTCACATTATGCTCTCATGCTTTGCTAAGGTATCAATTAAAAATACCTTACGGTAAACTTGAGCCTATCATATCAGGCAATTACACAGTGATAAATACGATGCAAATTGGTTTATTTTTTGGTTCTACTACGTGCTACACCGAAATGGCAGCAGAAAAGATTCGCGACATTATTGGTGCCGATATAGTTACCCTGCACAATATTAAAGACGAGCCACTAAAAAATGCAGAGCAGTATGACTTTATCATCTTTGGTATTTCAACATGGGATTTTGGTGAAATACAAGAAGACTGGGAGTCAAAGTGGGACGACATAGCCGACGTAAACCTAAATGGTAAAACCATTGCTTTATTTGGCATGGGCGATCAACAAGGTTACGGGCAGTGGTTTCAAGATGCACTAGGCATGCTACACGATGAAATAAATACGCAAACATTTACTCAACTTGGTTTTTGGCCAAATGACAGTAGCTACGAGTTTGAAGCTTCAAAAGCATTAACGCCTGATGGTAAACAGTTTGTAGGACTCGCGCTCGACGAAGACAGTCAATACGAGCTAAGCGACGACCGCATTGCAACATGGGTTGAACAGGTAATGACTGAATACGGCGAAACGCTTTAATTAATAAGCTAATAAATAAAAAGCAAAAAGCCCGCAACTAGTTTAGTTGCGGGCTTTTTAGTTAATATTAATTAAAAATTTACTTAAACGTCATCACGTTTGTTGTTTGTGGGTAATATCCATCAGCCATAACAATATACGGCACTAGATTACTTAACCATTTTTGCTGTACGCTTTCGCTGTAGTTTAAGTAAAGCTTATCTTCGTGAATATAAAATGCTTCTGGGTCAATCCCTACGGCATTCCCCTCATCAGCCATTGCATAAGCGCACCAGCCACCGTATTGCGGAGCATAACGCTTTGGGTTTTCTGCAAATGCCGTTTTGTTTTCTTCACTCGAAAAATGCCAGTCGGCACCTAAATAACTAAACGTATATTTGTCATTGCCTTTAATGGCTTTATTTTGGGTAAAATAAGCAACACTGTCGTACCCTTTAATAGCCGTGTTATTAAACCAACCCGTGTTTACAGCATCATCCTTTGCGTTTGCCGCACCGCTTATTAACAGTGTGCTAAGCATTATTAAAGCAACTATGTACTTAATCATATTTTACCCTTTTATTTACTCAAAGTTTTATGCCAATTAAATATGGCAGGCTTAGTGAGTAAGAAAGGCAAAGCGCAAAAATGATTTCAGTTAATGCTTAATTATTTAACGTTTAGTAATTAAGTAAGTAGTAAAACTTACTCTACTCTTAGCCAATATTGGTTTCGGTAAAAAAAGCCAATGTAACCGCGCACTTCGAGCTTTTTACCTTCATCTTGTGGGGTTAATTGTAAGGTGTAGGTTTTACCATTTGTTGGGTCGAGTATTTCACCATCTCCCCATACGCCATCATCTTGTGCTTTTACATCAGTGATTATAGTCATTCCTAAAATAGGCTGATCTTTTAGCTCATCATCACACTTACTGCATATATCATTTTGTTTTGCAGGGTTAAGAATTGTTTCAACTTTACCGCTTAAAGTACCGTTGGTTTGGGTAATACGTACATACGACTTAGCTTGGTTTGTATCCTCGTCAATCGTTTTCCAAAGGCCTACAGGCGTAATAGTAGCAAACACACCTTGGCTTGCAAAAATGGTGGCTGCTAACGTGCTAAGTACTGCTAATTTATTTAACTTTTTCATTGTGTTGCCTTTTAAATTAAGTGGCTAATAGCTAAATCATATCAGGTGATTTATAAACACACTATTAAAGCGCTGTACATAAAATAAAAAACCAAAAGCAAAAAACCTAAACTAATAATCATTAGTTTAGGTTTAAGGGGCAGTCGCATAAAAAAAGTTACGCATTACCTCACTTTAAAAACAACATCCCCTATTTTTAGATTTGAATATTCAGGCTCAACTAAAGATAATTCGTTATTATCAATCATGCTTTTAAGGTATCTAATCTCTTCAGGATTTTCGACATTCATATACCTTGATCGCCACTTACCCATGTCGAATAACCAGAAATATGCGGCTATATTTTCATTACTTTCGTCAATCACTATAAAATCGAGTTCATCATCCTTGTTCAAATCCATGCCAATGAAATAGTAAGTATGTTCTTTTAAAGAGTTACGATCGTAAAAATGTTGTTCAGAAAATACTGCCTCTATTAAACCTTGAGGTATTAGCGCTTGTGATGGCCAAAATACACTGCGCTCAATAAAATCACCGACTGTGTGTTCAAGCGTTAAAGCAAACTCATTATTTACATACATCCTATCGATGATAGCGTATTGCTCTGGGTGACTCGTTTCAATTTTCTGTTTTAATAACTGCATAGCTAAATAACCTTGGCGTCCTAAGCTGTACTCAAAATAGTAATAGTCAAACTTTTCTATTGTTACTTTATCTGCATCTAAACGCGCTATTTGGCTGTTTGTAGATAAGCTTTGAAAATTTAATAAAGGGGAGTTAACAGCAAGCATACTAACGAGCACCACCCACCCCATCACAATATTTATTTTGCTAAGCGGCTCTAGCCAATTGTCTCGCTTTGTTATAATTCCAACAAGATAACTAAACGAAAAACACGCCAATAAAAACCAAATCAAAATGCCCCAACAACGATCTACTGTTAGCCCATGCTGCTCTACCCGTAAGTAAATTCCATAGGCAGAAATAACACTATAAACTGGAAGTAACGCAACGCTTATAAAAACGAGTCGGTGCAAGAGCATGTGATAAGGGCGAACTGATGAGTCATCTTTATAAACAGTGTTAACAAAAAACAACGTGAGCACCTGCAGCCACATTACTAATAAACTGCCACTTCCGGTCTCCCATAATTTATTGAGTCCGGTAAAAGGAAGTGTTGCTAAAAAACCGAGAGAAATAACTGATAAAACAGGCAATAAAAACTTAATTAAAGTTTGTAGTAAAAAAGCGATATTATCTTCAATGTTCAAAAGCTTTCTAAATATGATACTCGCAAAGGCAAATGCGAGCGTTAAGGTTGGGATCCAAAACCATTCATCTCTTAGTAGCTCAGAGAAAAAATTTATATCTAAAATATCAAATAAAGCCGCACCTAAATTTAGTATTCCCCAAAAAATAAGTACGAACAGCCAGCATTCTCCAAAAATTATAAAATTACGCCAAGAGAGCTTAAACAAACGACTGTAGCTAACATTTTCTGAACTACCAAATTGTTGAATGTACATAAGGCCTTTAAAGCCAGCTATTAAACTAGTAAAAATAAAAACGGATATTAAATTGCTATTACTTACGTACTCTTGAGGCTCTTGCTGAAAGCCTGCATACGCACCCAGTAAAGATAACAACAAGGAAAAAGGAAGGATTAAAAGTAACGACGTTTTTATATTATTTTTATTAACGGTCATTAGCATTAATAAAGGAAAGCTCATAGAAAATGTAATAAGTGAGACTAACCATGTAGGGCTTGTTGCTGGCCACACATTATTTTCTATACTGCTATATAAAAGGGTAAGAGCAATAGCCTGTACTACGGCAAGTATAATTATAAAAGATTTTGGTAACTGACTATCCATATCTGTTCTCAACAATAGGTTTTAGTCAGTTTGCGTTATTCGTTCCTATTTTACAATTGCTTCACATTTTCAAATAAAATGCTTTGCACAGGGCTATATAATCAGCGGTGTAGGTATTATCTAAGTTTCTAATACACAGGATTGATGATTCTATATCGCTTTTTACGTAGCTAAATGTCATTAAACTGCGGCTAATATCTTTGTTGGGCGTGGCTTTTACTTGGCAGTGAGTATTTAAATAAAGCCCATTTTGAATAGCAAGCTCAATAAATAATGCGCCTTCAACGCTTGGGAGTATTAAGCTAAAGCGGGAACCACTATGGCTTAAATGTTTAAAGGCATTAATTAACTCTTCAAAACTTAATCCGTCGGTATGGCGTGCGGCATTACGCGCAGCATTATCGCCTTTTAAACTGTGATTAAAATACGGTGGATTAGAGATAGCAACATCAAATTTAACTTCACTACTAAAGCGTTGAATAGTTTGGTGCGTAATACTTATAGTTGGCCACGGACTATTAGCTACATTTTGTAATGCTTGGGTATAGGCGCTTTCGTCAATTTCTACCGCAGTTATATCAAGCTCATTACTGCGCTGCTTACACATTAGTGCTAGTAAGCCGGTGCCGGTGCCTATATCAAGTAATGACTTTGCGCCACTTAAGTTAGCCCATGCACCAAGCAAAATGCCATCGGTAGAAACTTTCATTGCACAGTGGTCGTGTTCAACTTTAAATTGTTTAAATACAAAACCAGACATTTTTTCACCTTTTCATTCACCAAGCGCAGCATAGCGCGTATAATCAGGGTAATTGTCCCTTATTTTAGACACTCTATGCAATTTTCTGAATTTGATCTTGATAACAAGCTACTCGATGCCATTAATAAAATGGGCTACGAGACGCCAACCAGCATTCAACAACAAGCTATTCCTGAAGCACTACAGGGGCGCGATATTTTAGCATCTGCGCCTACTGGTACAGGTAAAACAGCGGCATTTTTAATTCCAGCTATTCAGTACTTACTGGATTTCCCACGTCGTGACCCTGGTTTTGCGCGCGTACTCGTTATGACCCCAACTCGTGAGCTGGCTTATCAAATTCATGAACAATGTGAACTGCTAGCTAAACGCACACACCTAAAAATTGGTGTAGTAACAGGCGGTATTAACTACGGCACGCATAAAGAAATTTTTGAAAAAAATAATGATATTTTAATCGCCACACCAGGTCGATTAATGGAATACCTAGAAACCGAAAACTTTCATGCTGAACATGTAGAAATGCTTATTATTGATGAAGCAGATCGCATGTTAGACATGGGTTTCAAAAAGGAAATGAGCCGTATTTGTGACGAAGCTAAAAATCGTCGCCAATGTTTTTTATTCTCAGCAACACTTGAAGGTGACAGCGTAGAAAGGTTTGCTGAAAAAACATTAAACGACCCAGCTCTATTAGAAGCCGAATCGTCACGTAAAGAAAAGGCTAAAATTCACCAATGGGTACATTTAGCCGACGATTATCATCACAAACTTGAGTTGTTAGTTAATACGCTAAAAAACCCTGACGTAACTAAAGCGATTGTGTTTGTTAAAACTCGCGAACGCTTAGAAACATTGATTGGCGAGCTAACCAATAACGGCGTTAAAGCAGCTTGGTTACGCGGCGAAATGCCACAAGACAAACGTATGAAAGCCATGGAAAACTTCCACAGTGGCAAAACACGTATCTTAATTGCTACCGACGTAGCTGCACGTGGTATTGACGTATCTGACATTAGCCACGTTATTAACTTTGATATGCCGCGCACTGCCGACGTATACGTACACCGTATTGGTCGTACTGGCCGTGCTGGTAAAAAAGGGATTGCAATATCATTAGTTGAAGCACACGACATTGGTATTTTGTATAAAGTAGAGCGCTACGTTGAACAAAAACTAAAACGCCGTGTAATTAAAGGTGTTGAGCCACAGCATAAAGAAGCTAAGCCGCCGGCTAAAAAGCGTAAAGATCCAGTAAAAATGAAAGCCAAGAAAAAGGCCAAGGTTAAAAAGAAAAAGTAACCTAACATATTTTTATTCTAAGCCGACTTTTGTCGGCTTTTTTAATGCAAGCCTTACAGGCTCTGGTGTTTGTACCTGTTACATATGTAACCCAAGCATGTAACTCATACTCATTTAAATGTAATTTTTGCCCACCTTAATTCCCACTTAATAAAATTACCTTATATTTCATAGCGTTAATATTGGCACCGAAATTGTAACTACAAAGATAACCTAGCCGATGGAATTTCCATTTTGTGGCTGCACTATTCACCGTAATGTAAGGATTAAGTTATGAACCGCTTCAAGTTAACTATCGCTTTAGTATCATTTTGTTGTTTATTTTTATTAGCTTGCGCTACAAAGGTAAGTGCAGCAACCAACATGGCCGTAGTAAGCAGTGTAGCCACTCAACCTAACCTACAACAAACTATCACCAACACCCTACGAACTAACCCTAACCTGGCGTTAAGTGATATTCGTGTGCAGGTAAAAAATGGTGAAGTAGATTTATACGGTGAAGCACAAACTGGTTTTCAGCGCGCACTAGCTCAAAAATTTCTAGAAAATATAGATGGGGTTAAAATCATTCGTAACAAAATTAGCGTTATTTAATACGTACCACAAAAACCTATTTGTATAACTAATTCATAAGCGCGGCTTGTTACTCCAACACAAGCTGCGCTTTTTTATATTCAGTTTAAGGCAAGTTTTGCTGCTGTAAAAAAGATAAAATAAAGCCTAAGCAATACGATTATTCCTCCCCTTAAAACGATAGCTCACACTTATACTTAAGAAGATAGATTTAGAATTGACGCTAGCGTGTTTGTCTTTGCTCTTTTAACCCTTAAGTTAACCCAATTGATACTGAAAAAGCTTACACAGATTCTTTAGCCGACCTAACGGGCTTAAAAAGGATGATTTATTTAGTTATTGAAATAGATGAGAGCGTTTTTTCAGAGTGTGCGGCAAGGCAGTAAAAAAATCGTTGGGTAAACACTAATCTTACTTGTTAATACTCCCATGGCCAAACGCAACTAATCTGAATTGATATTCAATAAACACAAAACTAGGTATTTAAACTTTTAGCTAATAATCCATTTATAAAAAAGCGCAATTTTACTCTGTAAAATTGCGCTGTTGGTAAGTAACTATTTCCCAATGCTTTTGCCTAATGAGTTTTAACTAAATTACTCACTTTGGCTAGAGTCAGCACCGTCGCTACTGTCTTTATTGGATGACTGCTGGCTTATTTTATCGCTTATCATGGCATCGAGTTTCTCACCGCCTTTAATACCAAAATCTAAAGTACGAATTGGGAAAGGAATACTAATATCAGCTTCGTCTAATGCTTGCTTAACGGCAACAACACCTTTGTGGCGTACCGTCATAAAGTCAGGCTCGCCTGGGTATTTAATCCAAAACCACACCAGTAAGTTAATGCTGCTGTCGCCAAAACCTTCAGCGTATACAGCGGTTTCGTCTTTACGTATTACAAAGTCAAATTCGTTAATTTTATCGACTATAACGTCTTTTGCTTTTTCTATGTCGTCGCCATACGAAATACCTACGGGTACTTCTATACGTCTTATACCTAGCGTGGTGTAATTTTTTAGTACATTTCTAAATAAGACTTTGTTTGGTACAAGTATTAGTTGCCCGTAAAAGCTCTCTATTAGCGTGTTACGTAGGTTTATAGAATGCACCGAACCAAACACATCATCGGTTTCTATTACATCACCTGTTTTAAATGGCTTGCGTACACCCATTGCTATACCAGCAATTAGGTTTTCTGTCATGTCTTGAAACGCAAAACCAATGGCTAAACCCACAATACCCGCACCAGCAAGTAGCGAAGTAACAGTGCCTTTTAAGCCAACAAAATCGAGCGCTATAAATAAACCTATGCACAACACAATAACTTTAAATATTGACGCCATTAAGTCGGCAATTTGCGTTGAATCGAGAGAGCGGCGCAACACGTTTTTCATCAGCTTGCCAGCAAAGCGCGCCAATATTGAAAATACTATGGCAATTACAATTGCCACTATAAAATTAGGGATATGGCTGATAACAACATCAAACCACCCTCCGAGCTTTTCTTCTATTAGTTTTTCGGCTTCGCCAACTGACGGAATACTGATCATTTTGTTTGCACCTATTTAATTAATAATCTCATTAATATTAGATATAGTTGCAAATATAACGCCAGTATCAAAAAAGCCATGCAATGCATGGCTTTTCAATTGTTTATTTAAGCTTATGACCTAATTTTGTTCGTCACGCATAAATACCGGCTCAAGCTCTTTAACTGTTGCCTCAGGGCTAAAGTAATAACCCGCCACAGTAAACTCTTTAAGTTGGCTTAATTGCGTTACTTTATTTTCGATAATGTAGCGCGCCATCATGCCGCGTGCTTTTTTAGCGTAAAAGCTAATTACCTTGTATTGACCGTTTTTACAGTCTTTAAAGTGTGGGGTAATAATTTGTGCATTTAATGCTTTTTTATCTACCGCTTTAAAGTATTCGTTTGAAGCAAGGTTAACTAAGTATTGCGCGTCTTGTGCTTTTAATACGTCGTTTAGTTTGTTCGCTATTACGCTGCCCCAAAACTCGTATAAGTTTTTGCCACGCGAGTTTTCAAGCTTGGTGCCCATTTCAAGACGGTAAGCTTGCATTAAATCAAGTGGTTTTAATAAGCCGTATAAGCCAGAAAGGATACGTAAATGGTTTTGTGCGTAATCAAGCTCGCTAGCTTTAAGCGTGCTTGCATCTAAACCGCCGTATACATCGCCATTAAAGGCAAGCACTGCTTGTTTAGCATTACTTTGTGTAAACGGCTGCGCCCACTCGCTAAAGCGTGCTGCGTTAAGCCCAGATAGCTTATCGCTAATTTTCATTAAACTACCAATTTGCGCTGGTGTTAGTTCACGGCATACTTTCATGAGCTCTTCGCTGTGCTCTAGTAATTCAGGCTGAGTGAACTTGTCTGTTGCGGGTGGCGTTTCGTAATCAAGATTTTTTGCAGGTGAAATAACAGTGATCATAGTTAGCTATTGACTTGTAATTTATTTAGTGTCAATTTCAACATTAAATGAAACGAAAAGCACGTTTTGTTTAAATAAATCCTCTCTTAATAACCCATGCATTGCCGTTTTTCTATTGATAAGGACATAAGACCTATCAAGCATTGTCACACTGTTGCAGTATGGATTGTATATATTAAGAGTGATTAGATTTTTCTTTTAACTTGCTTGGAATGAGGAAAGCAAATGACTTCAGCTCTACAAAGGCTAAAACAACATTCATCTATCGTAGCCGACACTGGTGATATTGAAGCTATTAAAAAGCATCAACCAGAAGATGCAACTACAAACCCGTCGCTTTTATTAAAAGCGAGCGAGATTGAAGCATATAAGCCTTACCTAGATAAAGCTTGGAGCTATGCAAAAGAAACCGAGCAAGAGCCAGCTAAACAACTTGAACTAGCATGCGATTACTTTGCCGTGTTACTTGGTAAAGAAATTAGTGAGATTGTACCTGGTTATATTTCTACTGAAGTAGATGCACGCCTTTCGTTTAATACGCAAGCGACTATTGATAAAGCACATACCCTACTTAGCCTTTACGAAAAAGAAGGTGTAAGCAAAGATAAAATTTTAATCAAAGTAGCGTCTACGTGGGAAGGCATTAAAGCCGCTGAGCAGCTAGAAAAAGAAGGTACTAAATGTAACCTTACTTTACTATTTAGCGATGCCCAAGCTCGCGCATGTGCCGATGCAAACGTATTTCTAATTTCGCCATTTGTTGGTCGTATTTTAGATTGGCATGTTGCTAACGGTATGGAAAAACCAACCGATCCGCTACAAGATCCAGGTGTTCAGTCTGTACGCAGCATTTTTGAATTTTACAAACGCCATGATTACAAAACAGTTGTGATGGGTGCAAGTTTCCGTAATACAGGCGAAATTATTGCTCTTACTGGTTGCGACAAGCTAACTATTAGCCCTAATCTTTTAGAAGATTTAGGTAACCTTGAAGGCGCACAGGAATACTTGCTAGAAACAGATATTCCTAAAGAGCCAAAACCAGAGCCACTTACAGAAGCGCAGTTCCGTTGGTTACATAACCAAGATGCTATGGCTACTGAAAAACTAGCTGAAGGTATTCGCTCTTTTGCTGATGCACAAGAACAACTAGAAGCGCGTTTTAAAGCAATGTAATTTGCTATAATCGTGTTTTAGAAAACGTCGCAATAGCGGCGTTTTTTTATGCCTAAAATAGGCTACTTCTCTATTTAACCTTCATATAATCTTCGTATAAACCTTCATCAATTAATCACACTTATGTAACATAACTGTCACTTTTTTATTCTATTTTACCTAGGCCTGTGGTATAGGTATTCTTGAGGTCAATAAAATCAATAGGAGAAGTTCATGGATAGCCTAAACGATATATTAGAGATATTAGAAGGACCAGATACAACAAGAAAAACCTCTCAGAAAAATAAAAAAAGAAAATGGCGTGAAATAGAAGCAATAAAAGACAAACAGCGCCTACGTAAAGAACTACAAGAACTAGACTACTTTACAGACAGTATTGCAATTGATGAGCTCGATTTTTAATTCAATACGCCCCAACTAAACAAAAAGGCTTCCAGAATCTGGAAGCCTTTTTTAATGATTTAAACAATTTGAGTTCTTTAGAATAAATTAGATTTGCCAGTTAATTGGCTTATTTTTTTTGGCTTGCAATAACTCATTCGTTTGTGAGAAATGCTTACAACCAAAAAAGCCTCTATGCGCCGAAAGCGGCGATGGGTGCGGCCCTTTTAAAATATGATGGCGAGCGCTATCTATGTCTTTACCTTTTTTTTGTGCATGTGCCCCCCATAAAATAAATACCACACCTTCGCAGTGCTTATTAATATGGGCAATTACATTATCGGTAAATAGCTCCCATCCTAAATGCTTATGTGAATGCGCTTGCCCTTGCTCAACGGTCAATACTGTATTGAGTAAAAACACGCCCTGATCTGCCCAGCTTTGCAGGTAACCATGCTCAGGAATAATAAACCCGCTGATATCGACAGCTAACTCTTTGTACATATTTTTAAGCGACGGTGGCAGTTTTTTTACATCAGGCAATACCGAAAAACACAAGCCATGCGCTTGCCCTTCCCCGTGGTATGGGTCTTGTCCTAAAATTACAACGCGGATGTCATTAAGTGCGGTGGCATCAAAAGCACTAAATACTTGAGCTTCAGGCGGGTAAACAGCAACACCTTCATTGCGGCGATTAGCCACATACTCTAACGTTTGCTGCATGTAAGGTTGCTGTAATTCACTTTCTAAAAATGTAGCCCAATTGCTCATTGCGTACTCTTAATCTGTTTACGTGATGCGTCTATTTTAACACACATATCCGCGAGTCCATCTAGCATGCGCGGGGTAAAACGATGTAATAAATCGGCATTTACGCTAATAAATTGATCATTTTTAACTGCCGGTACTTCTGGCCACTTTTGCCAATTAACAACCGGCTGTGGTGTTTTTGATTTTTCATCAGGGATAATAATAACTTGTGGCTTAGTAACAATAACATTTTCGATACTAATTTGCGGATAATCTGTAACGCTATCGGCAAATACATTACTTACATGGCATGTTTCAATCAGCTGATTTATCCATGTGTTTTTACCTACCGTCATCATGGGCTCAGCCCATAACTGATAAAATCCGGTAATATTTTTTTTATCTTGCTGGCTTTTAATAATCGCGTTTAGTTTTTGTGTAAATGCGCTTGCCGCTTGTTGGCTTTGCTCAATATTCCCTGTAAATTCACCAAAAGTAAGTAACTCGTCGGCTACACCAGCGATTGTGACGGGGTTACTCAAATACACTTTTATACCTAAACGCTCTATTTGGGCTAAATCTTCGCTTTGATTTCCGCTTTTCCACGCAATAACTAAATCAGGTTTAAGCGCTAACACTTTTTCAAGCGAGATGCCGTAATAACCCCCTATGCGCTCAATACTTTGGGCTTCACTTGGGTAGTCGGCGTAATCAACCGTGCCCACAATATTATCGCCCGCCCCTATGGCAAATAGGTTTTCGACAATGTGCGGTGCAAGCGCGATTATTCGCAGTTTTTTAGAATCATTAGCCAGCTCTGCAAGTGCACTGCCCGATACACAAAAAAGCAGCACCCCAATAAAAAACGCTTTAAACATTAGTAATCAAACCCTTCGAGCGCTTTTATGCCTGAGTCGAATGCATGTTTTACATTACGCACTTCACTTACTGTGTCGGCAAGGTCGGTTAAAGTACGATGTGCTGCACGCCCTGTAATAATAACTGACTGCATGGGTGGGCGGTTATTAAGGGCTGTTACTACTTCATCTAAATCAACGTAGCCGTAAGTCACCATATACGTAAGCTCATCAAGTAATACTAAATCAATACTGCTATCAGCAAGCATACGTTTTGACTCTTGCCATGTTGCTTGGGCGGCTGCAGTATCGGCTTCTTTATTTTGCGTATCCCAAGTAAAACCGGTGTTCATTACAACAAACTCAACACCTGCACTTTGTAATAAATTACGCTCGCCACATTCCCACGTACCTTTAATATATTGGCAAACGGCTGCTTTTTTACCATGTCCAACGCAGCGTGCTACAACGCCAAAGCCTGAGGTTGATTTACCTTTACCATTACCGGTAATTACCTGAAAAATACCTTTTACATCTTGTGCGGCGGCAACACGTGCATCCACTTGTTCTTTTACTTTTTGTTGGCGCTGCTTATGCTTATCGTTGTTTTGTTCAGTCATTATTGTGCCCTTCATAAATCGAGATAATTTGCTGTATGTTTAAATGCGTTTCGCACATGGTTGCTAATCGTTCTAACTGCTGCTCGCGGTGAGCGGCAATACTAATTGGGTTAATTGAGGCGCTTGGTTTTACCCATTTTAAAATTTGCGATGTAGCATCGGCTTCATCAAATAAGCCATGTAAATAAGTGCCCGCAATGGCGTTATCATCGCTAATAAAGCCATCAAACGTAAAGCCATGTGGGTGGCTTTCATCAAAGGTTAAAAATGGCTTATTAAGCGCCGCACCTTGGCTAATCCCTGCATGTATTTCGTAACCACTACAGGGTGTTGATTGGTTATTTAAAAGCAGTGTAGCGGTTATTGTAGTTAATACTTTTTGTGTTGTTAGCGTGGTTTCAAAATCGCACAGAGCAAGCCCATTTACTTGCTTTAATGATGACTCAATACCCTCGGGATCGTTAAGCGTATTGCCCAGCATTTGCATGCCGCCACAAATGCCAAGTACTTTACCACCATAGCGTAAGTGGCGTTTAATTTGAGTCTCCCAGCCTTCATTTTTCAAAAAGGTTAAATCGCCCAGCACGTTTTTACTGCCTGGAAGAATTATCAGATCAACGTCTGGGATCGTTTGCGTATGGCGCACGTAATTTATACTAATGTTTGGGTGCAAACGCAGTGCGTCAAAATCGGTGTGGTTACTAATGTGGGGTACAAGCAGCACTGCAATATTAATTGTGGCGTTAGTTACGTTATTATCAATTGCGACGGCGTCTTCAGCATCAAGCGCAAGGTCGTGTAAATAAGGTAATACGCCAAGTACGGGTTTGTTTGTGTATTCTTCAAGCCAATCAAGCCCGCCTTGCAGCAAACCTATATCGCCTCTAAAGCGGTTTATAACAAAACCCTTTACGCGCGCTTGTTCTGACTCGCTTAACAACGCAAGCGTACCTACCAAGTGTGCAAATACGCCGCCTTTATCAATATCAGCAATTATAATTACTGGGCAATCTACCTCTTCGGCGTAGCCCATATTAGCAATATCGTTTTCACGCAGATTTATTTCAGCAGGGCTCCCAGCCCCTTCAACAAGGAGTAATTCAAAGCGTTTAGCTAAGCGGTTATGTGAAGTAATTACTGCATCCATCGCCACTTTTTTATAGTCGTGATATTTGCCCGCTTCCATATTACTAACGGCTTTTCCGTGAATAATTACTTGTGCGCCCGTGTCGCTATTAGGCTTAAGTAATATAGGGTTAAAGTCTATTTCTGGCTCTACTTTAGCTGCTATTGCTTGCAAAGCTTGCGCACGACCAATTTCGCCGCCATCTTTTGTTACTGCGCTATTAAGTGCCATATTTTGTGGTTTAAAAGGCGCAACCTTTACCCCTCGCTTAGCAAACACCCTGCAAAGGGCAGCAACTAAAGTGCTTTTACCAGCATCTGATGTAGTGCCTTGCACCATTAAGGTTTTCATGGAATTACACCCTTCGCTTTCTAAAAAACAATAGACTCAAAAAGAACACGCTACCAATAGCTGCAGTAATAACACCTACGGGCAGTTCTTGGTTTTTCAGCAATGAGCGCGAAAGTACATCAACCCACACCATAAATGTACCGCCCACCAAGCTGGTTACCAGTAAGCCAGCGATGGTGCCTTGGGATATAAAAAAGCGCACAATATGCGGCACCATTAATCCTACAAACCCAATACCACCACACATAGCCACCAGCACAGCGGTAATTAATGAGCTTAAAACCAGCATAAGTATTCTAAAGCGCTGAACCCTCACACCTAATGTAATTGCGCTTTCATCGCCCAGTAACATAGCATTTAGCTGCCTTCTAAAGCTCAGCATTACAAACGTACACAATGTAATTACCAATAAAGGCAACCAAAGCGTAGCCCACTGCGCACGCGAAAAGCTGCCCAGTGTCCAAAATAAAATAGCGGCTACCGCCTGAGGGTCGCTCCAATAAAGCAGCAAGCTGGTAAATGCACTAAATAAAAACGACAGAGCAACACCAGCTAATAACATTGATTCTACCTGTGCACTTTGCTGCCTACCTGCAATAAGTATTAATAAACTCATAGCGAGTAAGCTACCTAATAACGCTGCTGCCGATAACATAAAACCTGCGCTAATACCTGCAAATGCCATAAGTAACACCACGCCAAATGAGGCACCCGACGATATACCAAATAAGTAAGGATCGGCTAAAGGGTTACGCGTTACCGTTTGTAAAATAAGCCCCGCAATTGCTAAGCCAGAGCCGGCTAAAAAGGCGAGTAATGTGCGTGGCATTCTTAGTTCAAAAATAATACGCGAATTAAAAGACGCATCATTTGAGAGTAAAAAGCTATTAAATACATCTTGAAGTGAGGTCTCTGCTGCGCCAAAACTAAGTGCTGCAAATAAGCTAAATAAAGCAGCTGCAGCACTGATAAATAGCGCAAGTGATTGGCGAGTATTAACTGCGATCATATTATTCGTAACCATAAAAGTAAGTGATATGAGGGATGCTATTTCCCGACTCCGATATTTGCGGGTGGTTATTTACTTGAGCGCAGACACCAAAAACGTCGCCTAGCATGTTTTCGGTTAATACCTCACTTGGCGTGCCTGTATGTGTAATTTCACCATTTTTAATAACCACTAGTTCATCGCACATTGCAGAAGCTAAGTTTAAATCGTGAAACGATGCAAACACCGTTACACCCAACGATTTAGCAAGCTCCATTACCTGTATTTGGTATTTAACATCTAAATGGCTAGTTGGTTCGTCCATTATTAACAACTGAGGTTGCTGAACTATGGCGCGGGCTATCAAGGCACGTTGCTTTTCACCACCCGAAAGTGACTCAAAGCTTTGATCGATATGATCTGCCAACCCTACAGTGTTGATAGCTTGGGTAATTTTTTGTTTATCAATGTTAGTTACTGAGCTAAATAGCGATTTATGAGGCGTTAGCCCAAGTGCAATAACATCAAATACGCTTAAGTTAAATTGCGACGGGGTTTCTTGTAAAACAACCGCTACTTTTTTTGCGTACTCATCGCTTTTTAGCTGCCAAATATCGGTGTTGTTAAACTCTACAACGCCATCACTGGGTTTATTAAAACGATATAAACAACGCAATAAGCTCGATTTACCTGCGCCATTAGGTCCAATTAAACCAACAAATTTACCTTCGTGTATTGTAAGGTTTATTTTTTTGAGGATCGTTTTATTGCCAATACCCCACGATACGTTTTTAACGTTTAGTAATGGTATATTTAATGGCGTTTGAGTGTGCAATAGTCAGTCCTAGACGGGATTAAACTCACTAAAATGCGATAAAAATACTAATGCACTACAAGAAAAAATGAGTAAACCCGCTCGTTAAAAGAATTTATACCAATTGCACTAAATTAGTGATTTATTATAGCGACAAAGAAATAGCTTAATAACAAAGCGGAAATTATGACATATACTTGTTCTATATGAATAATTTTTAACGAAGTTAGTAAGTTATTTAATTCGCTAGAAAGATCATGTTTTTAATAAAATTGGTATTATACCATTTGTATCTGACTTAAAGCTTTGCGCTAATTACAGTTGCGGGAACAGTCGAGGACTCGCACCTCATTCCAAATGAAGCTCTATTATGGGCGGCTAAGTAAATAATTTAAAGCAAAAAAAACCGCACTCAAAAGAGCGCGGTTAAAAAGGGAGTGTTTTAACTAATTTAGCGAATAGTTAAAACTTGTATTCCATACCTAAGCCTACGTAGTCTTGGTCAACGTTGTTGTCCATGTCGAAGCTTGAGTAAAAGCCAAATACTTTAATGTTTTTATTTAATTTGTGATCAAGACCAACTGATATTGCTGACTTATCGTCGCTGTCGTCAAAGTCCATGTCTTGGTATTGCAATTTAAATGTGTTGTTACCCATGCTGTAAGCTGCATTTAATAGATAACCATCCGCTTCTGCGCTGCCGTCAACTTTTTCTTGTGTTTGGTACATTGCACCTAACTTAAAGTTTTCAACTTTACCTTGGATTGACGCGCGTAATACATCGTAGCCATTTACTTCACTATCGGCTGCGATAGAGGCATATACTGCGCTCTTTTTAAGTGCCACGTCACCGTAAGTAACCGCCATTGAGTAACCGTTATCAGCGTCTACATCATCTTCAGCTACAAAAGTAGCAAGTACTTTAAAACCTTCGTATGAGTTTGATGAATAACTAACAGTATTCCCTAAACGGTTTTCACCTTTAAATACATTTTTAATATCGCCTTCAAGGTCGTTAAACAAGTCTAACTTACCTTGAGATTGTTTAAGCGCAGTATCGTTACGACCAATAACCACTTGGCCAAACGCACCTTTTAAACCAACGTATTGGTTACGCGCAGAAATATTGTCGTCGTTATCGCCTTTTGAATCAGCATCAGACACATCAACTTGAAACTCAAACTTATATACCGCTTCTAAACTATCATTTATTTTTTCAGAACCTTTAACACCAAGACGAGATGCATTACTTTTTATCTCAGTAAAAGATCCTTCGCCGTCATCAGATGATTGCACTGTTACATTCGCTTTACCGTAAATGTCTACATCGGCAAGTGCATTAAAAGATAAACCACTTAATAGTGCTAAGCATAAGCTCGATTTTACAAATTTCATGTTATTTCCTTGGATAATCACAAAAGACTAATTTTTAAAACTGCTGCATTTTGTCACCGCTAAATGACAGTAATATTACAATGGAAATATTAATGTCTTTTTTTATTAATAAAAATGCATTAAATTTGAAATCAAAATAACATGAAAGCCTAATAAACGGCCGAACTTACTTACTTTTCTTTAATGACAAGCTTGGGGTCATTTGCGATAGTAAATTAACTAAGGTTTCTATTAACTCTTTTTGCTCGTTGTCTCTGTGATACGCTATAAACACGTCTCGCGAGGTATTTTCTACATCTTTAACATGAAACAGTTCACCTTTTTCTAAATGCCCTTCTACCAATACTTGAGGTATAAATGCACTGCCGCCACATTGCAGTATTAAATCAAGTGCAATACGTCCTGTGCTGGTTCTAAAATAAGGCGGTGTTTTACCGGTAAACTGACGCGCATGCCAAAGTGAAAAAGTAGTTCCCCAATCAACATATACATACTGATTATCAAAAAAGTTTTCGTTCGTTGCAGTGTCGTATCCGCTTACGGGAATGATTGGCAACTCACAGATTCGCTCTACCACTAGCTCGTCTACTTTTGGTGGATCAAACAATATTGCCAAATCAAGCGTGCGTTCTAATAACAGCCGAGTGCTTTCTTGTTGTGCTTTAACTTCTGCGACTAATGACACGCCCGGCATCGCCGATACAATATTTGTTATACCAAACTGTAAAAAAGCATCCCAAATATTAGGCGTTCCTGCTAAGCTAATTTGCTTATGCATATTATCGGCAAGCGCAACATCCACTTTGGCGCGTTGCATGCCCGTAATAATCATTTGTGCATGGGGTAATAAGCGCTCGCCAGGTGCTGTAAGTTGAATGTTATTACGCTGGCGAATAAACAAATTAACACCAAGCCCTTGCTCTAATTGGCGAATTCTAAAGCTCACTGCAGACTGCGTAATATAAAGGTTTTCGGCCGCTTTACCAAAGTGACGCGTACGCACTACCTCAACGAATGTTTTTAATAAATCGATATCCAATTTTTTATCCTCACGATAAAAATAATTTGTTTAATAAATTGCCAAACTTGCATCATACTCCAGCTAATTACTAAGGTATGAGGATAAAGCTATGAGCAATAACATTTCATTACTACGCCAAGCATTTGTTAGCCAACGTCAATTTTATGATGATCAAAACTTTCCACGAGGCTTTAGCCGCAGCGGAAACTTCACCTTATTAGAAGCCAGCATACTTGAACAACACGGAGTTGTTTTAAAAGGCTTATACAGTAAAACAATTGAGCCGCAAAACGAACACCAAGAACAGTTTGTAGCAGTCGTAACTGGCTCACAAGAACCTACCAACCCAATCGAACGAGCTTGGGTAAAATACTTAAAACTAACGACCTGCAAAACTAAGTTTCATACTTTATTTGGCCGTTCAAAAATGTCGAGCCCGGCGCCGATTAGCCAAGAGTATTATTCAGAAGCGGATAATCTGTAAGTATTTAAGTTATTTGCTTTTTTGCGTTTTAACAGTTACAACTTGTATAAGCAAATATTTTTGCAAAATATATATAGGGTTGTTCCGTGACGCGAAAAATACTAATAGTTGAAGATACACCTGCCATGGCGCGAGTGCAAAAGCACATCGCGCTTAAGGCTGGTTATGAAGTTGATATAGCTGAGTCATTAGCGCAAACAAAAGAGCTTATAAGTAAAAATAGCTATTTTTGCGCTGTAGTTGACTTTATATTACCTGATGCCCCATTAGGTGAGGCTGTACCTTGTACTATTAATGCAGACATTCCAACTATTGTAATGACGGGCAATATTGATAAAAAAACTCGCGACACTGTAGAAAAATACCCAATCATCGATTACATCATTAAAGAAAATAAACAAGCTTATCAGTACCTCGAAAAACAGTTACAGCGCCTGCCTCGCAACGAAAATGTAAAAGTACTCGTTGTTGACGACTCTAAATCGACCCGACGATACATTTGTAGTTTATTAGTGCGCCATAAGTATCAAATTATTGAAGCGCAAGACGGACAAGAAGCGTTAAACCTCCTTGAAGCTTCACCTGATATTTCAGTTATTATTACTGATAATGAAATGCCCAACATGAATGGCGATGAACTATGTAGCGAGATTCGCCGCTTATATAGCAATGATGAAAAGGCTATTATTGGTATTTCGGGTTCTGACTCTGTAGGGCTTTCTAGTTTATTTTTAAAAAATGGCGCAAACGATTATTTGCACAAACCTTTTAATAGCGAAGAGTTTTACTGCAGGCTTAGTCAAAACGTCGATATGTTAGACCTTATAGCCACCATAAGGCGACAAGCCAACACAGATTATTTAACTAATTTACCAAATCGTCGTTACTTTTTTGAAGAAGCTGAAAAATCATTAAAGCAAATAAAACATACTAAAGGTGACGGTGCTTTAGCTATGCTTGATATTGATCACTTTAAATCAATTAACGATACATACGGACACGATGTTGGCGACGAAGTATTAAAAGGACTCTCTATTTGCTTCAGTAAATACTTTAAAAAGCACTTAGTAGCGCGCTTAGGTGGTGAAGAGTTTGCAGTTTATTTTATAGATGCAGATAAACAAGAAGCCCTTAAACGCCTTGAAGGCTTTAGGTATTTTATAGAAATGAATAGCCAAGAGTTTAGTAAAGCTAAAATAAAATTCACCATTTCTATTGGCTTTGCAAACGGGCCTGTTTATCAAATTGATGAACTTTTAAAACAGGCCGACTTAAAGCTTTACGACGCTAAAGAATCTGGTCGTAATAAAGTAGTTAGTTAACCATTTTATTAGTTAATTATACTTCTGCGGCTGTAATAGCCGCTTTTTTACGTTTGCGTGATTGATGGTAAGAGTCCCAACTAAAAATAGCCAGTGCACTCCAAATACATGCAAATGTTACTACACGCTCTGCATCAAACACTTCACCATAAAACACCACAGCTAGTATAAACATTAAGCTTGGCCCAATGTATTGAAAAAAGCCAAGTGTAGTATATTGCAAACGCTTAGCTGCACCGGTAAAACACAGCAGTGGTAATGTAGTTACAATACCTGCACTAATCAGTAGTACATTAGTATGCCAATCATTAGCTGGCAGGCTTGATGTTGCTGTAGGCACCATTAACCACCAATAAATAAGTGCGACAGGCAGTAATATAAGTGCTTCGAGTAAAATGCCAGGCAAGGCTTCAACCGGTAACTTTTTACGTAATAAACCATAAAGTGCAAATGATATAGCCAGTGAAAAGGCAACTACCGGAAACGAGCCAAAACTAATTAGCTGCAGCACTACACCGCTAAAGGCAAGGGCTACTGCTACGCCTTGGAACTTACGCAGGCGTTCGCCTAAAAAAAGCATACCCAGTAATACATTTAAAAGAGGATTTATGTAATAGCCCAAGCTTGCATCAAGCATGTGGTTATTATTTATAGCCCATATAAATAAACCCCAATTAAACCCAAGCAGTGCAGAGGTGATAACAAGCATAAGCAAAAGCTTAGGTTGAACGATAATGCGTTTAATTTTACCCCAATACCGTAAAACACTTACTACCAATACTAAAAACACAACCGACCAAATAACCCGATGCATTAAAATTTCAAAAGCAGAAACATGCTGAATCAACTTAAAGTATATTGGCGCAAGGCCCCACATTAAAAAAGCAAGACAAGCAAAAATAGCACCTTTACGCTGCTCAGTATCAATCGACATAATACACACTTAGTGATTTAAAAGGCCGCTAGTTTACTTGCCATACGCGTTTTATCCAACTAAATACGTGCCGGTTCCAAAAGCAATTTGAACAGACTGTTCGTTATGTAATTCCATTCTGCATACACATACTTTATTACCTGAACGAATAAGTGTTGCGCTGGCAGTAAAGCTCTCTCCTTTACCAGGGCGCAAATAATCAGTACGTAAGTCGATAGTCCCAAGCGTGGCTAATTTTGTTTGCACGCTTGTAATATCTAAATCGGTGAGTTTATCAATTACACTTGCTGCAGCGAGCATACCGCCTACATTATCAAGTACGGCTGAAATAACACCACCATGGAGTATTTTTTGCGCAGGATTACCAATTAGTACATCCTGCCACGGGAACGTAATTTTGGCCTGTTCAGGGCTTAACGACTCAACCGATATTTGTAAAAACTGGTTAAACGGCATGCCATTTACAAATAACGCGCCCACTTGTTCAATTAACATTTCTTTATTCATTATTATTCTCTATGTCAAAACAGGTAAGATGAGTAAAACATACATAGTGTAAAACTACGAGACTCCACTTAAATAATTTATCAAGTAACTCAGCTAAAGACATCTCACTAAAAAACCACTAAAATACCCGCCAATGAATACATCAACTCCACCTTCTAGCACCCTTGTGCGTAAACCCGAAACTGTCCTCAAACAAGTGTTTGGCTACAGTGTATTTCGCGACGGTCAAAAAGCAGTTATTGATGCCGCTATTAACGGTCAAGACTCGCTTGTATTGCTTCCTACTGGCGGCGGAAAATCGGTGTGCTACCAAATCCCTGCTTTAGTACTCGAAGGCGTAACCATTGTTATATCTCCGCTTATATCGCTAATGCAAGATCAGGTAACGCAACTGCAAGCTCTTGGGGTAAAAGCCGCTTACGTTAATAACAGCTTAGCACGAGAAGAACAGCAATTGGTGTATCAACAGCTTCATCAGGGGCAAATTAAGCTCTTATATGTGGCGCCTGAAAAAGTATTACAACACGAATTTTTAGAGCGTTTATCGCATTTAAATGTGAGTTTATTTGCTATTGACGAAGCGCACTGTGTGTCGCATTGGGGTCATGACTTTAGACCTCATTACTTTCGCTTAAACGAATTAAAGCAACGTTTTGCACATGTCCCAATGATGGCATTAACCGCCACCGCCGATAAAGCCACACGGTTTGATATAGTTGAGCAATTAAAACTACAACAGCCTTATATTCATACTGGCAGCTTTGATCGCCCCAATATTCGTTACACCATAGAAGAAAAATTTAAACCTATGGTGCAATTGCTTCGCTACCTAAAGGAGCAAAAAAGCCAAAGCGGTATCATTTATTGCACCAGCCGTAAACGCGTAGACGACATTGCTGAAAAGCTTGCAGATGCAGGACTAAACGCTGCCGCTTATCATGCTGGTATGAGTAACGAGCAACGACAATTTGTACAAACCGGGTTTGCCCGTGACGATATACAAATAGTGGTCGCAACCGTTGCTTTTGGTATGGGCATAAACAAGCCTAATGTGCGTTTTGTACTGCATTACGATATTCCAAAAAGTATAGAGTCGTACTATCAAGAAACTGGTCGAGCTGGGCGAGATGGACTTGCCGCAGAAGCTATAATGTATTTTGATCCAGCTGATATTGGTCGCGTAAGGCGCTTTTTTGAAGACATAGACGACGAACAACGCCGCCGCGTAGAAGAACAACGCTTTAACGCAATGGCAAGCTTTGCCGAAGCGCAAACATGTCGTCGTCAAATATTACTTAACTACTTTAGTGAATATCAACGCGAACCTTGTGGCAACTGCGATATTTGCTTAAATCCGCCAAAAAGTTTTGATGGTACGTTAGTCGCTCAGCAAGCACTTTCGTGTGTGTACAGAGCGGGACAACGTTTTGGACTTGGTTATATTGTTGAATTACTTCGCGGTGCAAACACGAGCCGCATCCGCGATAATAATCATCATGAGTTAAGTACCTACGGCATAGGTAAAGATAAAAGCAGTGAGTTTTGGCTCAGTATTTTACGCCAACTTATTCATCAAGGCTTACTTAGCCAAGATATAACACAAGGTGCGTCACTTAGATTAACCGAAGCCGCGCGTGTAATTTTAAAAGGTGAATACGCACTGCAATTAGCCGAGCCACGCCTGCAAGCCAAACACGTTTATCAAGATAAGTTAGCGCAATTTAATTACGACAAAAAACTCTTTGCTCGCCTGCGCGCACTTCGTAAAGAACTTGCTGATGCCGACGATGTGCCACCTTATGTAGTATTTAATGATAAAACGTTAGCCGAAATGGCGCAGCTTATGCCAACAAACGACAGTGAATTTTTAAAGGTCTCAGGTGTTGGTTTTACTAAGTTAAATAAGTACGGCGGCGAATTTTTAACGGCAATTCGACATTACCTAGCTACTAATTAAGAGCATTATGACCCAAATAGAATATGACCATACACACAAATGTATTTTGATTAATCCCATTGAGCTACCAAACGATGAAGACTTTGAGCTGTGGAGTACATTATTTTTACACTCAGACGAAGTAACACTCAACGAATATTCTGCTGGCGCCGATCGACATCAAGTTCGCTTTACCTATAATCATCAAACCTTTAATTTAAACTATGAGCATTACAGCCAAAGCATCTGGATTAATGCCGAAGGTCATGAAGCTGAACACTTACTCGCCGCTTTAGCATTTTATTTAAGCTAGCTTTTAATGCCTAGCGCATAGGTCGCTGCAAACCAGCTAGCTATTAACAAAAGTGAATATGAGTAACAATTAATTAATTTCAAAATCCATACCTTTTACTTACATTATAATAACAATGATGTAAGCTGATATTACGATAGTCATTTGCTACGTAGCAGTAAGAGGTTTAATGGTGAGCAAGAAATGGATAGCACAATGTTGTATTAGTTTAACGGTTTTAAGCTTTTATGTGCCTAAAACGTTCGCACAACAATCTTCAATGAAAACTGATAACTGCCTTGTAGAACAGACAGATTTAAGCACAAATAAAAACCTACGCCGAGAAGTTCAAGACAAAACAACCCTCACGCACAGTAACAGTAACGCAAAAATAGCCTCAATAAAGCTCAAGCAACTTAATGTATTTAATACTGAGCTTGAAGAGGAAAATAATGCACTATTTCGATTTGCTAACCGTGCTCATATTCAAACTGAGCCCGATGTAATCAATAACCTTTTATTATTCTCCCCTGGTGACAAGTACGACGCTAAAAAGCTCGCAGAATCTGAGCGTTTACTTCGTAAAGAAAGCTATTTATATGATGCACAAATTAATGCAACCGAAAACTGCGACGGCGACGTTAATGTAGAAGTGGTTACCCGTGATTTATGGACACTTTTACCAGAAGTGAACTTTAGTCGAAGCGGTGGAGAAAACAAATCGAGTATAGGTTTTAGAGAATCTAACCTGCTTGGGTGGGGTAAGCGTCTTTCTTTTTCGCGCACGACTGACAGCGATCGCAGCGGTTATTTATTTGTTTACGACGATCCTAATATTTTATCTACTCGCTACCGAGGCCGTTTAGAGTACGCCGATAACAGCGACGGCAAGCGCCATTTGCTTGAGCTAACCTATCCATTTTACGCAATTGACACCCCCTTTAGTTACGGTATTTTAAGCTATTCTGAGCAACGCGAAGAGTCATTATATAAACGCGGCGAAGAGTTTAGCGAATTTGATCAAACTACCGACTTAAACCGTGTATTTATAGGACACTCTAAAGCGCTTAATAATAATTGGACCCAGCGACTAACGTTAGGCTATACCGACGAGCAGCATACCTTTGAAGCTATAGACACCACATTTGCACCACTTGCCGATGACAGAAGCTTAAGTTATCCCTTTATAAGCGGCCATTGGTTTGAAGATAACTACATAAAAGTACGCAACTTCGACAGTATATCTCGCACTGAGGATTTAAATTTAGGTTGGAATATTAAAAGCTTAATTGGCTATTCAGATGAGTCCTTAAGTAATGACGACAGCCGCGCGGTGTATTCTTTTAACTTCAAAAAAGCCCACTTTACTAACGATAATACTTTATGGCGTTTTAGTGCTGATATTGATGGCTATTGGAATAAAGAACAGAAAAAACTCGAAAACTTTATGGCCACCAGCCAAGTACAATATTATTTAAATACCAGTGAAGACCAATCTTGGTATGTTAAAGCCCGCGTGCAATACGCCAAAAACCTGACTGCTGATCAACAGCTTACTTTAGGTGGCGAAACAGGCCTGCGTGGTTACCCGATGGATTATCAACATGGCGATCGCAGCTTTTTAGTTAATTTAGAAAAGCGCTATTACTGGGAGTACGATTTACTACAACTATTTAAAGTGGGTGGCGCAGCTTTTGTAGATGTAGGCAGAGCATGGTTTAACAATGAAGATAACGGTGAAAATGCACATGTATTGAAAAATGTAGGCGTTGGTCTGCGTTTGGCACCGAGTCGCGCAAACTCAGGAACCATGATCCACATTGATATTGCCGCCCCTGTTGATAGCTACGACGATGTAGACTCAGTCCAGTGGCTAGTAAGCGTTAAAAACACTTTTTAAATAATACAAACACGTTAAACTAATACCAATTGCATTAAATTGTTATGAAAGTTCAGGACCTAATGTGGAAATAATAGAAGTTTTAGAATTGTTTGCATCACAATATAAGTTAGTTGTAACTATAATCGCTATTTTGGTTTTCCCTCTTCTATTAAAAATAACCAAAAAACTACTCGAAAAAGCGATTAAAGGCAAAGTAGATTTACACCGAAAATACCGTGCAGAGCTTTTACTAAAAATTATACTCGCCTTTGTAGTACTGTGTTTGGTTTTAGTATTTTGGGGTATAGAGCTGCGTGGTTTATTGGTTTTAGGCTCTTCTTTATTTGCCATGTTAGGGGTAGCGCTTTTTGCCGCTTGGTCATTATTGAGTAATCTCACCGCATTTTTACTGATGTTTATTCAAAACGATTGCCGCGTTGGTTATTGGGTACGAATTATTGATGGTGCGAATCATGTTGAAGGGCGCATTGTTGAAATGGGCTTAATGAATGTAGTACTTGAACATATTGATGGGCACCGTGTAATTTACCCTAACAATTTATTTGTGACCCGTCCTGTCATGGTTTTAAATAAAGAACCAAAGCCAACTAAAACCCCTGTTATAAAGCGTATTATTGGTCCTAAAAAAACATAGTTTAAAAAGCATCGTTGATAAAGCAATGTCCACAAAAAAGCCGCAGTAAGTAATTACCTACTGCGGCTTTTTAATGCTTAGCTAAACAGAATTTAGTTTAGCTATTAGTTATTTAGTTCAGCTGTTTTAAGCTCGTCATCTAAATCATTTATCTCATCAATAAAGTTCTCTAGTTGCTGCTCTACTAAACTATTGTCGTTTGCAAAGTAAGCAAGGTGGAATACCGCATCACCTTCATTTACCAATGGCATCGTTTGCTGACCAATAACAATACCGCCTTTAGGCGCTAAAAGCTCAAGCTCAGAATCCCCTAGAGGGCTACTTATATATGCAAGCACTTGCCCTTTAGTTACATGCTCCCCTAGTGATACTTGTGCACGCACAATGCCATCAACCTCTGCACGTATCCAACTAGTCGAACCTGCAATAATAGGATCTGGTAACTTTTTAGGGCGCTTTCCACGGATCATTTTTAAATGGCGCATAACATAATCAACGCCCTGCACACCTGCCGCAATAGCGATAGGGTCAAAGCGTAGCGCTTCGCCTGCTTCATAAGTAATAACAGGTATACCTAAATTTGCGGCTTCACTGCGTAATGAACCATTACGAAGGGATGCATTTATAACCGCCGGCGTACCAAATGCTTTAGCCATTTCAGCGGTTGCTTCATCTTCTAAATTAGCGCGAATTTGCGGCAAATTAGTACGATGAATAGCGCCAGTATGCAAATCAATAATGTGAGTACAATGTACTGCCACTTGATTAAAAAACATATAAGCCATACGCCCAGCTAATGAACCACGTTCAGAACCTGGGAAGCTGCGATTCATATCGCGTCTATCTGGTAAATAACGCGATTTGTGAATAAAGCCAAACACATTCACAATAGGCACAGCGATTATTGTTCCGCGCAATTGGCTTGGATCTATTTTAGCAAGTAACTGACGCACAACTTCTACACCATTTAGCTCATCACCATGAATAGCCGCACACACCATAAGCACAGGGCCTTCCATTACACCATTAACCACTTCAATAGGAATATTAAGTGGTGAATGGGTGTAAAGCTTAGCTGCTTCTAAGGCAAGCGTTTTACGCTCGCCTACGCCTACATTTTCTCCTAATAAGGAAAAAGGACGGTTAATTTTAACCTTTGCCACGTGTTGCTGTTCCTTTACTTGAGGCATTTTTTTCGATGAAATCAATTACCATACCTGCAATATCTTTACCTGTTGCTATTTCAATGCCCTCTAAACCCGGTGATGAGTTAACTTCCATCACAAGTGGCCCTCGAGATGAGCGAAGTAAATCAACTCCCGCTACATTTAAGCCCATTGATTTAGCCGCTGCTACTGCCGTTTTACGTTCCTCTGGAGTAATGCGAACTAATGTAGCGCTACCACCACGGTGAAGGTTAGAGCGGAACTCACCTTCTTGTGCTTGGCGCTTCATTGCTGCGATTACTTTGTCGCCTAGTACAAAACAACGTATGTCTGCACCACCCGCTTCTTTAATATATTCTTGAACCATAATATTGGCTTTTAAGCCCATAAACGCTTCAATAACACTTTCAGCTGCTTTGCGTGTTTCAGCAAGTACAACACCAATGCCTTGTGTGCCTTCAAGTAATTTAATTACAACAGGTGCACCGCCTACCATTTCTAGTAAGTCTTTTACGTCATCGGGTTTGCTGGCAAAACCTGTTACTGGCATACCAACGCCTTTGCGCGAAAGTAACTGAAGTGAACGTAATTTATCGCGCGAACGAGAAATAGCGACTGATTCGTTTACAGGATAAACACCCATCATTTCAAACTGACGAAGTACCGAACAGCCATAAAATGTAACCGATGCACCAATACGCGGGACAATTGCGTCAAATTCTTTTAAGTTTTCACCGCGATAGTGAATTTCTGGTTGCTCAGAGTTGATATTCATATAACAACGCAATGCATCAATCACTTTAACTTCGTGGCCGCGTGCTTCTGCTGCCTCAATTAAGCGACGTGTTGAATATAGCTTTCTGTTACGAGATAAAATACCGATTTTCATAGTTAAACCTTACGACCTAATAGTTGAGATAAAGCCGGGTCAACGACTATACGATTTTCCATGGCTGTACGCCCTAATAACATTCTAAACTTCATTGTTGCACGGCTTGTTAAAGTAAGCTCGATAGGCCAGCTATGCTCGCCTGCATGTAATGTAGTTTCTATAAAGTAGCGTAGCTCTTTTTGCCCACTTGAGCTGGTTACGTACTTCATTTTTTTAACTTTTGCATTGCAAGTGACTTGCGTTTGTTCATCATCTTGCAGTGGTTGGGCCGTAAATTTAACCCATTTTTCTGAGTCAACTTCGTATTCTTCAATGTTAATTGCATGAATACATGAAGTGCGAGCGCCAGTATCAATTTTTGCTTTTATCTCGTTAATACCAAGCTCAGGTAAACTTAACCACTCACGCCAACCAACTGTGATCTTTGCTGTCATAAATGTGCCCTTAATAAAAAAGTGACTTATACGCTACAGACCAAAAAACACCAACGAAATAAATTTATCTAGTCGATTAGTAAATTAAATTGATCTTTTTAAGCAACTGGTCACACAATGCACGCCTTGCTAAGCCGTACTTTAATGCCACTTTGCTCAACACAGAGGCTCTGCATATATTTTGCTATTTAAGCTTAACTTATTAAAAGTAAAGGTAAGCCTGTAAGCAACTAAGTAGATACACTATAGTTAACAGTATTAAAAATACACTATTATGAGAACTAATTATGATTAATGGTTTACTACATGCACTTGTACTTGATGGACAAGGCGGCGCTCGTCCTATTGGAAGCACTAATGAGCTAAATAGCTGGCAACCAAGCCAAGGTAAACTTTGGGTGCACATGGATTATAGCCAAAGTGAGGCAGTTGAATGGCTCAAGGCACAGCCTCATTTAAACGATTACGAACTAGAGTCTTTAATTGCTGATGAAACACGCCCACGTATTACGGCTACAACTAACGGGCACATGTTATTTTTACGTGGTGTAAATTTAAATCCAGCACAAAGCCCTGAAGACATGGTTTCAATTCGTTTATTTATTAGCGAAGACATTCTTATTACTACCCGTAAGCGCCGTTTATTATCGGTGCAAGATACGCTCGCCTGTTTAAATGAAAATAAAGGCCCATGCAACATTTCTGAATTAGTGTGCTCTATTACACAAAAATTAACCTCACGTATGCAAAGCGTTATTGACTCACTAGATGAAACACTCGACGAGTTTGAAGAAGAAATAGATGAACCAAGTAAAAAGTTTGACAACCAAGGCTTATCACAATTGCGACGCCAAACTATTGCCTTAAAACGTTATTTAAAACCGCAAAAAGAAGCCCTTAGCTCAATGGTAAATAACCACTACCTATGGTTATTAGATGACGATAAAGCAAAACTTAATGAAACCACTAACTTATTAATTCGTTATCTTGAAGAGCTAGATAGTTCGATTGAGCGTGCGCAAATTATTCAGCAAACAATCACTAACCAAGTTTCTGAGCAGTTAAACCAGCGAATGTATGTTATGTCTGTAGTGGCAGCACTTTTTTTACCACTGGGCTTTTTAACGGGGCTTTTAGGTGTAAACGTAGGAGGTATTCCTGGTACAGAGAGCCCTTATGCGTTTAGTGCTTTTGTCATATTTTTAATTGTGCTTACTGGCGGTATTGGTGTGTATTTTAAAAATAAAAAATGGCTGTAAATTAAAACGCATATTTAATATGGCCACTCAATTGAGTGGCCATAATTAAGTGGCTACTTAGTTTGTTTGACGGGTATAAGTAACATTAGTCATTGTTACTTTTGATTGGGTAATGCCTAAATCTTCAAAGCAATTTTTGAATGAATTAGAGTTACCTGCTTCACCGCATTTATCTAGAGTATTTGGATCTTGAGACTGTAAGTAGTTACCAAACTTAAAGTAAGATTCAGAATCATCTTCTACAGGAATACCAAACGAATTACCTAGTGCACTTACATCTACATCGCCGTAATTATTTACCACTCGCAAGTTAAATGACTCACCGCTTGTAATAGTACCTAGCGCAAATTTTTCTTCATTGCCACTGGTATTACGCAAACGAACATAGACATCAAAAATGCCATTACCCGCTACGCTGTCGTTAAAACCTGATTCATCAGTATCTGAAACATACACTTTAGAAATAGTTCCAGTATCGCTGGCGTGGTGCTGTGAAATAATTGTTTTACCGCCATCAGACATTTCAACTTTTACAGTTGCTTCAAATACTTCGTAAGACTGTGTCATGGCAACACGCAAGCTTTCTTTTACCTTGTACTCATGACGCCAGCCATTCCCGTTAGGCGTAATATGCTGTGCCTCCAAAGGTACAAACACTAACGTACTATCGTTAACTAACGGGTTAGGGCTATCCCCTTCTAAATCAAAAACACTACCACTTGTAATGCTGCTTGGAATCGTTGTACCGTCTCCAGATCCTGCACCATCATCAGTGCCACCGCCATTATTACTGCCCTCAACTAATGTAAAATTATCAAAGCGTACATCACTTGAGCTATTGTAATGCTTAGCAAATACTTGCAGTGAATTGGTATTCGCTGAAGTAAACGTTTTAGTTACCTTAGTCCAAGACGATACATCAAAGGTTTTGTTTTTAAATAAACCGTTTAAGTCGTTAACCCCAATCTGCCCTTTACCAAGTACATAAGCACTTAACGTATATTCAGTGTTTGGCTGAATATTTACTAATTGATAAACACGTGCAGGACTACCCTGAATTTTTAACGATTTAGATCCGCTATATGCATCAGATGAAATAGCCGCTGGCTCAGTTTCGTTCCAACTACTAAAACCGCTTTCAAAGCCAGGGTTATTAATAGTTGCAGCGTGAGATAACGCTGAGGTTGCAGTAATTGCAGTGCAAATAAACAATTTCTTGTGGTTAATCATTATCTTTATTCCTTTAAACCTGAACATAAAAACAACCTAACTACTTAGGTTAGTGAAATTCACTAACACTTAGATCTTACCGCTATACAGGTTTTTAATTGTGTATGAATAGTAATGGTAATTTAAATGGCAAATAAAACTTACCAATCAACATTACCAAAAAGCATGCCCGAAGGCGGGGTAAAGGTTATATTTATTGTTACCAATATGTCAACACAGTGTGGTACAGCAAATAAGTATTACTTACATCTTTATTACCACTTAAAAACAAATTTAATTTTCAATTTAATCAACACATTAGATTTTATTAAGTAACGAATTAATTTTTAAAAATAAATTTTAATTTCAGACATAAGTACTAAAAAATAAATAACACTGCTTACCAATAATTATGGACAATATTAATTTAGTATGAATAAAAAATAAAAATAGAGATAAATTAAAGACTAATTTCAAATTGGTAATAACCAGATTTAAATTGGTAATGTACATTTTTGATTTATATAGAGGCTAATGAGCGTATTTAAAGCTTAAACAGGGAGTAAAACTAAAAAAAGGCGAGCATTGTTAAATGCTCGCCTTTACTATTTTTCTAATGCTGGGTAATTAATTACTCTTGAAAGTAAGTGCCCCAACCGTCGTATTCAACATCGCACTCAACGGCTAGTTGCGCTAGCTTATCAACGTCTTCCATAATAACGTCTACGTCTAGCTCAGCTTCAACTACAATGTCAAAGCTCCAAATTTTACTGCCATCTTCAAGCTCAAGCTCTGCTGGCTCTTCAACATCGTAGCCTAATTTAAAAGCAGCCAATGCAGCTTGCTCTAGTTTAGGGAAGTCTTCACACACAAAATGGTGTTCTACTTCATAAAGTATTTCAGGATCTGATCCATCTTCTAGTAGTGAACTTACGATGTCTTCACTTATTTCACGCCAGTTTTCCATTATTTTTCTCTCACTTGAGCATCTAATTCAGTTATTTTAGCAGCCATAATGCTATGCACGCTTTTAGCATGCTCACGCGCGCTAATTTCTTTATCAAGCGGTATAGGCGCTAACATTTCGATGTAAATTGTACCATTATCCCAACGATTTAGCTTAATGGTTTTATGTGTTGTATTCATACATACCGGAATTATGGGTACATCTGCGCTCATTGCGGTGTGAAAAGCACCTGTTTTGAACGGTAGCAACCCTCTTCCATAGCTTCGTGTGCCTTCTGGAAACATCCATACAGATAAGCCATTATTTTTAATTTTTTCGGCTGCTTTGGAGATAGTTCCCGCTGCTTTGGAGCGATTCGATCTGTCTATTAATATATTACCCGACAACCAATAAAGCTGACCGAAAAATGGGATCCACTTTAAGCTCTTTTTCCCCAAACTTACGCAGTTTTTAGGCACCATTGCAGGCACTGTAAATAAGTCGTAGCTATTTTGATGATTAGCAACATAAACTGCAGGGCCTGCATCAATTGCATCTTTATGACGTGTTAAAACTAATTTAACGCCAATCATTTTAGCCATTGAGCCAAACCAGCCCGCTATAATATGTACATTATTGGGATGAAATGGTCTTACAATCGAAAGTAATAAACCAAAAATACAACTGAATAATATAAACATCAGCATAATAAAAACGCGTATAACAGCTAGCAAATGAGTTTCTCCAAAGATCAATTATGATTATTATAGCGTTATTTTGTGACACAGACGAGTCAATAGCGCACAAGTGTACGCTGAAATATGCAAGCTCTTTACTTTAAAACAAAAACGGCCTGCAAATGCAGACCGTTTTTATTTATACAAAAAAGTAATTGGTTACTCTTCGTTAATGGCTTCTATTGGTTCATCATCTTGTGGGGTTAGCTCAACAACGGCTTCGTCAACACGCTGTAAGCCGCGCGGTAGTTTATTACCCCTACGCCCTCGCTCACCATGATAATGCTCTAAATCAGATGGTTTAAGCGTTAGTTTACGCTTACCAGCATGAAGCGTAACACTGCTTCCTTGTGGCACAACAGCAAGCACTTTTACAAACTCTTCACGGGCTTGTACTTTAGCTCCAGGAATAGAAATAATCTTATTCCCTTTACCTTTGCTAAGTTTTGGTAAGTCACGTAGCGGGAATAAAAGCATGCGACCTTCGTTAGAAATAGCCATACAGTAATCACTAGCAACATCGTTCACCCTAATAGGAGAAAGTAATATTCCACCCTTAGGGACACTTACCAGCGCTTTACCATTTTTATTTTTACTCACTAAGTCTTTAAAGTCGGTAATAAAGCCGTAACCTGCATCTGACGCCATAAGCAATACTTGCTCGTCTTCACTCATTACCACGTGCTCAAAATTAGCACCTGGTGTTAAGTTAAAACGACCTGTCATTGGCTCCCCTTGGCTACGCGCCGAAGGTAGACTGTGCGCATCAGTTGCAAACGCCCGCCCTGCTGAATCTAAAAATACCGCAGGTTGATTACTCTTACCACGAGCAGAGGCTCTAAAGCCGTCACCTGAGCGATAATTTAAGCCTTGTACATCTAAGTCATGACCTTTACCAACGCGTGCCCAGCCTTTGTCTGATAGCACAACAGTAACTGACTCTGACGGAATTAAATCTTTTTCGTTAAGTGCTTTCGCTTCTGAGCGCTCAATCACTGGCGAGCGACGATCGTCACCGTACATTTCAGCGGCTTCTTGAATTTCTTTTTTAAGCAGTGTCGACATACGACGTTCTGAGCCCAAAATTTGCGCTAATTTATCACGCTCTTTGGCTAGTTCATCTTGCTCACCGCGAATTTTAAACTCTTCAAGTTTTGCTAAATGACGAAGTTTTAATTCTAAAATAGCTTCTGCTTGCGTATCAGTTAAATCAAAGCGCTCCATTAATACAGGCTTTGGTTTGTCTTCGCTGCGGATGATTTCAATCACTTCATCGATATTTAAAAAGGCTGCTAATAAACCTTCTAAAATATGCAAACGTGCTAATACTTTATCTAAACGATACTGCAAACGACGACGCACTGTTTCGCGTCTAAATGTTAGCCACTCACTTAAAATACAGCGCAAGTCTTTAACTTGCGGGCGACCATCTAGGCCTAGCATGTTTAAGTTTACGCGGTAATTTTTTTCAAGATCGGTGGTTGCAAATAAGTGCGCCATTAATGGCTCAGCTTTAATGCGGTTTGAGCGCGGAATAATTACAATACGCGTTGGATTTTCGTGATCTGACTCGTCACGTAAATCAGCAATCATAGGTAATTTTTTAGCGTTCATTTGCGCTGCAATTTGCTCAAGTACTTTACCACCTGAACATTGATGCGGCAGCGCTGTAATAACAATATCGCCATGCTCTTCGGTGTAAACCGCACGCATTTTGATAGACCCACGACCGGTTTTATATATTTTATGAATATCGGCTTTTGGGGTAATTATTTCAGCATCTGTTGGGTAATCTGGTGCATGTACAAGCTCAAGTAATTCTTCAAGCTCTGTTTTTGGTTTATCAAGTAATAAACAACATGCGCTAGCCACTTCACGTACGTTATGTGGCGGAATATCTGTTGCCATACCTACGGCGATACCCGTTATACCATTGAGTAAAATATGCGGTAAACGAGAAGGCAATACTACAGGTTCATCCATGGTGCCATCAAAGTTTGGCGTCCAATCAACAGTGCCTTGGCCAAGCTCTTTAAGCAGAACTTCAGAAAACTTAGATAAACGCGCTTCGGTATAACGCATTGCTGCAAACGATTTAGGGTCATCTGCCGCACCCCAGTTTCCTTGTCCATCTACCAAAGGATAGCGATAAGAAAACGGCTGCGCCATTAATACCATAGCTTCGTAACAGGCACTGTCGCCGTGTGGATGGTACTTACCAAGTACGTCACCCACTGTACGGGCTGATTTTTTGTACTTAGCGTTAGCTGACAAGCCCAGTTCGCTCATCGCATAAATAATACGACGCTGTACTGGTTTTAAACCATCACCTACATGCGGTAGGGCACGATCCATGATTACGTACATGGAATAATTTAAATAGGCGTCTTCGGTAAAACGCCCCATTGTTTGTTGCTCAATTCCTTGCATTAGCAAGGTATCTGTATCACTCATTAAAGCTTACCTAGTTTTTCTTATAGCTTACACGGTAGATTACATTGGCGTAATCATCGCTTACTAACAGACTGCCGTCACCTAATTCTGCAAATGCAACAGGGCGTCCAAATGTTGTTTCGTCTTTCATAAAGCCAGTAATAAATGGCGTATATTTAGTTACGCGACCTACTTCGATTGTTGCAAGGCCTACTTTATAGCCTGACTTTTTAGAACGGTTCCATGAGCCATGTTCAGCAACAAATAATTGTTGCTTATAACTTGCTGGAAATTGCTTACCGTTATAAAAATGAATACCTAGTGGCGCTACATGCGCTGGAAGTGCAAGTGCTGGCGATGTGTAATCGGCAATGTTTTTACCTTCACCAAACTCAGGGTCAATAATTGCACCGGCATGAACATACGGAAAGCCAAAATGCTCACCTTCTTGCGTTGCACGGTTTAACTCATCAGGCGGAATATCATCGCCCATCATGTCGCGACCATTATCGCTAAACCATAAGGCTTGAGTAGCAGGATGAAAATCAAAACCCACTGTGTTTCTAACGCCTTTAGCTATTGTTTTTATTTGTTTTGTTTCTACATTAAGGGCAAAAATACGACCAAAACGCTCATCCTCAGCACAAATATTACACGGTACACCCACCGGAATGATTAATTCTCCCGTTGGTGCAAAACGTAAAAATTTCCAACCATGATGACGCTCACTCGGTAGTTTGTTATAGACCACATCAAACTTTGGATCTTTTAATTGGGTGTCAATATTTTTAAAACGAATAATACGATGCACTTCGCCTACATATAAATCGCCATCTTTTATTGCTATGCCAGAGGGCATGTTTAAGCCTTTAGCCACAACAATTTTTTTATCTGCTACGCCGTCGCTATTGTGATCAATAAGCGCATATACGTTGCCCGCTTTACGAGAGCCAACATACACAATACCTTTTTTTGAAACGGCTATTTGACGTGCATTTTCTACATCATTTGCAAATAAACTAATTTCAAACCCAGGTACTACGGTGAGCTTATCAAGTATATTTTTAGCCATTGCAGGAGCGCTAGTCAGCCCAAGTAACAGCAAACTTCCTAGTAACTTTTTCATTCGTCTCTCCTAGTGTTAGGCACAAGCAATTAAACGAGTGCCTTGTTACCATGATCTTCTAACCATTGACGACGATCAGGCGATCGTTTTTTAGCAAGTAGCATATCCATCATTTCCATGGTTTCTACTTCTTCATCAAGCGTAAGCTGCACTAAGCGTCGTGTATTAGGATCCATAGTGGTTTCACGAAGCTGTAACGGATTCATTTCACCCAGACCTTTGAATCGTTGTACGTTTACTTTTCCGCGTTTTTTCTCGGCTTCTATGCGCGCCAAAATAGCGGTTTTCTCTTCTTCATCTAGGGCGTAATAAACTTCTTTGCCAATATCTATTCTAAATAATGGCGGCATTGCAACATACACATGCCCTGTTTTTACTAACTCTGGAAAATGACGAACAAACAGTGCACATAACAGTGTTGCAATGTGTAATCCATCCGAGTCAGCATCGGCCAGTATACAAATCTTATTGTAACGCAGTCCCGACATATCTGTTGATTCTGGGTCAATACCCAGTGCCACTGAAATATCATGTACTTCTTGTGATGCTAGTATTTGCCCCGACTCTACTTCCCAGGTATTTAAAATTTTACCACGTAGCGGCATAATTGCCTGAAATTCACGGTCTCGCGCTTGTTTAGCAGAACCACCAGCAGAATCACCTTCCACTAAAAACAGCTCGGTTCGGTCATTATCGGCAGCACTACAATCGGTCAATTTACCTGGTAATGCAGGCCCTGCAGTAACTCGTTTACGTACAACTTTTTTAGCTGCACGCAAACGGCTTTGCGCGTTTGAAATACATAACTCAGCTAATAATTCTGCGGTATCGGTATGTTCATTTAGCCATAAACTAAACGAATCTTTTACAACACCCGATACAAATGCGGCACATGAACGTGATGAAAGTTTTTCTTTGGTTTGCCCTGCAAATTGTGGATCTTGCATTTTAACCGACAATACGTAACTACAACGTTCCCAAATATCATCCGGTGTTAGCTTTACGCCACGAGGTAGTAAATTTCTAAACTCACAAAACTCTCGCATTGCTTCAAGCAAGCCTTGGCGCAGACCATTTACATGTGTACCACCTTGCGCGGTAGGAATTAAATTTACGTAGCTTTCCGCTATTGATTCGCCACCTTCAGGTAGCCATACAACAGCCCAATCAGCGCCTTCAATTGAGCTTTTAAATTCACCTACAAATGGGTCTTGCGGTAATGTTTCAAACCCTTTAACGGCTTCAATTAGGTAGTCTTTTAAGCCAGTTTCGTAAAACCATTCTTTGGTTTCTTTCGTTTGCTTATTAACAAACTTAATACGCAGTCCTGGGCATAAGACCGCTTTGGCTTTTAATAAATGATTAAGTTTGGTAATTGAGTAGTTTGGTGAATCAAAGTAGCTAACATCAGCCCAAAAACGAACGGTGGTACCTGTATTGCGCTTACCAACAGTACCAATTACGCTCAAATCTTCTACTTTATCGCCATTTTCAAATGCCATTCTGTATTGTTGAGCGTCGCGCCTTACGGTTACTTCTACACGTGTAGATAACGCATTTACTACAGAAATACCTACACCGTGTAAACCACCCGAAAATTGATAGTTTTTATTAGAAAACTTACCACCGGCGTGTAACTTAGTGAAAATTAGTTCAACCCCAGGGATACCTTCCTCAGGGTGAATATCAATAGGCATACCACGTCCGTCATCGCTCACTTCGAGCGAGTTATCTTCGTGGAGAATTACGTCAATACGAGTAGCATGACCCGCCATAGCTTCATCGACACTGTTATCGATAACCTCTTGGCCTAAATGGTTTGGGCGTACGGTATCGGTGTACATCCCTGGGCGTCGTTTTACCGGATCTAATCCATTAAGTACTTCAATGGCTTCGGCGTTATAATTTTGATCACTCATAGTTTTTGTCTTTATATCCGCTAAGGCTCTAATACGTTTACTAGTTTTATTGTTATATGCGCTAAAGCGTTAATATAGTAACTAACCTCAGTTCAGGCTAACTAGTTTTACGTGATTTTAAGAAAATCTACAATACTTGCAAAGGTGCGTTCAAATTCAACGTAGCTATGATCGCCACCAAACTCTATCAATTGCTTGCATTGCGAATAATATTTTACTGCGTGTTGAAAGTTCAACACTTCATCGCCTGTTTGCTGTAATAAATACAGTAACTCAGGATGTGCTAATTTATCTACAGCGAGTAATTTCAGCGCCTCAATATGACTGATATTTAAATCGTAATGATAATCTTGATACGGATTATAATTAGGCCCAAGTAACGACTGTAATAAATTATAAGGTGCGACCGCGGGATTAATGACCACTGCAGGAATTTGATAACGCTGCGATAAATACGTGGCAAAAAAACCACCTAACGAGCTACCTAATAAAACGGTATCTGGCGTTAGTAATTGTTCAAGCTCAATTATAGCTTGTAGGGGCTCGTGGTTTAAGTTCGGTACACAATAATCAACGTCATAGTTTGCCATAAGCTCACCAAAGCGCACAGCTTTATATGATTTTTGTGAACTATTAAAGCCATGAATATAAATTACGCGCTTAGCCATACCACTTCCGTTTTTACTTCGACTTTATCTTTTTTACTCTTTATATTTAGCATTCTGTAAGCAGGCCCTGCATTTTTTTGCTCCCACTTTGGAGTGTATTTTACAAACTGGACTGAACTGGCAGGACTTGCATATATAGGCAAGCCTCTAAAGTTTTGTTCATAATCGTTATGTACATGACCATGAAAAAGCGCAGATACATTATTACTATTAACTAAAATATTTAAAAGCTGTGGACCATTTTCTAATAAGTGCTTATCAAGATAGCCATTTATTGGCAGCGGATTATGATGGCAAAAGATAACTTTACTATTATTCGAGTTGACTAAAGTATCAGTTATTTCATCTAAATGCGCGCCAGTAACCCATCCTGCGGGCGTGGGACCTTTAGAATTAATAAGAAGCAGCTCAACCCCGTTAGCAATAATATGTTTAGCCGAATTTATTTTTCCGCCACTTATGCGATTAAGCATTACTAGTTCATCATGATTACCTGGTACCCAAAATACAGGGCAAGTGATGTCACTGGCATTTATAAGTTCACTAAATAATAAGTACGATTCGAAACTATGGTCTTGTGTTAAATCACCACCAAAAATTACGCAATCTACTGGCTGCTCAGCGATGTGTGCCAAAGCTTGTTCAAAATGAGCTGCAGTATTTGCATTAAAATATTCACCATTTTTATCTGCAAATAAATGGCTGTCGGTAATATGCGCAATGCACAAAGATGATTTATCAAATGTATATGTATCATCAAACCAAGCCATTATTTACATCCCAATTTAATGTTGCTTGCCCGTGCTCTACACAGGCCACTAACCAGTCGTATAAAAAAGCATTAAGTTGATACTTTTCATCTTTTTGATGCATTTTAGGGTTGGGGTATCCGTACGATGGTTTTATGCGTTGATGGTAATCGTGATGAATAATTTCAGCTACTTTCGCATCATGATACAAGCGAGCCGTTAAATACAGCGGCGCTATCCCTTTAACCATTCCTGTTAGCTGCTTAATTGAAATATCCATAGTGTATTTTGCGCTGCCATCAATTTTTGTAGCAAATTCACTGTTGCCAAGTTTTACTTCACGAATGCTTCCTATATTGCGCTCGCTCGGTAACAACTTTAATAGTCGCACATAGTTATGCTCACAAAGTGTTAAATACTTTGGGAGGCTTTGAATATATCGATTTGTTGCTAATTGTGCTGTCAAAGTTCCGCCATAATATTAGTAAGAGTTTATGCCCATTTGCTTGCCATTTTTTCGCGATTTAGCGCAAGCCACTGCATACAAATAACCGTTGCCGCATTATCCATTTCACCGTTATTGAGGCGCATTAGCGCATCATCAACCGATAAAATATGAGTTTTTATATCCTCGCCTTCAGTTTCAAGACCATATACACCTGATTTCACTTGGCTTAAATCAGCACGCGCTAAATATAAATGTAAGCGCTCAGTTGTACCACCAGGGCTTGATAGGTATGAAAGCATAAATTCAAGTTCAGTTAATTCAAGCCCAGCTTCTTCATACGCTTCTTTTTTTACAACTGATTCGTAATCCGTACTGCCGTCAGTCATTCCGGCTATACATTCTAGTAGCCACGGCGAGTGCTTACTTTTAATAGCGCCAATACGTATTTGCTCAATTAAAAGAACAGTATCTGATATTGGATCGTAAGGGAGTACTGCAATTGCATCGCCACGTTCTAATATTTCTCGGCTAATTAGCTCTGATTTTCCACCCGCAAAAAGAGCATGTTCAAACAGGTATAAATCAACCTGAAAAAAACCTTTATAAAGGTTTTTTATTGGCTTTAAATTTACATCTTTATGTGTAAATTGAACGAGCTTTTTATCAACCACGTGCCTACCTCCTACTTATCTAAAGCTTTAAAATGCGTTAATATATTCTGTTACACTTGAACATACTGTTTTACTAATTATTTTTTTTGTTATGCAGTAAAACAGGTTAACATGCTTTTAGTACAAAAATTGTCTAAGGACCGAACCCCACATGAAAAAGAACATTCTTGCGGCGCTAGTTAGTTTATCATGCGCATTAGGTGCAACAGCAGTGAAAGCTGAAGATTTACTACAAGTTTTTGAAATAGCGACAGCTAACGATCCTACTGTTTTAAAAGCAAAAGCCCAAGCCGATGCGCAGTCTTACCAAAGCGATTTGGCGATGAGTGCACTATTACCTCAAATTGGTTTAACTATGGGTTATACGAAAAGCGATGCAACGTCGTACCAAAGCGTTGGCGACTTATCTAACCAAGTAAAAGTTGAAAGTGATACAGACCAATTCTCTCGCGGTGTAAGTTTAAGCCAAACATTATTTGATTTAGGTGCTTGGAACACTTTAGATATTGCCGATAAGCAAGCTCTACAAGCAAGCGGCCTATATGATGCAGCTAAACAAAATTTAATTGTACGCGTTGCTGAAGGTTATTTTAACGTATTAAGTGCCAGTGATAACCTTGAATTTGTCGAAGCTGAAAAACGTGCCATTGCACGTCAACTTGAGCAAACAAAACAACGTTATGCAGTAGGTTTAACAGCTATAACAGACGTACACGAAGCACAAGCTCAGTTTGATAACTCAGTAGCCCAAGAAATTATTGCCAGTAATGCTGTAGAAACTGCACGCGAGCAACTTCGTGAGATAACTGGTAAATATCACGAAAAATTAGACTTTTTAAATACAGATACTTTCTCAACAACTAAGCCAACTAAGCGCTCAAGCGACTTTGTTAAAGTAGCTGAAGATAAAAATATCAACTTACAAGTCTCTAAAGTAACGGTTGATATTGCAAAAGATCAAATTGAATTAGCAAAAGCAGGTCATTATCCAAAACTAACTCTAAGTGCAAGTTATGGTGACTCTCTTACAGACACTCAAATAAATGGCGCTAATTTTGATGACCAACCGCGTTCAGACTCTAGTTCTGTTGGGCTTAACTTTAGCGTACCTTTATATTCAGGTGGCGCAACGGTTGCTGCAACTAACCAAGCGCGTGCGTTTTACGTATCAGCGAGCCAAGATTATGAAACAAATTACCGCGCAGTCACTCGCACAGTAATTACATCTTATAATCAAGTTGTTTCAGATATTGCGACTTACAAAGCGCTAGAGCAAGCGGTTGTTTCAGCTCAAAGTGCCCTTAAAGCAACTGAAGCCGGTTTTGAAGTAGGTACTCGTACCATTGTTGACGTACTAGTGAGTACGCAAAATTTATACGATGCAAAACGTAACCTTGCTGATGTGCGTTACCGTTATGTGTTATCTACCCTTCGCTTAAAACAAGCTGCGGGTACACTAACAAGTGAAGATTTGGTTGCTATAAACCAAGGTTTAAAATCAGCTTAACTTTTACAGCTAAACATAATATAGATTTATTCGAAGCCAGCATGTAGCTGGCTTTTTGTATTTTATAGCGCTTAGCGTTAAACTATCGTTTTTATTCTCAGAGAGATTTTTGTGGTCACCTCATCTCCTTTTAAAGCATCTTTTTTAGGCCCTCGATACTGGCTAACGTGGGTTGGCGTTTTATTTTTATACTTAATTTCTTGGCTACCACAAAAGCTACAGCTGGCAATGGGTAAGCAACTTGGCCGCTTAGTCCATAAATTTATGAAGCGCCGTCGCCATATTGCAGAAGTAAATATTAAGCTGTGTTTTCCTGATATGAGCGAAGCAGATCAAAAAGACCTTGTACTCAAAAATATGGAAAACACCGGCATTGCAATGGTTGAAACCGGCATGGCTTGGTGGTGGCCGCAGTGGCGAGTAAAAAGTGTATATGGCTCAATCAAAGGTTTGGAACACTTTGAGCGCGTACAGGCATCTGGTAAAGGTGTTTTATTACTTGTACCTCATATTCTGCATCTTGAAATGGCGAGTCGTGTAATGGGATTAAAATGCCAAGGTTTAGGCTTTTACCGCCCTCACAACAACGCTCTAATGGAATACTTTACAACTAATGGCCGCCTTCGTTCTAACGAATACCTAATTGGCCGAAAAGATGTAAAAGGTTTACTAAAATCATTAAAAAACAAAAAAGTATGCTATTACTTACCTGACCAAGATTACGGCCGTAACCGCTGTGAGTTTGTGCCATTTTACGCCGTCCCTGACACAGCAACGACAACAGGTACTCTTATGTTTGCTGGCAGTAAAAACTGCGAAACTATGAGCTTAATCTCGCGTCGTGACGAAAATGGAAAGTATCATTTAGAGGTAGTACCTGAGCTTGAAAACTTCCCAAGTGGTGATGATAAGGCTGATGTAACACGTGTAAATCAACGCATGGAACAATCTGTTAATGCAGCACCAGAGCAATACATGTGGCTACACCGTCGCTTTAAAACTCGACCGGATAAAAATACCCCTTCTTTTTACAAAAAGTAATGGTATAACAATAATAGGAACAAATAAGGTGGGTAATAATCATGTGGTTTTGGATTAGACATTTATCATTTGCAGCCGTGCTAATAGCACTCGCCGTATACTTCTTAGTGGGTGATGGTTCTGTATTTGATATTAAAAAATCTAAAAATGCAGCCGCCGAAGGATTATCACGCTTTTACTCCTCCATTCGTAACCAAGTAAAAAGTAATAAAGAACGAGATCAATTTGTTTTAAAACTTAAAACACCAGAACAAACCTTGGATAGAGTATTGGCTGAACGTGCGCGAACAGTAGATCCAATGCCTACAAGTTGGACTGGAGAAGTTGAACCTAGGCGCTTTGAAAATGGCACAACTCTTAAAGATGTACTTAATCAATATGCTAAAAACGAGGGGATTGAGCTCTACTGGTACTTAAGTAAAGATTACGTAGTTAAAGATCATTTTAGAGTAGACAGTAACTTTACTTCAGCACTGTACCAAATTGGGCGCGCTATAAATGATGACTTTGAGCATGAGGTTTATACTTACTTTTGCCATAAACAAAGAGCAGCGGTTATTACCGAGTTACCATCAGAATTTGTACGTACAAACTGTTTAAAACTAAAGGTTTAAGGGTTTAAGGGTTTACACGTACATAGACCCAAGCAAGCGCTTGGGTTTTCAATTCAATTCAATTCAATTCAAAAATACTATTCCAAATATTAGTTACGTTAGTAATATCTTGTAAAAACGTTTCTCGCGGGATCAATTTGCCTTTTTGCTCCAAGCTCAACACGTGATAACACGAGCGATAATCAATATACGCTTTTATCAACTGCTGCTTTTGCTCTTTAGTAATACAACCTATATTTGCCGCATCCGTTAATATCCTTACGTTATCTGAGTAAACTGTAAGCTGTTCAAACTCGTTTGCGTGTTTAAGTACTAAATATTGCGTAATAAACTCAATATCAGCCATGCCACCAACATCTTGTTTTAAATCAAATTTCTCAGCATTTCCCTTCGCTAGATGGTCGCGCATTTTTTCGCGCATTTTTATTACATCAGCTTTTAGCACGGTATCATCGCGTTGCTGGCAAAGTATATTTTTACGAATTTGTGAAAAACGATCTATCAGATCGTTTTGACCTAAAATTAATCGAGCCCGAACAAGTGCTTGATGCTCCCACGTCCATGCTTGAGTTTGCTGATAGTGATTAAAGCTCTCTAAATTGATAGCCAATAAACCAGAGGCTCCTTCAGGACGTAATCGTGTATCAAGCTCGTATAAAATGCCCGATGCAGTACGGGTATTAAATAAATGCATTAGGCGCTGAGCGAGCTTTAAATAAAACTGGCGAGAATCTATCGGTTTTTCACCATTAGTTAAGCTTGAGCCATCATGATTATGCACAAACACCAAATCTAGATCTGAGTCGTACCCGACTTCTAAGCCACCTGTTTTACCATATGCAATAACAGCAAAACCTTTATTTTCATCATCTGTGCCAGGGGGCATACCAAAGCGCTTAACAGTGTTATGCCATGCAATATTAACAGCTTGGTCAACAATCGCCTCTGCCAGTACGGTTAAATGATCGCTTACTTTCATTACGTCAAGAACACCGGTTGCATCGGCGGCAGCAATTCGTAATTGATGCGTTTGCTTAAATTGCCTAAGCGACTCCATTTGCAGTTCTAAATCGTCATGCTCTATTCGTAAAAAATACTGTCTTATTTCATCTTTATACGCTGTGAGCGGGGTTGGCTTATAAAGAACTGCGGGGTCTATTAGTTCATCAAGTAATATGGGGTAGCGAGAAATATGCTCCCCTATCCATTTGCTATGACAACACAGTAAAACAAGTTGCTTTAATGCACCTTGGTTTTCGTAAAGCAATTCTAAATAGGCAGTACGCGAAATTATCTTATTAAAAATTTGGCAAACCATTGTGAAAGCTGCTGCACTGGCATTAAAGTCATTTAATTGATTTAGTAAAACAGGCATTAACTTATCAAGAGTGTCACGCCCTCGGTTACCTATATTTACCTTAGACAGCCTTAATTTAAAATCGTTAAGGGGTGCTTGCCATTCATCTCTGGCCTCTTTTAAAAAGCTCACATCACCATGATCCCAAGCACTAATAAATGCGCCTTCACAGGTATCAAGTGGCACGGTTTCCTCGCCAATCACAAGTGCAAACTCACCGTTAACTTGTTTCATCACCTTTTCTATAGTGTTTAAAGTGGCAGAAAAATCAGCTTGTTCTAATAATAAATTTAAGCGCTGCTGATTCAATTCATCATCGGGGAGTGTTTGCGTTTGCTGATCGTCAAATATTTGAAGGTACTGCTCAACTTTACGTAAATAAAGGTAATTGCGCCTCAGCTCGCTTGCTTCTTGCTCATCTATAACTTGGTTAAGTGCCAACTCATTTAATGCTTTGAGTAAAGATTGGGTTTGTAAATTAGCCTCTCGCCCACCTCTTACCATTTGCAGGGCTTGCACTATAAATTCAACTTCACGAATACCACCAGCGCCTAGTTTTATATTATTAGTTAAGCGTTTACGGCGAACCTCTTGTGCAATCATTAACTTCATTTTACGCAAGGATTCAATCACCGAAAAATCAATATACCGGCGGTAAACAAACGGCTTTAAAAGCTTAATAAATTCATCCCAATACTTATTAGGAGTGCCAATTAAGCGCCCTTTTAACATGGCGTAGCGTTCCCAGTCGCGCCCTTGTTCTTGGTAGTAATCTTCAATGGCATTAAAGCTCATAACCAAAGGGCCGCTTTCGCCAAACGGGCGTAGGCGCATATCAACTCTAAATACTTGCCCATCACCGGTGGCTTGGTTAAGTGCTGCAATCAGTTTTTGTGCAACTTTGGTATAAAACACTTGGGCCTCAAGGCTTCTGCGGCCACCTTGGGTTTTTGTGCTGCGCGGATACGCAAAAATAAGATCAATATCAGAGGAATAATTTAGCTCCTGTCCGCCAAGCTTCCCCATCCCCAATACCATTAGCGGCATTGCTTGGTTTTGTCCATCAAGCGGTTCACCATTTACTTTTGCCACCTGTGCATGCGCCCATTGGTTGGCGCTATTAATTAGCATGTCAGCCAGTTGGCTTATATAATTAATACTATCGGCAATGGGGTTATTACAGCATAAATCTAAAAAGGCGACTTTAAGCCAGTACTTTTCACGATATTGACGAAGTACTTTATGGCACTGTGCTTCATCAAGGTCAGCTAAATTCAGGTTTTTAAAAGGAGAGTCTATTACTCTATTTTGTATTTCGTCTTTGCATAATAGCCAGGTATTTAAATCAGGTTGTGACTCTAAACTGCGCCAAGCAAAGTCGCTTAATGCTAATAACCTTACAACTTCACTTTGTTTACTTTGCTGCGGGTATAACTGTTCAAAGCGCATCAAGCCAAGTTTTTGTAATTGAATAGGAAGTTGCTTTACGTTACTCATCAATCCTCTCTTTTATATCATCAATAACCGTACTAGAATGATTAAAACCTAGAAAGGTTAACTTAATTAGGATCACCATGTCATATTTGTCTTTATCTAACACTAGTTTTATTGCGATTGCCATTAGTTTTGCGGTTATTTGCATAACTATTTTTTGTTTACGAGTTGTCACTCAAATCAAAGCAAAACAAGCGCTTAAAGATGAGTTAGCGCAACACGACAACTTTGCCATGGGTATTAGTTTTGCATCTGAAATATCGGTTGTTATAGCCACTATAGCCTTTTTATTTGACGAAATAAGCGTAAGCACTGCACAGTCAAACCCGTTAAAAGTATTAATTATTATTGTTCTCTTATTCACTTTTATAAAAGTGGGCCATTTAATTCACAGAAAATGGATACTCCACAGATTTAATGAAGAAGCTGCCATACTAAAACAAAATGTATGTGCTGCATTGGTAGACTCAGGAATGTTAATCGCTAACTGTATTATTGCACTGGGCTTGTACACGTGGACGCACACGCAAGGGTTTAGCAACTTACTTATTGCTTGCGTTAGCTTTTTTACACTTCAGGGGATGTTTGCACTTGATAGCAAAATACGAGAACACCGTTTTGCAAAAGCAAACCAAGGTGCGTCACTACAAAGTAACTTTAACCTAGAAAATACATCTATTGGTATAAGATATGCTGGAAAATCAATTGGCTTAGCGTTGGCTGTATATGCTGGTTTATCTAGCGCAGCATTTCAAAACGGTAAAATGGTTGAAAACATATTTACACTTGTAATGCATTGCGGTGTAATGTGGATACTACTTTACGGCTTAACGTATGTGATAAAAGTTATCTCTTTACCAAATATTGATACGGCTCTTGAAATAGACCATCAAGATAATATTGGGGTAGCATGCATAGAATTTGCTGTTTTTTGTGCTATAGGTTATTTACTTATTAGTATGTTTTCTCTTTAGACCTTTTTTACTGAAAATACAGCAATTAAAACGTCTGCATTTAAGTAATAATGGTAATTACTTAGATGCAACAAGGTCCTAGCTCTATGCCGCCTGAAATAACGAACTATTTGTTAATTGACATAGACAACGAATTTAGCCGCGCATTTGCCGAATACTATGTAAATAGTAATGGCATAACAAAAGCGAGTACACTTATTGCTGCAGGCAGTAATACCCGCCAATTAGTAAAAATGATGTTTGACGAGCTTATTAAAGACTACAGCTATTGCGATCTTGAAAACGAAATAAGCGTTTCTGAGTTAATTAATTATTTAAAAGATCATCACGATTTACACGGAGTCCTTTTCAATAGCACCGATTATTTACTCGCAAGTGATAAGCAGCGCTTTATTTATAACTCCTTACATGAAGAACGCTTTTTAATAAATCTTGATGATACAGGCTATACACTCAGCCGGGTTACCGACGAGACGTTAACGGAACCTTCGCAAAATCATCACGATATAGCACACACCCCACAAGATTTAATAGATCTCGCCGAACAACTTAATAAAAATAAATAATTGCGCACAGCCCCCAGCTTACTTACCATAGCAATATATATTTTACGCTATGTAGTAAGTGACGCCCTATGCGAGTTCCTCATATTTATCAAACATCGAGTATTGCCCTAAACACCCCTGTAACTTTAGATGACGATGCTGCAGGGCATATTGGCAGAGTGCTGCGCATGAAAGTAGGCGAGCATGTATCTATTTTTAATGGCGAAGGTGGCGAATACCTTAGTGAAATAATTGAGGTAACAAAAAAAACAGTCGTCGTAATGCCATTAGAACTTAACCCTCACGATGTAGAATCTCCACTTAAAATTCATTTAGGTCAATGTGTATCTCGTGGTGATAAGATGGATTTTACAATTCAAAAGTCAGTTGAACTAGGTATTACCGAAATCACCCCTATTTTTAGTCAGCGCTGTGGTGTGAAACTAATGGGCGATCGTCTTGAGAAAAAACACCAACAATGGCAAAAAATTGCAATTGCTGCGGCTGAGCAGTCAGGGCGTAATTTTGTGCCAATTATTCACCCACCTATAGATTTAAAACAATGGCTTGCACAACAAACCGATGCAATTAAGCTCACTCTTCACCCTCGTGCTGAGCACAGCATTAAAACCATTACGGTACCTAAAGATGGCGTACGCTTTTTAGTAGGCCCAGAAGGTGGCTTTACCGACGATGAAATGGCACTAACCAAACAACTAGAGTTTGTAGATATTCGCTTAGGCCCGCGCGTTTTACGAACGGAAACAGCCGCTTTAACGGTCTTAAGTGCATTACAACTTCAATTTGGCGATTTAGCTAATTGAAATAACTAAAAGCACCCTCATATAAACAGTAACATTTATAGTAAGGCACAGCGCATGGCAATTAAGTTAGGTATTATTTCAGATCCTATTAGTGGATTTAACATCAAAAAAGACACCGGTTTTGCAATGATGATGCAAGCGCAAGAACGTGGCTACGAAATTTATTATATGGAGATGGACGATTTATCTCTTCGTAAAGGCAAGTCGTACGCTACAGCGTCTAAAGCGCAAGTGTTTAATAATGCAGAAAAATGGTATGAGCTTGAAGAAAAAGCCACTATAGCCCTTGCCGATCTTGACGTAATTCTAATGCGTAAAGACCCTCCTTTTGATACTGAATACATTTACGCGACGTATATTTTAGAACGTGCTGAACAAGAAGGTACGTTAATAATTAACAAGCCACAAAGCCTTCGCGATGCTAACGAAAAGCTGTTTACAGCATGGTTTAGCGAGCATACGCCAGACACACTTGTTACACGTAGCCAAAAACAAATTCGTGAATTTTTAGCACAGCATAAAGACATTATTTTAAAGCCGCTTGATGGCATGGGTGGCGCATCGATTTTTCGCATCAGAGAAGACGATGCCAACATTGGTGTAATTTGTGAAACGTTAACCGAGCACGGCAGCCGCTTCGCAATGGTGCAAAATTACATTCCAGAGATCAAACAAGGCGATAAGCGCGTACTAGTAGTTGATGGCGAAGTTATTCCATATTGTTTAGCGCGTATACCACAAAATGGTGAAACACGCGGTAATTTGGCTGCAGGCGGTCGAGGTGAAGCCCGTCCACTTAGCGAATCAGATTTAAAAATAGCGCAAGCTGTTGCACCAACGCTCAAAGAAAAAGGCTTAATATTTGTAGGTTTAGATATTATTGGCGATAAATTAACTGAAATTAACGTAACTGCACCAACGTGCGTACGCGAAATTGAAGCTGCTTATGATATTTCTATCACAGGTATTTTATTTGATGCAATTGAGCGTAAATTAGGTAAGTAATTACCACAATAAAAAGCCCATTAGTTTAAGCCTTTCATGCAATTAATGGGCTTTTTATGTCAATTTAAATAACTATGCCATACTCAAAGTTCATTAACTAAAAAGGGTGAAATCTATGCAGTCATTAGAAAATCATTTTTTAATCGCGATGCCGTCAATGCAAGACCCTTTTTTTAAACGTGCTGTTACCTATATTTGTGAGCACAATGAAGATGGGGCTATGGGCTTGGTAATAAACCAACCTATTGATGTTACTGTTGGCGAACTTTTAGATAAAATAGAAATTGATAACGACAAAACGCAAAACGCAGCAAAAGTAAGTGTGTTTGCAGGTGGGCCCGTTAAAACTGACCGTGGTTTTGTACTGCACTCTCCCCAATCGGGTTATTCAGCAAGTCAAAAACTCAGTAGCGATATTATGATCACTACCTCAAAAGACGTTCTAGCAAACTTAACCACTGCACAAGCACCAGAGCAGTTTATTATTACACTTGGTTATTCAGGGTGGGAGCAAGGACAACTCGAACAAGAGTTACTTGATAACAGCTGGTTGATCATAGAAGCCGATCCGAAGATCATTTTTGATACCCCCGTTGAAAAACGATGGGAAAAAGCAGTTTCAATGTTGGGCTTTGATATTAGCCAACTCAGCCCTGAAGCTGGTCACGCATAATAGTAACTAACCCTTAGCAAACTTAAACAAGATACACATGACAAAAAAATCGCTTAAGCCGCAAGGCGAACGCACTGTAATGGGCTTTGACTTTGGCACCAAAAGTATTGGTATTGCTATTGGGCAAGAGTTAACCGGCAGTGCGTCTAGCCTTAAGGCTGTAAAAGCACAAGATGGCATTCCTAACTGGGACCATATCGCCGTACAAGTAGCCGAGTGGCAGCCTGACTTAATGGTTGTTGGTTTACCACTAAATATGGATGGAACATCACAAGAGGTTACCTTTAAAGCAAAAAAGTTTGCCAACAGATTGCATAATCATTATGGCATTCCTGTGCAAACACGGGATGAGCGCTTAACGACAGCGGATGCTAAAGCGCGACTTTTTGAAAGTGGCGGCTATAAAAACTTAGGTAAAGGTAACGTAGATAATATGTCTGCGGTTATTATTTTAGAAAGCTTTTTTGAATCTAGTTACGGTGAATAAACTGGCTATATAAACAACCCTTAATACAAATAAAAAAAGCGCCAATTGGCGCTTTTTTATTAATTACTTTTAAATTATTGATCGCTATTTTTATCATCAAGGCCATCAATAGTAACGCCCTGTAAAAAGCCCGCACCTTGTTGTTCGTTATTGCGCAGTTTTATCATTAAGCGTAAATCATTTGGCGAGTCAGCATGGTGCAGTGCATCAGCGTAGTTAATTCGCTGCTGTCTGTACAACTCAAATAACGCTTGGTCAAAGGTTTGCATGCCCATTTCTTTCGACTTAGCCATTGCCTCTTTAATTCCGCCAATATCACCATTTTTAATCAGTTCAGCGACCATTGGTGAGTTAAGCAATATTTCAATAGCTGCAACACGGCTTTCACCATCAGCAGTCGGCACTAATTGCTGAGCAACAATGGCACGTAAGTTAAGTGCTAAGTCATACTTAAGCTTATCGTGTTTTTCTTTTGGTACTAAATGCATAATACGGTCAATCGCTTGGTTCGCATTATTAGCATGTAGTGTTGCAACACACAGGTGCCCGGTTTCAGCAAAGCTTAGGGCGTATTCCATGGTTTCTTGCGATCGAATTTCACCAATCAAAATAACATCTGGAGCTTGGCGTAATGAGCTTTTAAGTGCCGACTCAAAGCTTTCTGTATCAAGCCCTACTTCGCGCTGAGTAATAATACTTTTACGATGCTCATGAACAAACTCAATCGGATCTTCAATGGTCAGTATATGACCTCGTTGATTACGGTTTCGATAACCAATAAGTGCAGCTAGTGAGGTCGATTTACCCGTACCTGTACCACCTACAAACAAGACTAGACCGCGTTTAGACATAATTACATCTGTCAGCGTAGACGGCAGACCTAAATCACTCACATCAGGAATTTGCGTCACAATACGGCGAATAACCATACCTGCTCTATCGCGCTGCCAAAAAGCAGAAATACGAAAACGCCCTTCGTCGGTAGCAATCGCAAAGTTACACTCTTTCGTTGTATGAAACTCTGCTTTTTGCTTCTCGCTCATTGCAGATTCTACTAACTCAAGCGATTGCTCATCAGTCAGTCTATCGTCACTGAGAGCTGTTAGTTCACCGTTTATTTTTGCACTTACAGGTAACTGACTCGATACAAATAGGTCAGAACCCTTTTTCTCAATCATTATGAGTAAAAAGTCGTTTAAAGATAAAGCCATAATAATTTCTTACCCACCAAATTGTGTTTTGTCTTGCGCTTTTTCTTTCGCTGCCGTATTTGTAACAATACCGTGATTAACTAAATTAGTTAAACACTGATCCATTGTTTGCATGCCCACAGACGCACCGGTTTGAATAGACGAATACATTTGTGCAATTTTATCTTCACGAATTAAGTTACGAATAGCAGGAACTGCAATCATAATTTCGTGTGCTGCAACTCGCCCACCACCAATTTTTTTAAGCAGTGTTTGTGAAATTACCGCACGTAAAGATTCAGATAACATTGAGCGCACCATAGCTTTTTCTTCACCTGGGAATACATCAATAATACGGTCAATAGTTTTTGGTGCAGATGTTGTATGTAGCGTGCCAAACACTAAGTGACCCGTTTCGGCAGCAGTCATTGCAAGACGAATTGTTTCTAAATCACGTAACTCACCCACAAGTATTACATCAGGGTCTTCACGCAATGCACTACGTAGCGCGTTTGAAAAGCTATGTGTATCGCGGTGAACTTCACGTTGGTTAATTAAACTTAATTTATTATCGTGAACAAACTCGATTGGATCTTCTATTGTTAGAATATGGTGATGTTTATTTTGATTTATATAATCGACCATAGCGGCAAGTGTTGTTGATTTACCAGAACCCGTTGGCCCTGTGACTAACACGAGTCCACGTGGGGTATCAGAGATTGTTTTAAAAATATCTGGCGCACCTAAATCATCAAGCGTTAACACTTCACTTGGTATGGTACGAAATACCGCAGCAGGCCCGCGATTAGAGTTAAACGCATTCACACGAAAACGTGCTAAATTAGGCACTTCAAACGAAAAATCCACTTCGAGGTTTTGTTCGTAGTCCTTGCGTTGATTATCGTTCATAATATCGTAAACCAGACTGTTTACGTCTTTGTCTGCAAGGGCTGGTATATTAATGCGGCGAACATCACCGTCTACGCGTATCATAGGTGAAACACCCGACGATAAATGTAAATCGGATGCTTTGTGTTGCACACTAAACGCTAATAATTCGGTAATATCCATTTATGACTCCACAACTAACTGATAAATATATGGTTACAATAGCAGAACGACTCACATCCGCCTACGCTAGAATTGCAGACGCGGCAAAAAACACACAGCGAAACACTAACGAAGTTACTCTACTAGCAGTGTCTAAAACTAAACCAAGCGAAGATATTATTGCAGCTTATGAGCATGGTCAGCGCGAATTTGGTGAATCTTATGTTCAAGAGGCTATAGATAAAATAGCTCAACTACAGTCATATAGCGACATCATTTGGCATTTCATTGGCCCTATTCAATCAAATAAAAGTGCATTAGTAGCTGCTAACTTTGATTGGGTGCAAAGTGTTGATCGCATAAAAATAGCAAAGCGATTAGATTCCCAGCGCCCAAACGATAAACCACCTCTTAATATACTTATTCAAGTAAATATAAGTAATGAGGAAGCAAAGTCAGGTTGCCGCCGCGATGAAATAGATGAACTTGCCGATTATATTAACCAATGTGAGCACTTAACACTTCGAGGTTTAATGGCAATTCCCGCTAAAAGCGACAAACTGGATACGCAAATTCAATCTTTTGAGCAATTACAAACTTGCTTTGATAAACTAAAGACCCAATATCCTCAAGTAGATACTTTGTCGATGGGTATGAGTAACGATGTTGAAGCTGCCATTAGCGCAGGCTCAACCATGGTAAGGATCGGCACAGACATTTTTGGAACACGAACTTAAAAGGTGATAACAGATTTATGTCAGATAAAAAAATCGCATTTATAGGCACAGGTAATATGAGCTACGCCATTATTGGTGGCATGGTAAAAAACGGCTTTAACGCAAGTAACATAATTGCGACTAACCGCAACCAAGAAAAGCTTGAAAAGGTAGCATTTGATTTCAAGGTGCAAACCACCAGTGACAATAACGAAGCCCTGCGCGATGCTGATGTAATTGTTTTGTCTGTTAAACCACAAATGATGGGCGATTTATGTAAATCGTTTCAAGAGTCGGGCGTAGATTTTAGCGATAAACTGTTTATTTCTGTTGCTGCGGGCTTAACTGTAAAACGTTTGCGTGAAATGCTAGGCCAAGACGTTAAAATGGTACGTTGCATGCCAAACACGCCATCTTTATTAGGTCGCGGAGTATCAGGTTTATATGGTGCGGGCGAAACACCAAGCGAACACGAATTTGTACAACAAGTTTTTGAATGCACGGGCATTGTTGTATGGGTGGAAAAAGAGTCACAAATTAACGATATTATTGCTGTAACCGGCTCATCACCTGCTTACTTTTTCTTATTTATGGAAGCCATAGAAGAAAAAGCAAAAGCGCTGGGCTTTAACGATGAAGACGCTCGTCGCCTGGTACAACAAACAGCCCTTGGCGCTGCCGAAATGGCACTTAGCCAGCCTGATATTAGTATTTCGCAACTACGTTCAAACGTAACATCTAAAGGCGGCACTACTCACGCAGCTGTTGAGCACTTAAAAGACGAAGGCTTAACTAAAACCGTTGGCGATGCAATGGATGCGTGTATTGCGCGTGCAGAGCAAATGGAAAAAGAACTTTAAAACCACTTTTTATTGAAGGTTACACTATGAATGCCATGCAATTTTTAATCAGTACCCTGTTTGATTTGTTTTTAATGGTGGTATTACTGCGCTTTTGGCTGCAGTGGGCAAAAGCCGACTTTTATAATCCAATGAGCCAGTTTGTGGTTAAAGCCACTTCGTTTGCGGTAAAGCCACTGCGTAAAATCATTCCGGGGTTTGGCGGACTTGATTTAGCATCTCTGTTGCTGGCATTTATAGTGGCTGTAGCCAAAATTAGTACTTTAATGCTTGTTATATATAATGCGTGGGCAATACAGCCTGTACTTATTCAAGCACTTATAACGGTACTAAAAGAAGGCCTTAATTTAGTATTTTGGGTACTTATTATTCGCGCTATTTTAAGTTGGGTTAGCCAAGGCTATAACCCTATAGAAGCGGTTTTCCACCAGCTTACTGAACCAATGCTAAAACCAATTCGTAAAATATTACCATCAATGGGTGGCTTAGATTTATCAGTTTTAGTGCTTATTATTGGTATTCAGTTTTTGCAAATGCTGCTTATGGATTTTTTAGTCTAATATGGATTTTTTAATTAGAGGCCCAAAGGCCTCTTTTTTATATGTTTTGAGGAATACATAATGAACCGTTTAATTAAGTTTTGTTTTATTGCTTGTTTAGCATTTGCATTTAACGCGCAAAGCGAAGAAATGCAGGGCGCACAATACAAAGAGCTTGGCCCTTGGCAAGTGCATTACATCGCCTTTCCTTCTACTTTTATTCAGCCAAAAATAGCAAAAGCGTACAACCTTGAGCGCAGTGGCTACAAAGGGGTTGTAAACATTTCTATATTAAAAAATGATGCCGATAAAACAGCACAAACGGCAAAGCTTACAGGCACAGCTAAAAACCTACTTGGCAACAAACAAACGCTTACTTTTAAAGAAGTAAAAGAAGGTGAGTCAATTTATTACCTTGCCCAAGTTGATTACACCAACGAAGAGATTTTACGCTTTGAGATTGAAATACAACAAAGTAATCAATTTCAAAAATTACAGTTTCAGCAAAAATTTTACGTAGATTAATAACATGACCAAAACTTTAGTACTTGCTACAGGTAACCCTGGCAAAGTAAAAGAGCTAGCTAACATGCTAAGCCCTTTGAATATTAATGTAGTTCCACAGAGCGATTTTAACGTAGGTGAAGTTGCCGAAACCGGCACTACCTTTGTTGAAAATGCCATTATTAAAGCGCGCCATGCTGCTAAAATTACTGGCATGCCTGCTATTGCCGATGACTCAGGTTTGGAAGTTGATGGCCTAAATGGCGCACCCGGTGTTTACTCAGCCCGTTTTGCAGGCCCAGGTGCCAGCGATCAAGATAACATTGATAAGTTACTCGTAGATTTAGGTGATAATCCTATTCGCAGTGCACGTTTTTGGTGTGTACTGGTGTTAATGCGCCACGCAGACGACCCTACTCCGCTTATTTGTAGTGCTAGTTGGGAGGGCGAAATTACGCTCACTCAAAATGGCAACGGTGGATTTGGTTACGATCCTGTGTTTTTTGTAGCAGAGAAAAATTGTACGAGTGCTGAGCTTACAAAAGAGCAAAAAAATGCAGTGAGTCATCGCGGACAAGCGCTGCAAAAATTATTACTAGAACTACAGCAAAAAGGCGGCCTGTGAACCTTCCACCACTGAGCTTATATGTGCATGTGCCTTGGTGCGTGCAAAAATGCCCGTACTGCGATTTTAATAGCCACGGACAAAAAGGTGAAATACCTGAAGCTGAATATGTTCAACACTTAATTGATGACTTAAAAGCAGATTTGCACTTAGTGCAAGGACGTAAAATTCACAGCATTTTTATTGGTGGCGGCACACCAAGCTTATTAACTGGTGCAGCTTATACCCGTTTATTAAATGAAGTCGACAACTTAATTGGGCTTGAAGAACACTGCGAAATCACCCTTGAAGCCAACCCTGGTACAGTAGAAACAGGTCGCTTTAAAGATTACGTAAAAGCAGGCATTAACCGTATTTCTATCGGTGTGCAAAGCATGCAAAACGACAAGTTAAAAGCTCTTGGTCGGATTCATGGCAGCGACGAGGCAAACTATGCCGCGCAACAAGCTAAAGAAGCCGGTTTAAATAGCTTTAACCTTGATTTAATGCATGGCTTACCTGGGCAAACACTTGATGATGCTCTGAGTGATTTAAAACAAATAATAGCGCTCGATCCACCGCATATATCTTGGTATCAACTAACTATTGAACCCAATACTCAGTTTGCTTCAAAGCCCCCTACCTTGCCACAAGATGAAACACTGTGGGACATTCAAGAACAAGGGGTTGAGTTACTCGCGCAAGCAGGTTACGTGCAATACGAAATATCGGGCTATGCAAAACCGGGCTATCAATGCCAACATAACTTAAATTATTGGCGTTTTGGCGATTATCTCGGTATTGGCTGCGGCGCACATGGTAAGGTTACTGATGCAAATACAGGGCTTATAACGCGTACCGAAAAGGTTAAACATCCACGCGGCTATATGGATTTAATTAAACCATATATGTATAAAAGCTGGCATGTAGAGCAAGACGATTTAGCGTTTGAATTTTTTATGAATCGCTTTCGCCTTGTTGAGCCTTGCCCAATTAATGACTTTAATAAACTAACAACACTGCCGCTGCAAAGTCAGCAAAGTGCATTAAACCAAGCAATAAATAAAGGTTTATTGACTCAAACAGACAGCCATTGGCAGGTAACCTTAAAAGGTCATCGCTTTTTAAATGACCTGCTAGAATTGTTTGTGTAGCGCTAAGGCACTGCACAACAATATAAAACTAATAAATATAAATCACCCTAATGGGTTTCTAACAACAAAAGGGAAAACAATGCGTAAACTCACTTTTATTGCGGCCGCAGTAAGCGTTGCACTACTTGCTGGTTGCCAGCAAACAACACAACAATCTACTTCAGCCCCTATTGCACAAGCAGTTCAATCACAACAAAGTGAAATAGACAAAGCCAATGCATTTTTTGAAGATACATTTAACCGCGATGTAATGAGCAGCCCTGTATATCAAACATACATGGGGATTAAGCAAGATTACGATAAATGGGACGATGGCAGCGAAGAAAGAAAGCTTAAAGATTTAGCACAAACAAAAGCTGACCTAGTTGCATTAAAAGCAATTAATCGTGATCTATTAGATGATGCAACAAAAGTTAGCTACGACTTAAAAAAACAGGATCTTGAAAGCTCAATTGCTGACTTTAAATGGCGCTACCATAATTACCCTGTGAACCAGATGTTTGGTACACATTCTATGATCCCTGCGTTTTTAATTAATCAGCACTCAATTAGTAATGTAAAAGAAGCTAAAGACTACATTTCACGCCTAAATGGTGTAACTGGTGTTATTGATCAGCTTATCGCTGATTTAACTGTACGTGCAGAAAAAGGCATCATAGCCCCTAAATTTGTATTCCCGCATGTTATTGATTCAAGCAAAAACATTATTCACGGTGCACCGTTTGAAAAAGGCGATGATTCTACATTGCTTGCTGACTTTAAACGAAAAGTAACAGCGCTTGAAATTAACCAAAACGAAAAAGACTCATTAATCAGCGATGCATCAGATGCATTAAAATCGGCTGTTAAACCATCTTACTCTAAGCTAATTAATTACCTAGCGCAGCTTGAGAAGCGTGCTGATGATCGCGATGGCGCATGGAAATTACCAGATGGCGAAGCGTTTTATAACAACGCACTTAAGCGCACTACAACAACAGATTTAACGGCTAAAGAAATTCATGCAATTGGTTTATCTGAAGTGACACGTATTCATGATGAAATGCGTGAAATTAAAGATAAAGTAGGCTTTAAAGGCGACTTAAAAGCGTTTATGCAGTTTATGAAAACTGACAAACAATTTTACTACCCTAATGATGCACAAGGTAAGCAACGCTACCTTGATGAAGCCACTGGACTTATTGATACAATGAAAACACGCTTAGATGAGTTATTCATTGTTAAACCAAAAGCTGATTTAAAAGTAAAAGCAGTTGAAGCATTCCGTGAAAAAGCTGCGGGCAAGGCATTTTACCAACAGCCAGCTCCAGATGGTTCACGCCCAGGCATTTACTACGCTAACCTTTATGACATGGAAGCTATGCCAACATATCAAATGGAAGCACTTGCTTACCACGAAGGTATTCCGGGTCACCACATGCAAATCGCTATTTCGCAAGAACTAGAAGGCGTTCCTAAGTTCCGTAAATTTGGTGGCTACACAGCATATATTGAAGGTTGGGGTTTATACTCAGAGTTTATTCCTAAAGAAATGGGCATGTACTCAGACCCTTACTCAGATTTTGGTCGTCTTTCAATGGAGCTATGGCGCGCATGTCGTCTAGTGGTTGATACGGGTATTCACGCGATGAAGTGGACTCGCCAAGAAGGTATTGATTACTACGTGAATAACACGCCTAATGCAACATCTGACGGTGTTAAAATGGTTGAGCGTCACATTGTAATGCCTTCACAAGCAACGGCTTATAAAGTGGGTATGCTTAAGATTTTAGAGCTTCGTGAAGACGCTAAAAAGCAACTGGGTGATAAGTTTGATATTCGCCAGTTCCACGACGTAGTACTTAAAAATGGTCCTGTACCACTAAATGTACTAGAGAACTTTGTTAATGAATGGGTAGCAAGCAAAAAAGCTTAAAACCAATTTAAACAATTGCTTTAAATATGAAAGGTCGCATTTGCGGCCTTTTTTGTTTTATAGTAGTAAAAAAGATTTTTGGAAATAATAATGGATTTAAGCATACAACTACTTAATGCGCGTATTTCAAAGCAACAGTTAAATGAGCTCGATAACGACTTTAAGCAGTTAAGCCCTGCTCAGCAAACTTTGCAGCTTAACCATTTATATGACAGCGCCCAACGGTTGAGTGTTAAGTATGACTTTATGCAAAACATAGCAACGCGGATATTAAGCTCTAACACAGCGCCTTCTCCATTTATTAATCAACTCACTAATATTGACGCATTGAGCTTTTTTACCCCTGCGCTGAAAGTAAATAAAGGCTTTTTAGTACAAGATACACAAGGAAATAACGTACTGCACAATGTGTTTAAGCATGCCGATGCGACAAAGCTGCCATTTAACTATGTGCGCTCTTTGATGTTGTTTGAATCAAATGATGAGTTAGCTAAAGCGCTGGCGCAGCCCAACTCTCATGGCTTAACACCGGTTGCCTGCTACATAGCCTATGCAAATAAACCTAGCACACCGGTAAAGCATGAATTTTCAGCTTTGTTAGCATTAATGGAAATAGAGCAAAAACAAAATCCTAACGCTAAACAACAGCTTGCCAACGTAATAAAAGGGCAAAAAGTTAACGAGACCACAATTTTACTGAGCGCCGCTTACTTGCAACGCTCAACGGCGCAAGTTGCTCACTTAATCAAGGCGCTTTAATTCACTCACAACTTCTGTACGCACACTGTCTATGGCATGTGTAATAGATTGCGCAGCACTTTGGTGATCAACCATATTTGGCCAATTTGTTTGCCAGACCTTTTGTAAGTCTTTTGTTTTTAAATGTACTTTATCAACGGCTAAGTAGCTTAAGTCATGAATTAAGTTAACTTTAACCCAGCCTTTTCTGGGGCTGCCATCTATTTTGTTATTATCGTAATGTGCCGCAAATACAATAAGCTCGGCTAGTTCTTGTAAAATTTGAAAGCTAGCAATGCGTGTATTATTGTTATCTTCACTTGCCTCCATCCGCCATGCATTATAACTAAAGCCTTTAAACGCAAATACTACGCTCGCTATAGCAGTGAAAAAATACGAACGGGGCGCCAGTACAAACTGACCATATTTAGACTCTGACATATTATTTCCTAGGGCCTGCTTATCTTTCGAGGTTAAATTTACAGCAGTATGTTTGGTATTTAGGCAAGGCAGAGCCTATGCAGCGTGGTTATTTCCCATAAATAGGCGGTAACGTGGAATAAATGCCAAACATGCGCTGCCGAAGGGTTCTGCCTAGGGGCAATTTACTCTTTGTTGCCTACATGGATGTAGGTAAGGGGCGTGAGCAGGACGCGGAAGCTTTGCTCGGTTTTTACTTAGCCCGCTAGGTTACAAACCTCACGCCGCGATTAA